>JAWLCP010000001.1:0-104628 GCA_041687115.1 Anaerolineae bacterium
GGCGCTGGGAGCGGTTGGCCTGGCAGCCTTCATCCCTGAGTTTCTGTTCATCTCGGGCGCGGTCAACGATGACAATGGCGCGACCCTTTTTGGCGCGCTTGCCCTTTGGGTCATGATGGTGATCCTGCGGAAGGGCGCCAGCTGGCGTCACTGCGCTGGGCTGGGGTTGGCGTTGGGGCTGGGATGGCTGTCCAAACTGACGATAGTGGCCTTGGTCCCCACCGCTGTATTGACCTTGGCAGTCGTCGCCTGGCGTGAACGATCGTGGCGCGGACTGCTACGCTTTGGACTGATAACGGTTGGTGTCATGGCGATTCTTGTCGTGCCCTGGCTTGCACGGCAGACGATCCTCTATGGAGATCCCACCGGCACATCGCGAGAGATGAGCGAGTGGGGGCTGCGGGAGGAGCCAGTGAAACTGGACGATCTAGGTCCTGATCTCTACTGGCTGCGCACCTCTTTCTGGGGCCGCCTGGGCTACAACCAGATTCCACTATCCGGCTGGATATACACCCTTCTGGATGTGGTGACGCTGCTGGCTGTCCTCGGCTTGCTTCGTCTGGCTGCAATTCGCCTTCGCTCCTCGTGCTGGTCCATGCGATCAGCAGTTTCGAGTCTGCTGTCTACGGTTCGCGGCTCGCAGGTTGCGATTCTGCTGGTTGCCTTGCTGCTCACCTCTGGGCCGATGATTGTGCGGCGGTTCTTGCGCCCCATGCCCAATTTCGGGCGTTATCTCTTTCCCGTCCTGCCGTCCATTGCCATCCTGATGGTCACGGGTCTCAGCGCTTGGTTGCGCCAACGCCACCATTCCCACTTGGCGGTGGCACTGGCAGCGGGCATGTTGGCGCTCGGGATTGGCGGGCTGACCGGTTTTTTGGCACCAGCCTACGCTCGCCCGCCTGTCTACGAAGACGTCGAAGCCCCCCAGCCTTCGTACCGGCTCGACCGAACCTACGTGGAGGACGGCGAGCCCTTGGCATGCCTGCTCGGATACGACCTGGAGCAGGTGTCCGTCGAGCCTGGGGAGACAGCGCGAGTCACGCTTCATTGGAAGGTACTATCGGAGACCGACGTAGACTACGTCCTGTTCGCGCAGTTGTTCGGACGAGAAGGTGTCAAGGTTGGTCAGCGGGACACGTATCCAGGTCTCGGACACTACCCCATATCCTTCTGGCAACCGGGAGAGGTCATCCTCGATGAGATACCGATCCCGGTGGCCTCTCAGGCCGTGGCTCCCAGTCGTCTCCGTCTCGATGTCGGGCTCTATGAGCGGGGCGCCGGCAGGCTGGCCGTCACGGACAGCCAGAAGAACGTGATTGATACCGCGACGATCGGTTGGCTCAAGCTTCTGGCGGTGGAGCAGCCTCCCTCGCCTGCTGTCTCCACCGACTACCGCCTGGGTGACGCCATCAGCCTACATGGTTACGATCTGGAGCGGGAATCGGAACGCGTTCTCCTTGCGCTGCATTGGGTCTCACTGACGCCGGTGAATCGCGACTATATGGTGTTTGTCCATCTCCTCGATGGTGAAGGCAACGTGGTTGCTCAGGCCGATGGGCCGCCCGTTGGCGGCGACTATCCGACCTCTTTCTGGGCTCCTGGCGAGACGATCGTCGGACAGCACATGCTTCATGTCGAGGATCTGACACCGGGCACCTACGAGCTTGCAGTAGGGATGTACCTTTTGGAGACCGGCGATCGCCTGCCGGCTGCAGACGGTGATGGACAGTCCCTGGCCCACGACGTCATACCGTTGACGAGGGTCCGTTTGCCGTGAGCGACCGAGCCGTGAGACTGGCCCTCGTCCTGATCGTGCTCGCCTACATTGTGTTGGGCCTGGGTTACAGCGTGGTTAACCCCATCTTCGAGAGCCCCGACGAGTCCTTGAACTACGCCAATATTCGCTTTCTGATCGAAGAACGACGTCTGCCTGTGCTTGAGCCCGACGAGCCGACGAAGGCCCATCATCCACCCCTCTACTACGTCCTTGGAGCTCTACTGACCCACTGGGTGCCGAATGAGAATTTCGACGCTATCACGGAGCGGGTTAACCCTTTCTGGATACACCGCGTCGGCGACGCTGGCGTCGACAACAAGAATCTGTATCTCCATGATCCTGCTCTGGAACGATTTCCCTACCGAGACGTAGCGCTCGGTGTCCATCTTGTGCGTTGGTTCTCTCTGAGCCTGGGGGCGGGGACACTCCTGCTTGTCTTCGGGACTGCGCAGGAGTTGCTACCCCGGCGCCGGAGGCTGTGGCTGGTGACCACGGCGTTGGTTGCTTTCAATCCCATGTTCCTGTTCATCAGTACGTCGGTGCACGATGACGCGCTAGCAAATCTGATCACGGCTGCGATACTCTACGTGACTACCAGGCTCCTTGTCCACGGCCCGACCATCGAACGGGCGATGGCGTTGGGAGTGCTGTTCGGACTGGCCCTTCTGACCAAATTGACCTGCTTGCTGGTCATGCCTACGGCAGCTCTGGCGCTTCTGTACCGACTGCGAGTGGGCGAGAAGCGTGTTCGGTGGTGGGATGCGCTTCGGTTCGGTGGCGTCGTCATTCTGCTGGCGCTGTTGATCGGGGGGTGGTGGCTGCTGCGCAACCAGCAGTTGTATGGAGAGCCGACGAGCATGGGGCGCCAGGTACAGGCGTGGGGCGGGCTGCGTGAGGACGCTCCCAACCTGGCGGCGGCGGTGCGAGAGGTGGGCTTTCTGCATGATTCGTTCTGGGGTGTGTTTGGCTACGGTCAGATCCCGATGCCCGGATGGACCTATGCCCTGTATCGGCTTCTGGGGTTGGTGGCCCTGGGAGGCTTCGTCCTCTTCTGGGTGCAACACCGGTCCTGGCGGGCGGCCGAACCTCCGGTCTCCCTTGGGTGCCTCTCCCGAGGGGGCCTGTCGGTTGTGGTCAGCGCCCCGCTGACGACTCTTGTGGTCGTCTTTGCCCGTATGATCTTTATCGATACAGCCAACTTCGGCCGGTATTTGTTTGTCTCGCTCGGCTTCCTGGCTCCGCTCTATGGGCTTGGGATAGGGCAGTGGATGCGTGACAGGGACGTCAGGTGGCTTTCGATCGGCCTTCCGGCTGCCGCGTTCGCTCTGGCGCTCTTCGCATTGAGCCAAGTACTCGGTCCCGTCTACTCGGTGCCCGAGATGTTGTCTCCTCAGGAGGTGCGGGCCCGCACTGAGCGGACGACTCTGCAGTTCGGTAAGTCTATCCGTCTTAGCGGCTACAAACTCAGCCGCCATCGAGCCCAGCCGGGCGACGAGATCATGGTTACCCTGTGTTGGGAATCACTCGCCTCAATGGAGGAGGAGTTCGTCTATTTCGTTCATCTCCTTGGTCCGGGAGAGAGAATCGTCGGTGCGAGGACGACGCATCCAGGCCTGGGCCGTTATCCCACCAGCCGCTGGTCGCCTGGCGATCTCTTCTGTGATACCCTTGATGTCCCCGTGGAGACGTGGACCCCTGCTCCGGCTGTGTACGACGTCGAGATCGGCTGGCATGCGCCTGGAGACGATGAGCGACTGCCGGCGTATGGTTCTGACGGCTCGCTCCTGGATTGGGCGTTGCTCGATCAGATCAAGGTCACACCGAAGGCGAGTCCCGCCGTCACTGTGCCTCGCCGCGTCGAGGCTGACCTGGGCGGAGAGATCATGTTGCTGGGGTACGATCTCGACGAGCTGGGGGTAGCGCCCGGTGATACCCTCAGCGTGACGCTCTACTGGAAGGCTCAAGCTCACCCGGAGGCGAACTACACGGTCTTCTTGCATGTGGCGGCTTCTGAAGGGCCTCCCCATGCGCAGGATGACGGACCACCCGCGGACGGCACCTATCCCACATCCTTCTGGGACGCTGGTGAGGTCGTGACCGACCGTCGCGCGATTCGCATACCTGCCGACCTGTCGCCGGGCGACTATCCGTTGGTGACGGGGATGTACCTCCTGGAGACCGGTGAGCGGCTCTCCTGGCTGGGGACGGATGGTGCCGTTCGCGGGGATGCGGTTCTCCTCGACACGATCACCGTCTCCTCTGAGCCGTCTTGAGGTTGGTCGCATGTGCGGTAGAATGTGTATGATGGATGTCAGGACCTTTCTCTCTGATCGCTCCTCGAGATGTTGGCGGATCCGGGTGATTCTCATCGCGCTGCTGATGATTGCGTTCGCCTTGCGTCTTCACGATCTTGGTGCCAAGAGCCTGTGGAGCGACGAAGGCTTGACGCTTCGTCGGGCTGAGCAACCCATCGCTCTCGTCTTCAAGAATGTGAATCTGATCCCAATTGGACCGGATTATCAGGACGGGGCCGAGCTAGAGGTTGTCTCTACGCCAGATCTTCACCCCCCGCTGTATTTTCTGCTCATGCACGTCTGGATTCGATGGACGGGCAAGAGCGAGTTTCTGCTGCGCTTTCCGTCGGTAGTGGCGGCGACGCTGTCCTTGCCACTTCTGTATGTGCTGGGACGGTCTCTTATGAGTCGTGAAGCGGGCCTGTGGGCGGCACTGCTGGGCGCGACCTCGCCCTTCTTCCTTTGGTATGCCCAGGAGGCCCGCATGTACTCCTGGCTCGTCGTCCTGAGCCTGGCCTCCGTTTACGCGTTCTTGTCGCTGTTGAAGGATCGACCGCGCCGTAGAGAGTATGTCGTCTTTGTGGTCGTCACGTTAGCCCTTCTGTATACGCACTATGCAGGGTTTCTCCTTCTTGCGTTCGAAGCCTTGGCCTATGCGATGCTTCGACTCCGCACGCGCCGTCGAGAAGTTCTGATCACCCTGGGCGTTGTCGCGGCGGCACTCATTCCTCTTGCTCCCTTCGCGTGGCGCGCATTGCACGTCAGGGCCTTCTCGTTTACCCACCGTCCTCTCCTCTCCATTCTGAGAGAGGCGTCGAGTTCCTTCAGCCTGGGGCCAAGTCCGTCCGCCGTCCAGCCGCTGTGGCTCCTCTCACCGTTCTTGCTGTTTCTTGGCGTCGGGGTTCTCATGCTGGATGTGGTTGATCGGCGGCGGGCTTGGGTGATTGGTCTTGGTTATCTGATCCTTCCGATCCTGATTCAATTTGGGTTGTCTTTCGTCAAGCCGAACTACATGAACCCACGGCACCTGATGACGGTGGCCCCAGCATGGGAGCTGATGGTTGCCCAGGGCTTGACGACACTCCGCAGAAGATGTTGGCCAGCCCTGGTGATAGCTTTGAGCTTCGCGCTGTTCTTCAGGGGGCAGGCAAACCACGACATTCTCACGTCGCATCGATTCTGGAAGGACGATATTCGCGGGGCGGTTCAATACATTGAGGCTCGAGCGCGGCCGGGTGATGCGATCGTGCTGCATCACCCCGTCATCCGCCTGACCTTCGATTACTACTATCGTGGCTCCTGTCCAGAAATCGTCATCCCTGGCTTTGGCAACAACGACGACACGGAACAGGCGAGAAGGACGTTCACAGAGTGGGCTGAGCGATATGACCGTATCTGGTTCCTGTATGGTCCACCGCCAACCTACTTCCCGCGCGACTTCTTACCGGAGTGGGCCGATACGCATCTGTTTAAGGTCGATCAGCAGGAATTTGAAGCTTGGTGGACCTATGTTGGCGTGGCTGCCTACGATGATGGCGCTCCGGCCCTTGAAGAGATGCCTGGTAACGTAGAGTTCGTGAATGAGACCTGGGACTCACTACACCTGATCGCGTTTCGCGCTCAGGAGGCTGCTGCGGGGGATAACGCCTGGGTGGATCTGTACTGGCAAGTGGAGGGCGAGGCACCAGACGAACCTCTCACGCTGAAGCTGCAATTGAGAGACGAGGCAGAAACGGTCTGGGTCGAGCGGGCGGGAGAGGTGCTCCCATTCTACACGCCGGCGGCTTGGCCGACCGATCGGGTGGTACATACTGAGTTTCGTCTCCCACTGCCAGACGACACTCCGCCCATCACATACCATACTGAGCTCGAGGTGATTGGGTTGGGCGGGTCCCGCACCGTCGGTGAGCTGCGTGTTGTCCGACCGGTGCTCGATGATTCGACACCGCGGACGAGGGCTCGTTTCGAGGGGGGAATCAAGCTGCTGTCAGGTGAACTGGAGAGCGACAGGTTCCGGGCCGGGCTCCCCCTCCTGGGGTTCTTGACCTGGGAGGTCGACGCTTCCCCTGACGAGGATCTTTGTCTTCGAGTCCGTCTCGTCGATCAGCGGGGACGCGTGATGGTCACAGGCGAGATGGCGCCGAGTGCCGCTGGATTCCCGACCACCGCCTGGCGTCGGGGCGATCGGATGGGAGGACGCCTGCAGCTGCCGCTTCCGGCCGATCTAGAGGGCGGGCGGTATCGCGTGCAGATCAGTCTGACTGAGGCGCAGAGCGGGCAGGTCGTCCCCATACGTCATTGGTATGGGAGACGCGACTGGCTGACATTGGGGAGCGTGCAGGTAGAAGCGTGGCCTTTACGGACAGAACTGCCAGAGGAGGTTGAGCACCGTCTGGAGGATGTGGAGATAGCGAGCGAGATCCGCTTGCTTGGCTATGAATCGGCTCGGGAACAGCAGATGCTCAACGTCACCCTCTACTGGCGAGCTGAGGAACCCATGGAGGAAGAATACCACGTTTTCGTCCACATCGGCCTGCCCGATCAGCCGCCGCTTGCCCAGGCAGGCGGTGTACCGGTGAGTTGGACCCGTCCCACGACAAGTTGGCGAACAGGGGAAATCGTTGTGGATGAGTATGCCCTTTCGCTGGCGGCTGTGCCCCCCGGCCAGTATGTCCTTACAGCAGGTCTCTATGAACCGGACACGGGGCAGCGCCCTGAGACTGTGGTCAATGGCAACCTCATCCCCGGTGGCTACGTCGTGCTCGAAGAGGTAGAGGTAGAATGATAGGCAAGCTGCGAGATCACCGAGGGGTTGTGGTGATACTATGCCTCTACCTGATCGTAGCGCTTCTCTACGGTGTGACCATCCCTATTCTCGAAACGCCTGACGCCAACGGACACTACGCCTATATCCACGAGCTGACGGAGGGGCGAGGCCTCCCGGTGCAGGGTACACCTTCGGGTGCTCGGGTCACTGGCTACGTGGCCAGTCATCCGCCGCTCTACTACACTCTCTGCGCTGCGTTGACCTCTTGGGTGTCGGATGACGTCGATCTACAGGAGTGGGCTTGGCGGAACCCGCACCAGACAATGGGCGATGCCAGTCGAACTGTCAACAAGAACCGTCTGATACATACCGCCTCCGAGCGGTTCCCCTGGCAGGGTACGCCGCTTACCATCCACATTGCTCGTCTCGTCTCGACGTTGCTTGGCGTCCTGGTCGTCGTGGCGACCTATGGAACCGCCCTGGAGCTCTTTCCACATCAACGCTGGTTCGCGCTTGGGGCGACCGCTCTCGCTGCCTTTAACCCGATGTTCGTGTTCACCAGTAGTAGAGTCAGCAACGACGCGGCTGTTGCAGCGTTTGGATCGCTCACCATCTGGTGCGCAGTCCGGCTGGCCGTGAGAGGACTCTCCCGCAGAGGTCTCGTGTTAACGGGCGCAGCGCTTGGCCTGGCCATCCTCTCCAAGCTCAGCGGTACCGTCCTTGTTCCCATCGTTCCCCTCGCTCTGCTCTTCGATGCTTCACGCGGCGCACAACGGGGAGTACGCGACCTGCTCTGCAAAGAGCGCCTGTTATCCTTGATGACCAGCATCGCCATCGTGTTTGGCACCGCTATCTCTATCAGTGGGTGGTGGTTCGCGCGTAATCTGCTTCTTTACGGCGAGTTGATGGGCGTAGATGCCTGGCTCAGCCACACCGCTACGGTCCGCTCAACCCCCATCGGCGTGTTGAGCGTGATCCCCGAGCTCCGAGGGCTCGAAAGATCGTACTGGGCGATGTTTGGCTGGTTCAACATCGATGTGGCTCCCTGGATGTACGCCTTCTGGTGGGTGCTGGTGCGCCTGGCCTTGATCGGACTGTTATTCGTCTTGGTGGATCAACGGACCTCGCGCCGGTTTCGGCGTCTGGTGGTAGGGGGGCTGCTGATTGTCGTGTCTGCCTTCCTTCTGAACCTGGGCTCTGTGTGGCGTTTCATCATGATTGTGTTTGGTGCGCAAGGCCGGTATCTGATGCCAACCATCGCGTCCGTCTCTATCCTCCTGATGTTGGGCTTGTCCCGTCTATTGCCCAGGCGCTTCTGCTCGGATCGTTGCGGGCCCGTGCTGGCGGCGGCTCTGGGAATAGTCCACATCGGGCTAACATTGATTTCCTTGGTCGTCTTCATTCTACCGGCCTATGCAAAGCCCCAGGCCATACAGGAGAGTGATCTTCCTCGGGAGATGGACCGCCTTGACTTGACGTTCGATGGGACGTCTATCGAGCTTCTGGGAGGCAGGATCGGGCTGGATGAAGCACATCCTGGCGAGCTGGTGCCGGTGAATCTCTATTGGCGGGCCACGGACGTACCGCAGGAGGATTTCTTCGTCTTTGTTCAGGTTCTGGGGCGCAACTTGGAGCCTATCGCTGGCGTTGATTCTTACCCCGGCCGGGGCAACTTCCCGCCCACCCTCTGGCAGCCGGGTGTCATCTATCATGATCGTTACCTCCTTCCACTGGCTCCGGATGCGCAGGTGCCTACTGTCGGTGCTCTCCACGTCGGCCTTCGGACGGAGGAGGGGAAGCGATTGACGACCAGATGCCCCTCCGACCAATCACCACTCAGCTTGGCCCTGCTGGATCTCGTGCCAATCCGTCCGGCCGAATCGCTGTCTGACGACGTCACGTATCCTGTGGGAGCTCGCTTGGCTGCCTGGTCTGATGAAGTTGCAGCGCAGAGGCCCATTGAGTTGGTGGGATATGATCTCTCTGCTGAGAAGGTAGCTCCTGGCGACACCCTCACCGTCACGTTGGTGTGGCGTACAGAGGCGTCTTTGAACAGTGACTACACCGTGTTCGTTCATCTGTTGGACTCCGATGATGAACTGGTCGCGCAAAGCGACCATCCGCCGCTCAGTGGGGCCTATCCCACGTCGTTCTGGGTGTCGGGCGATGTCGTGCGCGATCCCCACGTCGTGGAAATTGACCAGTCGGCGCCACCGGGTGTCTGTACACTGGTCGTGGGCATGTATCGTTCGGGGTCTGCCACGCGCCTGCCAGCTTACGACCGCATGGGCCTGCGAGCTGAGGACGATGGAATCATGGCGGGTCGGTTGGCGATCCGATGATGAGCCGTCAGAGACGCGACGTTCGAGTGGAAGGCCGAACGACACCAGCCCGGACCTCTGCCGGTTCGCCGAGTGGTGGACGTTGGTCACTCCGACCACATCACGGGGCTCTGATCCTTGTCTGCATGTTTGTTCTGCTGGGCGTGATCTACAGCCTGGCGACGCCTGTCCTGGAGGCCTCCGACGAGTTCAAGCATTATCCCTACGTCCAGTACGTGCAAAACCATCACGAGCTACCCGTACTCGACCCAGACCTCTGCCGGGAGTCTCCCGACGCGTGCCCGTGGCTGCAGGATGGGGGTCAGCCACCGGCTTACTACGCTCTCATGGCGGTTGCCACGTCCTGGATAGACACGTCCGACCTCTCCAGTCTGCTTTGGAGGAACAAGCACGCCTTCATTGGCAATCCAAGTCAGGTCTGCAACAAGAATCTGATCATTCATCGGCCCGAGCAGGAACAGTTTCCTTGGTCCGGCTCCGTCTTGGCCATTCACCTGATCCGTTTTCTGACCCTATCGTTTGGGGCAGGGACGGCAATTGTGACCTATCTGCTGTCTCGTGATCTCTTTCCGGGACGACCTGCGTTGGCCTTGGGAGCGATGGCCTTGACGGCCCTTAATCCAATGCTTCTGTTCGTAAGCGCGTCCGTCAACAACGATGCCATGGCTGCGTTTGTCGGGAGTCTTGGTCTTCTCCTCGTGGTCAGGATCCCGAAGCTCAGATCTCGCAAACGCCCCAACGAGCAGTGGTCGTGGAGTCTGGTGTTGCTGGGAGCTGTGGTTGGATTGGGAGTGCTAACCAAGTTGAGCCTGCTCGCCCTCCTGCCGATGGCGCTGCTTGTGATCGCCGTGTGCACCTGGCGTGAGTACGCTCACCTGTCCCGGTCTCGGTACCTCCAATTGGTCATTCGAGACTGGTCATGGGTCATTGTGCCGGCCCTGATGGTCAGTGCGTGGTGGTTCTTGCGCAACTGGCGTCTATACGGCGATCCGACGGGGCTCAATGTTTTCGTTGCCGTCCAGGGTCGGCGGGCATCGCCGCCCACGCTCGCTGATTGGCTCGGCGAGTTCGGCACATTCCGATGGACGTACTGGGGGCTGTTTGGGGGGGTAAACGTGATGGCTCCCCGGGCTGTCTACTGGTTCTTCGATCTGCTTTCGTCGGCTGGGCTGGTTGGCTTCGTGATGTGGATGGCTCGACGGTCGAAATCACTTATCGGACCTCGTGAGTTTCGAGTTCTCATTCCCCTGCTCTGGGCTGGAGTTCTCTTTGTCTCCGTCTTACGCTGGACCTGGATCTCTCCTGCTTTCCAGGGACGCCTGGTCTTCCCGGCGATGGCCGGTGTCAGTGTGCTGATGATGTTGGGTCTGCGCCAGTGGATACCTGAGCAACACAGATCCCGATTGAGTTGGGGCTTGGCGCTGAGCCTCCTCGTTGTCGCTGGTTTGCTTCCCTTTGTGGTGATTAGACCTGCGTACGCACGGCCAAGAGCCCTGACGCTCGCCCAGGTGCCCGAGGAGGCTCGTGTGGAACCAGTATCGGTCGGAGGAGGTACACGGATCGTGGGCTGGGAGTTTGAAGAGCACGCTGTGCGCCCGGGGGAGGGCAACAGGCACGTTGACGTTGCGGTCTACTGGCAGGCGGTAGCACCCGACGGGGGTGATTACATCAGCTTCGCCCGCCTACTGGGCCGTGCGCACGAGTTGGCAGGCGAGATCAACCGCCATCCCGCGTGCGGAATGGTGCCTACCAGACTGTGGCAAGCCGGTCAAGTATGGCGTGATCCCTATCGCATCCCTGTGGCGGAGGATGCTGTCGCACCGAGCCGGTTGCGTGTCGAGGTCGGCCTGTACGATCCTCGCGCAGATGAGACCCTGGGCGTGGTGCGGGTCGGGGAGGCCAAACTGGCTCCGCCAAAATCGCCCCCTGACATCGAACATCCTCTTAGCGTGGAACTGGCCGATGGTATCTCGTTCCGGGGATATGACCTCGTACCGACAGATGTGGAATCCGGCGACACCGTCACCGTGACCCTGCACTGGGAGGCCAGAGAAGCTCCCTCGGGGGACTACCAGGTCTTCGTTCACCTGCTTGGGGGTCATCCCGAACCTGTCGCCCAGGGCGACGGACCTCCGCTGCTGGGCGACTATCCAACGTCGATGTGGGCGGCTGGGGAGACGGTTGCCGACCCGCATCTACTGTCGGTGCCACATGATCTCTCGGCGGGCGAATATCGCCTCTTGGTCGGCATGTACGACCTGGAGACCATGAACCGGCTTCCGCGTATGGATGGTGGCACGGCCGGCATCGAGATTCCTGCCGCCGTGACGATCAACGTATCTGAGAACTAGTCCTATGACATCTCACGATTGGCTCTATCGTATCTTCGTCTCCCGCCGCCCTTGGCTCTCTGCGGCGGTCACACTGATGCTCTGCGCGGCGTTGGCGGTTGGGGCCGGCTACCTGCTGGCGGAGTGTGGCCCGCTGGTCGCTGCAGCCGGGATGGCGGTGCTGTTTGTGGGCCTATGGATGCTGCGTGACATCGAGGTTGCATATTGGTCCGTCATCGGCATTGTCTGTCTTCTCCCCTTCGCTTCATTCCCTTTTGACATCGGCTTCACTCCCACGTTCCTCGATGCTGCGTTGGCGGCTCTGTATCTCGTCTGGTTGCTCCGGGTCGCCAGTGACGCTCAATCCGGGTTCGTCGCCACGCCGTTAGGGCTGCCTGTCGTCGTGTTCATGCTCTTGGCAGTGGGGACCTTTGTGTTCGGGTTGGCACACGTACCTCTGGCCCTGGGATTCCTCCAGTATTACGTGCGACACTTCGGGGAGGTGATGCTGAGCGTCGCTCTCTTCTTCCTCGTGGTCAATACTGTGCGGGACGACGAGCGATTGCGGCGCATCGTGCGGGCGCTGATTCTGGGGGGCTTTGGTGCCGCCGCCCTGGGCACCGTCCTCTACGTCATCGCCGACCAAGCCTCGCCGGATTTGGTCATTCGTGCGCTCTCTGCGCTTGGACGGTTCGGGTATCCCACTGGATCCGGCGTCTTGCGCTACATCCGAGAGAACCCCGAATTGCCCATGCGGGCTACATCCACCTCGGTGGATCCTAATGTTCTGGGCAGTCTGCTGAACCTGACCGTGGTCATCGGCGTGCCGCAGCTCTTCGCCGACCGGCCCATCGTTCGTCGTCGCTACCTCGTGCCGATGTTGGGCGTGATGGCGCTGTGCCTGGGCTTGACGATGAGCCGCGGCTCGATGGTTGGCTTGGGGGTAGCGCTGGTTGTGGTGGCGACGTTGCGCTACCGCAGGCTGTGGATGCTCCTCCTAGGCGCGCTGGCGGTCATGCTCTTGCTTCCCCAGACACAGGCACTCGTCATGCACTTCGTTGAGGGGTTTCGCATTCAAGATCTGGCCACTCAGATGCGTATGGGTGAGTACAAGGATGCGCTTATATTGATCGGGCGTCATCCATTCCTGGGCGTTGGCTTTGCCGGGTCTCCGGATATCGACACCTATATCGGAGTGGCCAACGTCTACCTCCTCATTGCTGAACAGATGGGCTTGATCGGCCTGACCAGTTTCTTGGTTGTGATGGGTGTGCTGTTGGTCCGGTTCTGGCGCACTCGGGACGTGGCAGCGAGGACCGACCTGGAACCGTTGTGGTGGGGGCTGCACGCGGGCATCATCGGGGCGTTGGTGGGCGGTGTCTTCGATCACTACTTCTTCAATCTCGATTTCCACCACTCAGTCACGCTGTTCTGGCTGGTCGTGGGATTGGCGACAGCGGCGACGGAACTCGTCCATACACAAGCCAGAAACCCCTAGCACCGCCTCCCGGACGTACCGCTGATCGTTGCCCGGCTGGCTTCGCGCTCCCTTGCGATTCCGTCGAAGCGATCCAGTATGCGACGCATTTGAGTCAGGCGCGGTTCCTGGGGCGAACCCTCCTGTTCATAGGCCGAGGGCGATAGCCCCGGCACCCTCCCCTTGCGAGTCCCGACAGCGTTGGCTGCTTGAGGCGTTCACTCGCTGCCTTCGTGCATGCGTGTTATAATCAATTTCATATTAACGCGACGGTGTTACCAGGGGTTGACGGCCTGGTCATACCCGTACGACTAGAAGAGGTGCACAGTTTTGCTCGGGAATCTCTTTGATCCAAACCGGCTTGTTACGCTGGGTATCCTTTTCCTGACCAGCATGCCCTTTCACGAGTGGGCCCATGCCTGGGCGGCCCTTCAGCTGGGCGATGATACCGCTGCTCGGCGCGGGCGGCTGACCCTTAGTCCCCTGGCGCATCTGGATCCAATAGGCACCTTCTCGCTGGTGCTTTTCGGCTTTGGATGGGGTAAGCCGGTCCCGGTGAGTCCGTATCGTCTGCGTGGGGACATGCGCCGCAGCTATGCGCTGGTGAGCATTGCCGGCCCCCTCTCTAACCTGATGCTCGCGATGCTGGCGGCGATTCCGTTTCGGCTTGGCTGGTTGGGCTTCTACGGTGGTTCTTCGATCATCAGTCTTCAGGACATCCTGATGCGATTTATCACCATCAATCTGGCTTTGATGCTCTTCAATCTGATTCCCTTTCCGCCGCTTGATGGCTCTCGGGTTCTGGCTTGGCTCCTGCCGCGTCGATGGGCTGCGAAGTTCGAGCAACTGGAACAGTATGGTGGGCCGGGCCTGATGTTGGTCCTGTATCTTCTGTCCAGACTGGGCATCATTGGAGCGGTGATGAACCCACTGATGAGCTTCATGTTCCGAGCGCTGCTCGTCTACTGATGCCCGGTACGGTGATGCCTGTTTGGTATCGGGTTGAGCAGTTCGTGCGCGCACTGACGGCCGAACGCGCGATCTCGGAAGAGGGGCTTGCGGAAGTGGAGAGGGTCCTGTGTCCGGGAGCGTGGGCACTCTTCGTCCGACAGGCCCCGCAGGATCAGCGCCATGCCTTGGCTGTGTACGAGACATTGTGCAGGCAAGGCCACACGAGCAAGGATCTATTGGCGGCAGCGTTGCTGCATGACGTGGGCAAGGCTGCGGCTCAGCTGGGACCGTGGCAGCGAGGCGCGCTCGTGCTAGCGGAACGCATCTCGCCACGCTTCCTGGACCTTATTGCCGACGGTCCACCCCAGGACTGGCGGCGGTCGGTCGCGCACTACGCCAGCCATGCCGAAATCGGTGCCCGCTGGGCGGAAGAGGTGGGATGCTCACCTATCACCGTCGAGCTCATCCGTCGCCATGAGGAGCAACTGGGGGCGTGTCGGAGGAGAGAAGATCGATTGCTCGCGGCCCTTCAGGCCGCGGACCGTGTGAACTGAAGGCCCAGGACGTAATCGTATTCTGCATATGATAGGATAGCGCTTCACGCGTAACGTCCGCGATTATTGGAGAGGTGTTGCTATGAGTTCTAATCGAGTGGCAGTCATCGGCATTGACCCTATCAGTGCCTCGATCGCTCTTGCGCTCCAGGAGCATGAAGAGTCCATTCAGGTCATTGGCTACGATGCGGACCGTGCTATTGCCGACTTGGCGCGAGCACGGGGGATCCTTGATGAGGTGAGCCGCGAGCCGGGACTGGCCTGCGAAGGTGCCAGCCTGGTCATTGTGGCGGAGCCAGTGGCTAACATTGAGGGAGCATTCGCTGCTATAGCACCGCATCTGGGGGAGGGAACCGTCGTCACCGACACCGCGCGTCTCAAGGCTCCGGTGCTGCGCTGGGCCGAGAGCCTCCTCCCCGAGCATGTTTCTTTTGTGGGTGGTCATCTCATCCCGAACCCGGCGATCGTTGGGACGCGGTCCTTGGAGGCTCTGGAAGATGCGAGTGCAGACTTGCTGAGGGAAGCGCTTTACTGCTTCAGCGCTTCCTCCAATGCCTCGGGCGCCGCGATCGACGTGTGCACCTGGCTCGCCTACGCACTTGGCGCGCACCCCTTCTTCATCGACGTTACTGAGCACGACGGCCTGCAGGCTGGCGTCGATGGGCTGGTGGATGTGCTGACCATCGCATTGATGCGAGCCACTGTCGACACGCCCGGCTGGGAAGAGATGCGCAAGTTCGCAGGTCGTCGGTTTGCAGTTGCTACGGAGGCGGCCGAAGGGGTCTCCAGGCGCCATCCATTGCTGTTTCTCAATCGGGAGAACGTTCTGCATCGGCTCGATGCGCTCATAGAGGAGTTGATGTATCTGCGCAATGTGCTGTGCCAGGCTGACGAAGAGACGTTGGCGGAGACAACTGCGGCGGCTGCCGAGAATCGATCGCGCTGGATGAAAGAGCGGCAACAGGGAATGTGGGTTGAGAAAGGGACCTATGACACGCGGGACGTACCCGGTGCTGCTCAGCAGCTGGGGCGTATGATCTTCGGGAACCTCGCGTCACGCTTCAAAGGGGCGCCCCCCGAGTCGGAGAAAGAGTAGCACCGTAGATCAGTTTTGTCACTTGAGACACCTTGCCCAGGTCATACCGCATCCTGATGGTCGCTCCCACATCCTTCTTCTTGGATTATGGTTGCCATGTGCGGATTCTGGAAGAGGCGCGAGCGCTTCAGCGGCTGGGGCACCACGTAACCATCCTGACCTACTACCTGGGGCGCGACCTGCCCGATCTGGAGATCATCCGGACGAGGCCGACCCCTTGGCGCGCCGACTACGAGGTTGGCTCCTCGCTGCATAAGATCGCCTTCGATCTCTTTCTGTCGTGGACTGGTGTCAAGACGGTGCTGAACCGTCGCTTTGACCTAATCCATGGTCATCTTCACGAGGGCGCGCTGATCGGCTACGTGCTGAGCCGGGTCAAGGGATTGCCGCTGGTGGCCGATTTTCAGGGAAGCATGACTAGTGAGATGGTCGATCACCGCTTCCTCGATCCAGATCAGCTGTGGTATCGTTGGCTGCGGCTCTTGGAACGCCGCATCACTCATCTGCCTGATGCCATTGTCACCAGTACGCAGATAACGGCTGTTCTGTTGGAGCAGGACTTCGACTGCTCCAGCGGTTGCGTCCATCCCGTGCCAGACTCCGTCAGCCTGGATTTCTTTCGACCTGATGTGTTGGGTCCGGAAGCAGTGGCGGAACGCCGTGCAGCGCTGGGTGTCCCGATCGACTCCCCGGTCATAGCCTACCTGGGGCTCTTGGCTGATTACCAGGGCACCCCGCACCTCCTGCGGGCCGCACACCTGCTCAAACAGCGGAAGGTGGCAGCCCATTTCCTGGTCATGGGTTTCCCCAGTGTGGAACAGTACCGGCGGATGGCTGTGGATCTGGGAGTGGGCGACCGAGTGACGTTCACCGGCAAGGTGCCGTACGAGCAAGCCCCGGCCAATCTGGCATTGGCTGATATTGCGGTGGCGCCCAAGTTGTCGGCCACCGAGGGAGCAGGCAAGATCCTGAACTACATGGCGATGGAGCTGCCGACCGTCGCCTTTGACACGCCGGTTAGTCGAGAGTACCTGGGGTCGCTTGGTGTTTACGCCTCCCCAAGCGGCGATCCAGCGGCTCTGGCCGATGCCATTGCCGGTCTGCTGGAGGCCCCGGACCGGTGTCGCCAGATTGGACGGAGACTCCGTGAACGTGCCGGTCGACACTTCTCGTGGGATCGCGCCGGTCGCCATCTACTCAAGATCTACCGGACAGTGCTGGAACCAGCGTAGATCGGAGCTGGGACTCGCGAAGGAGCTCAGAGGAAATCGAATGTCTATGGGTATACTCTCTCGGCTGCGGGAGCTGTGGCAGTATCGCGAATTGATTCGCAACCTGGTCGTGCGTGACCTCAAGGTCCGCTATCGGAATTCGGTGCTGGGAATCGTGTGGTCCTGGGCAAATCCGCTGCTCATGATGCTGGTTTTCACCGCAGTCTTCAATTTTCTCTTTACCCGGTCCAATCTGAACCATTACCATGTCTTCCTGCTGTGCGCCCTTCTGCCCTGGCAGTTCTTTGCGCAGTCGGTGATCGAGGCAACCAACAGCATTGTGGGGAATGCTCACCTGATCAAGAAGGTCTACTTCCCTCGTGAGGTGCTCCCCATCTCGATCATCCTTTCAAACCTGGTCAACTTCGTCATCGCACTGCCCGTCTTCTTCGGTCTTGCGGTCGTTTCCGGCGCTCCGCTCACGCCGTGGGCGCTCTTGTTGCCGGTGCCTATCCTGGTTCAGGGGATGTTTAGTCTGGGGATCTGCCTGATCCTATCTACCCTCAATGTCTTCTACCGGGATACGAGGATCATACTGAGTGTAGTGATGCAGGCCTGGTTCTTCTTGACCCCCGTGTTCTATCCCATCACGCAGATTGGACATGAGAAGACCCTTCTTGGCTTCACTTTCGACGCTCAGCTCTGGCTCCGTCGTTTGAATCCAATGGCCTCGGTGATTGCCTCGTACCGCGATCTGCTCTACTGGGGAACCTATACCGGCATCGATTTCCTACTCCGCACTGCTCTCACCTCACTGGTCGTGCTCATGGTTGGTTATGTCGTCTTCCTGCGCTACAGTCCCCGTTTTGGTGAGGAAGTGTAGCGACGACTTTCCTATCGGACGTCCCGTTGCGAGTAAGCTCGGAGAGGCTGCTTCCGGCGGCGGGATGCTGATCGCTGATTGAGCCGAATGGATCAGGTCTAGATGGAATCCTGCGCCTTCGTTGATGTTGTCGTCTTCTCGCCCGCCAGAGCATCAGAGGACCGCCCGGCCTTCACCTATGAGGTGCCGCAGGAGCTGGAGGGGCGCCTCAACGTTGGGTCGCTGGTCGTGGTGCCCTTCGGAAGCCGGAGCCTTTACGGCGTCGTCGTTGGCATGAGGGACCGGTCCCCAGTCCCAGAGACCCGCCCGGTCGAGTCGCTGGTCGATCCCAAGCCTGTTCTTACGCCGGAACAGATCGGGCTGGCCCGCTGGATGCGTGACGAGTACGTGGCATCGCTCTACGAGTGCCTGCAGCTCATGCTGCCGCCCGGCTTGGTCGGCCATGCAGATCTCAAGATCAGCCTCAAGGATCATGCGTCTGAGCAGGATGCCAATACGGACGCACAGGCCGCTCTGCTGACGCTCTTGCAGCGCCGTGGTCCCCTGCAGGGAACCCAATTGGACGCCGCACTGAGGGGCATCGACTGGCGGGCGGCGTCCCAGCAGCTCGCCAGACGCGGTGTCGTCGACCGCGAGTCGTTCCTTGCCCCTCCCCGAGCACAGCCGAAACATGTGGAGATCGTACGGATGATCCCGCATGCTGATGAAGAGGCCGGCTTGGAGGGTCTGCGCAGTGAGTATTACCCCGAGATCCTGGATCTGCTGACCTCCAGGAGCGGGCCGGTGGCAGTGCACGAGGTCTACGAGGAGGTGGGCTGTAGCCGCTATCACCTGAACAAGCTGCAGGAGCGCGGTTTGATCGCTCTTGACCGCAAGGAGGTCTGGCGCGATCCGTTGTCAGAGGAGGTATTTGTCCCAACCATACCCCCGCGCTTGACCACGGATCAGCGGGCTGTCTGGGACCCTGTACGTCAGGCCGTCTCTGACCCACAGTCTCGCGTCCTCCTCATCCACGGGGTAACTGGCTCTGGCAAGACCGAGATATATCTGCGCGCCGTCGCCCGAGTGTTGGATCAAGAACGGAAAGCCATCGTCCTCGTTCCCGAGATCTCCCTCACGCCACAGACCGTCGCCCGCTTCGCCGGACGCTTCCCGGATCAGGTCGCCGTGCTTCACAGCGCCCTCACCGACGGCGAGCGCTACGACACCTGGCGCCGCGCTCGAGCAGACCTGATCGACGTCATCGTTGGACCCCGCTCAGCCCTGTTCGTCCCTCTCTCGCCGCTCGGGTTAATCGTGTTGGACGAGGAGCACGACGACAGCTACAAGCAGGAGGCTCCCAGCCCTCGGTATCATGCCCGTGAGGCGGCCATCGAGCTCGCTCGGCTATACAGGGCCACGGTTGTCCTTGGCTCAGCGACGCCGAGCCTGGAGTCGTACCACCGCGCCAAGGGGGGCGAGTTCCAGCTGCACGAGATGCCGCGCCGGATCATGGGCCATACTCGCCGCCTGCAGGAGCTTCAGGCCCGCCACCACGTTCCGAGTATTCGGTATCGATCCTTGAATGATGAGGCACACGAAGGGTGCTACCTTCCGCTGCCCCCGGTACAGATTGTCGATCTGCGGGCCGAGTTGCGCGCTGGTAACCGTTCTATCCTCAGCCGTGCTTTGCAAAGGGCCATAGACGAGGCCCTGGCCCGGGGCGAGCAAGTGATCCTATTCCTCAATCGACGCGGGGCTGCCACCTTTGTGCTCTGCCGCGACTGTGGTTTCGTGGTGCGTTGTCCGCACTGCGACGTGCCGATGACCTACCATAGCTCACGCGCGCATCTGATCTGCCACCACTGCAATCACCGCGAGCCCCAGCCACGACGCTGCCCCCAGTGCGGTGGAAGCCGCATACGGTATTTTGGTCTGGGCACCGAGCGGGTGGAGCAGATCGTACGCGAGAGCTGGCCCGATGCCCGACTGCTGCGCTGGGACAGCGACACCGCCCGCACGCATGAGGCGCACGCCAACATCCTGGGGCGATTCGCCGCTGGTGCCGCCGATGTCCTTGTCGGCACGCAGATGATCACGAAGGGGCTCGATCTACCGCTCGTTACCGTGGTTGGGGTTATCTCGGCCGACACGGCACTCAACCTTCCCGACTACCGCTCTGGCGAGCGCACGTTTCAACTTCTGACGCAAGTGGCCGGCCGGGCTGGACGCGGGCTGCTTGGTGGACGAGTCTTCATCCAGACGTATCACCCCGAACACTACGCTGTCACGGCTGCCTCCGAGCATGACTATGAGTCCTTTGCTAAACAGGAGTTAGCTTTCCGCCGTGAGCAAGCATACCCTCCGTACAGCCGCCTGGCGAAATTGATCTATGAGGATACCGACTACTTCCGCGCTCGAACCAGGGCTGAGCGGATGGCAGAGGAGTTGCAGGTTGCCCTGACCCGTGACGGCCTGCCGGGCGGCAGCCTGATCGGTCCAGCGCCCCCCTTCTTTGCTCGGCTGCGGGGTCGGTACCGCTGGCAGATTCTCGTGCGCCATCCTTCTCCTCCCGCGCTGCTCCGTGCCATCGAGATTCCGGCTGGCTGGCGCGTAGAGGTTGACCCGGTGAGCGTGCTGTAGAGGATCCACCTGTACCCCCTTCCCAGGCAGTCTTCACCGTCCAGTCGTTGCCTGGCAGGATTCCGGCGTGAGTCGAGGGGACTGGAACAGCCTCAAGACCGAAAAGACATTGCCTTCCTCTGCAACAAGCGGGCCGCAGACTTGAGGATACCCCAAGACTGCTTGAGAGGCTCGCCCGCAGACCGTTGTCCCTCGGTTGTAATGATGTTATAATCGAGATTAGTGCATTTGTATGTCGCACTGACAGCTATCGGAGGAGTAGGTCATGGTGACGAAGATTACAGAGTCGATGGATCTGGAACAGGCGCTGCAGACGCTCAAGTGGCTGGATGAGGAGCGTCGCAAGGACAGAGCCACCATCGCGACGCTGGAAGAACGATTGCAGGAACAGCAAAGAATTCTGACTCGACAATCGGCGCAGATTCAGGAATTGCAGTCATCGCTGGCGGGTGTGGAAGGCGTGCTCAAGAAGGTAGACGAATTCGAGCAGATGGTCTCCAACTACAAGAAGGAGATGGCGTATCAACTCGAGCAGCGCGATGAGACTTGGCGCAAGGAGCGAGCTGAATCCCAGCAGTTGCGACAGATTGAACATGAAGCGATCAAAAAGAATCTCAATCGTCTCGAGAAGGAACTCCGCGTACTGCCCCGATACGATGAGCAGATGGATGCCCGTCAAGCCGAGGAGGAGCGCCTGACCGAGCGGATTCAGGCTCTGGAGGTTGCCTTGGCCGACCTGGACAAACGGCTCGAGGAACCAGCCAGCGCTGTCTCGTACTTGGAGGAGCGACGTCGCGCCGACCATCGCCGCCTTGCAGAATTCGAACAAGAGAATGCCGACCTGCACAGAAAGATCGACAGCTTGGCGCAGAAACTTCCCCTCATCGAACAGCACGTGCAGAAGCAGCAGTCTCGGGTAGAGCAGGCGATCCAGGAGACACGGCGGTATGAGGAGCCCATCGAGAAGCTTCGGGTCGCCAGCTTCCAGCGGGAACAGAAAGTCCAGCAGTACCTGGATCAGGCCGAAGAGGTGGCCGAGGAGCTAGAGCGGGTACGGGAGCAGACGCACGGCTTCATTGAGCGGCGACAGCAGGTGAAGAGGGCCCTCAGCGCGCTTGAGAAGTTCAAGGTCCGTATCGAGAGGCATCAAGACGAGATGGCTGAGAGGCAACGCATCACTCAGGAGCGACTCGCGCAGGAATGGGAAGAGTGGCAGACGGCGCGAGCCAGACAGCTGAAGAAGCAAGAGATTGCCCTGCAGCAACGCTGGGACAGCCAGGAGGAGACGGATGTCAGGCAAGAAAGGCGCTTGGACGCCCTGGAGGCTGCTGCGAGCATGCACCGGGATCAGCTGAGGGCCCTGTGGGAAGCGCATCGCGTCGATGCCGAGAGTCTGTTGAGCGCGGCCCAGGACGTGTACGGGGAGCTCGTTGGCCCGATTGATGAGCAGCTGGCGATCTTGCGCGGGGAGTGAATCGGAGCAGCACAATGCATGTCATCGGGACCGCTGGTCACGTAGACCACGGCAAGTCCGCTCTGGTACTGGCCCTTACGGGGATTGACCCGGATCGGCTCCGCGAGGAGAAGGAACGCGGTCTGACCATCGATCTGGGTTTCGCCTGGCTCAAGCTTCCGGACGGCGAGCCGGTAGGCATTGTCGACGTCCCAGGCCACCGCGACTTCATTGAGAACATGCTGGCTGGCGTCGGTAGCATTGACGCGGCGCTCTTCGTGGTCGCTGCGGATGAGAGCGTTATGCCACAGACCCGGGAACACCTCGCCATACTGGATCTACTGGAGATTGACACGGGCGTCATCGCCCTCACTAAGGTCGACCTCGTGGAAAGCGAGGAATGGCTCGATCTGGTGGTGGAGGACGTCATAGAGACCCTGGAGGGCACGGTGCTTGAGGACGCACCGCTTGTCCTCACATCAGCCCGCACGGGACAGGGCCTTGATGAGTTATTGGCTGCGCTCCAGAGAGTACTGGCCGAGGCCGAGCCTCGGCCTGCCCATGGTCGTCCCAGACTCTCCATCGACCGAGTCTTCACCATCAGCGGCTTCGGCACGGTCGTCACCGGTACGCTCGTCGATGGGCACCTTCAGCTAGGGCAGGAGGTAGAGATACAGCCTCAAGGGCTCCGGGGTCGAGTGCGTGGTCTTCAGACGCACAAGGAAGAGGTCGAGCGGGCCGTACCGGGCAGCCGGGTGGCGGTCAATCTGAGCGGGATCGACAAGGACGAGTTAAAGCGCGGGGACGTCGTTACCTCTCCCGGCTGGCTCCACGCGACGACGTTGGTGGACGTCCGACTGCGTTACCTTCCTGATATCATCTGGTCAGACTTGGGTCAGTTCGCGCAGCGGTCCTTGCGTCACAACACCCAACTCAAGTTCTACACCGGGGCCGCTGAGGTCATGGCCCGTGTTCGGCTCCTGGGCGAGGAAGCCCTCTTGCCCGGCCAGACAGGGTTTGTTCAGCTAGAGCTTCAAGAACCGGTCGCTGTGGTCAGAGGCGATCGCTACATCGTCCGTCTGCCTTCGCCTCCAGCAACGGTTGGTGGGGGCACCGTGGTGGATCCCTACCCTGGTCGCAAGCATCGCCGATTCCGTCCCGAGGTTGTTGACCGTCTGGAGACCCTCGCCGACGGGAGTCCACCGGCGATCCTGCTGCAGACTCTCGAGCGGAAAGGTCCTGTCAGTGTTCGCCAACTGTTGGAGGCTGCCAGACTGGGAGACGGTGCTTCGGAAGCCCTCCTCCAGCTCCTGAGCGAGGGTCAGGCTATGCTGTTGGCGGGAGAGGGCGGGCAGGAGCTCCAGAACATAGAGCGAGTCGCTTCCGCCAAGCAGTTGGTGGTCAGCAAGATTTGGTGGTCCAAGCTGGTGACCCGCATGGTCAGTGAGCTATCAGCCCATCACGGATCGTTTCCTTTGCGGAGAGGCATGCCTCGAGAGGCGCTGCGCAGCAGCCTGCACCTGGCACCCAAGGTGTTCGATGCGGCGATGGCGCAGGCGGACGCAGAGGGTGTTGTTGCTGATGAAGGAGCTACCGTGCGCTTGGCGTCCCACACCGTCCGGTTCACGTCTGAGCAGCGGCGACAGGTGGAAGATCTTCTGGCTCGTTTCCGGCGCGAACCCTACGCCCCCCCGTCGGTCAAGGAGAGTGTTGATCTTGTGGGAGAGGAAGCGCTAAATGTCTTGCTGAAGCGCGGAGAACTGGTGCAGGTCTCCGAGGACGTCTTGTTCTTATCGGAGACCTACGAGGAGATGGTTCAGCGGGTTAAGGACCAGATCCAGCGTCACGGGGGCGTCACCCTCGCCGAGGTTCGAGACACGTTCGGATCCAGCCGCAAGTACATTCAGGCTCTCTTGGAGCACCTAGACGAGGTCGGTGTGACGAAGCGAGTTGGCGACAGGCGGGTCCTCCGCTAGAGACTCGGGGTCGCGACGACGGACATCGTCTATCGCGTCTCGAATGTCTTGCCTCACGACTTCTGCCTCATCTCCTTAAGTCGCTCGATGATCTGTCGCTCGTAGCCATGCCCCTTTGGCTTGAACCACTCCGCGTCGACCCCCTCTGGCAGGTAGCGCTGGTCGACCCATCCTTCTGGATAGGCATGCGGGTACTTGTACCCTTCGTGCTCTCCCATCGTCTGCTCGTAGTGCTCGCGCAGTTCGCCCCGGAACACGTCGCCCTTGTCGCGTAGGTACACGGGAATTGGGCCGACACCGTGCTCCTTGATCTCCTTCAGTGCCTTCCAGTATGCGCCGACGGAGTTGGACTTGGGCGCGGTGGCCAGGTATAGCGTCGCCATCGCCAGGTGGTACTGGCCCTCTGGCATCCCTACCCACTCGAAGGCCTGAGCGCAAGCGCTGACCACCTGGACTCCGTCAGGGTCGGCCAGGCCGATGTCCTCGGCCGCCAGGATGTATAGCCGGCGCAGGATGAAGCGCGGATCCTCGCCTGCAGCAACCATCTTGGCCAGCCAGTAGAGTGCTGCGTCAGGATCGCTGCCGCGAACCGACTTGATGAAAGCTGAGACGGTGTCGTAGTGCTGATCGCCGGTCTTATCGTAGCGCAATGCGCGTTGCTGGATCGAATCCTCGGCCACGTCCAGAGGAATATGGATCGTGCCGTCCTCCCCAGGTGGCGTGCTTTCGACGGCCAACTCCAGAGCGTTAAGGGCGTCTCTGGCGTCGCCCCCAGCCACGCGCACCAGGTGGGCCAATGCCTCATGGCTGATCCGGACGTTGCGACCGCCGTATCCGTGTACTCGGTCCTCAAGAGCCTGATTGAGGATAGCCTCTACCTCGTCGTCAGCCAGCGGCTCGAACTGGAAGATTCGCGAGCGGGAGACCAAAGGACCGATGACCTCGAAGTAGGGGTTCTCCGTCGTGGCACCGATGAGCACGATGGTGCCGTCCTCCACATGTGGCAGCAACGCGTCTTGCTGTGCCTTGTTCCAGCGGTGAATCTCGTCTACGAAGAGGATTGTGCGTTGGCCGTACATCCCTAACCGATCTTCTGCTTGCTTGATGATGCGCCGTAGATCGGGCACCCCAGCTAGTACGGCGCTGATGGTCTCGAAGTGTCTCTCGGTCGAGTTCGCGATGATCGTCGCCAGAGTCGTCTTGCCCGTGCCCGGGGGGCCCCAGAAGATGAGCGACGAGAAGAGCCGATCAGCCTCAATCGCACGGCGCAGCAGCCGGCCCTCGCCGACAATCTTCTCCTGGCCGACGAAGCCCTCTAGGCTGCTGGGGCGCACGCGTGCTGCCAAAGGGGCCTTGCGGCGAATCTGTTCTTTGCGGCTGTGGTCAAACAGGTCGTCCATACCTAGCTCACTCTCGATACTTGTCCAGGAGAGACCCACTCTCCTGGTTGTCTCTCAGCAATGTACCTATTCTAGACCAGGGGACGCTTCGCGACAAGGTGTCGATGCGAGAGCGGACCGTACCTCTACACGGTATCGTCCCACCGAGACAAGCCCTTCCTGGCTGCAACCGGTCACTTGATCGGGTGCACACCGGGTCAGCCGGTCAGTAAGAGGGCTCTCCGCCTCGCCGCTTCACAGACCCCCGCGCAGCGGTGTGGATCATCGCACGGTGCCCTTCTCCGAACCGGCCCCAGGTGGTAGTTTCTGCGCTGTAGTGTTATAATGTGACATGCAAGGCTTGTTGGCAGTTTGTCTTTCATGCTGTCAGTCTCTGATGACGCTATGGAGGTGCTGATGACCGAGCTACCTGTCCGACGACCAGCTGTGGCTGGACAGTTCTACCCGGCAGATTCCGGCCGGCTTCGACGCCAGATTCAGCAGTTCATCGAGCAAGCGTCGCTCCCCGAGCAGCTTGCCGCGGTAAGGGCGGTTATGGCCCCGCACGCTGGGTATGTTTACTCGGGGCCGACAGCTGGATACGCCTTCAAGGCGTTGCAGCAGCTCCCTTCTAGATCCTGGACTGTCTTCCTGCTTGGACCGGCCCACCGCGTACCTGTGAACGGCGTGGCCCTGGGCAACTACTCGGCTTTTCGCACGCCTCTTGGAGACGCTCCCGTCGCTGTCGAGCGCGTCGAGGACATGTTGGAGCGCTCGTCGCTGTACACGCGGGCGCCGGAGGCTCACGCTCATGAGCACTGCCTCGAGGTCGAGGTTCCGTTTCTTCAGACAGTCCTGCTCGGCTGTCGGTTGGTCCCTATGTTGTTTGGACGGGTGGACCCCGACGACGTGGTTAAGGATCTCGTTGATCGGGTCGGCGAGGATGATCTGATCGTTGTCTCCACGGATCTGAGCCATTTCTATCCGTACGGAACGGCTCAGCAGCTCGACCAGGACTTTCTGGACGCCCTGATGCGGGGCGACAAGCGTGAAGTCATGAAGGGGGAGGCCTGCGGGCGAGCGCCGGCGGCGGTGCTTGCGGAGATAGCTCGGCGGAAAGCCTGGGCCCCTCGTCTGCTCGACTACCGCAACTCCGGTGACACGGCGGGGGATAAGTCACGGGTTGTGGGCTATGCTGCGGTCGCTTACACAAGCTGAAGCCGGTTGTCTAGCTAAGGAGAGACTGCCAGAATGCCACTGTCGTCAGAGGAGCGACGATACCTGCTGAATCTAGCACGCGAGTCTATCGCCTGTGCTGTGGAGGGCAAGGACCTGCCATCCATCGATGCGGACGAAGTTCCTGAAGCTGTTCTGCGTGATGGAGCGAGCTTCGTTACCTTGAACAAGCGCGGGCGTCTTCGTGGCTGCATCGGCTCGCTCGAGGCCAGGCGTCCTTTGGTGCTGGACGTCCAGCAGAATGCCGTAGCGGCGGCGCTCCGTGATCCTCGCTTCCCCCCAGTCCGCCCAGAGGAGGTTGATGATCTGAATACTGAGGTCTCGGTCCTCAGCCTCCCGGAGCCTTTGGAGTACGATGGTGTCGAAGACCTGTTCGAAAAGCTGCGCCCAGGAGTGGATGGGGTGGTCATAGAGCGAGGATGGCACCGAGCTACGTTCCTCCCTCAGGTGTGGGAGAAACTCCCGGACGAACGTCAGTTCCTTCAACGCCTTTGCCTGAAGGCAGGTCTCCCTCCGGATGCATATCGAGGTGATGTGGACATCTTTACCTATCAGGTGCAGGAGTTCGAGGAGGAATGAGTTCCTCCTGAGCCGGGAAATAGATCGGACGGAGCCTGGGTCTGCGATCCCGTCGTGGATTCAGTTGGGGGGCAGATCGTCCGGCCTCCTACGACTCCACACTGATCTCAATGATGCGCTCGCCCTGGGGTACAACCTCGAAGAAGGTGCTTCCAACCTTGAAGGGGAGCGCGTTCCCCTCGCCGTCCGCAAGCGTGAGCATATCATGTCGCTCTTCTCGGTTCCAGATTCCGTCGAAGCGCTTTCCGTCTCGGAAGAGGATGGCCTGGCGATAGGGGTTGTCTTTGTTCCACAACGCCCATTGGATGGAGCGCGCACCGCTGTGGGGGTCCTCTACGATGTTTGTGCTCCACTGCGAGACGTAGAGCACCACGACGTTGGCGGCACCGAGTTGCTCCCCGGTTAGGGCGTCGGTGTGTGCCGCACCATCGGTCCAGCGCAGATAGCGTCCGCTGCCCTCGTCGTAGCGCCACTCCGCATTCAGTCGGTTCCACGGAATCACGATCGTCTTGGCGGGACCGCTCATCTGCAGGTCGGGGCCGGGCTTCTCGGAGAACGTCATCCCTTCCAGATCCTGCCTTCCTTCAATACCTCGCGCCTCTGCCCACTCCCGCACCAGAGCAGGACTGGTGTACATCGTATGCTCCAGCGGTACGTTCCGGCTGTGATCTCGGTAGAACGGACGGGGCTGGATTGTCTTTGGCAGGCTGTCTGAGACGACCCAGTCTGGAAAGAGGTCCGAGTCCTTGAAGAGCGCCAGAACACCGTTGCTGAATCCCGAGTTGGCGAAGACGGCCTTGTACATCGCGGGGATTTCCAGGTCGATGAGTCGCCCACTGCGCATCGGGCCCACACGCTCTGGCGACTCGCCGAGGTAGACAGCGGTCCAGCGAGTCGCGAACCAGCCCTCGTTATAATGCTCGTAGATCAGGTCGGCGCCGTTGATGCCAGCTTGAGGACGCACGTAGCTCCCTGGCCAGTTGGAGATCTTTATCGCCACCGGGACCCGGTCCAGCTTACTCGGGTCGTCCACGATCTCTCCGGTCAGCGGATTGACATCTTCTGGCCAAGGCGTGGGCGTTGGCGTCGCTGCCGGGGTGGGAGTCGAGGTCGGCAATGGCGTAGCGGTTGGCTCGGGCGTTCTGGTCGCCGTCGTTGGAGCTTGGGTTGCGGATCGCGTGGGGGTTGGGGGGACGTTGCTTCTGAGGCAGCCTCCCAGCAGGGCAGACGTGGCCGCCACGACGGCTATCCCAGCTGTGATGAGAGCCAACGTGCGCAGTCGTCGATCAAGATGTGAGCTCATTCTGCTTCATTCCTCCCTCCGGCTACTTACGCTGCAACGGATTATAGCATGAGCAAGATGCGCGGCAACTACTTCACTTTTCACTCCGGGGGTCGGGTGGTATACTGAGGTGGTCCACACGGTGCGGAGCAGGGGGATGACGTATGCTTGAACGGGGCCAGTTCTTTCCTGGTCAGCCGGGAGCGCAGGGATGCCCGCTGGCTCACTACCGGCCTCGGCAGCGGGCGCGAGCTGTTTCGGATTACGTGCGAGCTCTCACGGCGCCAGGTGATCTTGTGGTGGATCTATTCTGCCAGGGCCCGAGGTTCGTGCGGGAAACGGTCGAGATGGGACGCCGTGCTCTGGGTTGCAGCATCAACCCTCTGCTGCTTCTCTCTGCTCGTCTGAGGTTGCGACCTCTGGATCGCCAGGCCCTCAGTTCGGCTTTCACCCTCCTGGCCGACAGCCTCAAAGGGAACAGGCCTCTCCAGAGCCATCTGCTCTCTCTTTACCGCTCTGCGTGTCCAGTCTGCCAGACACCAGGTGTGGCAGACTGGTTTGCCTGGGACCGGGATCTGGGCTACCCGTTCGAGAAAGGCGTTCGCTGCGGGGAATGTGGGGGAGTGCAGGTCGGGCCTGCGGACGGGGACGATATCGCCTTGGCGCGCTCCTTCGCGCCTCGGGGGCTGGCTTATTACTACGCGCTGGATCGAGCAGCCCCCCCGGGTCATCCTGCCCGAGAACGAGCTGCTGAGTTGGTTGACTGCTATACGCCACGTAATCTGTCTGCTTTGATGGACCTGAACCGCCGGCTCGAGGGCCTGAAGGTCGCCCCTGAAGTCGAAGTAGCCCTGATGGCGGTGCTCCTCGACTGCTTTGACCGCGGAAGCAAGCTCTATCCTTACGGCGAGGATCGCCGGCGGCCACGCACCCTGCGGATTCCAGTTCGCTATCTCGAACGGAACGTCTGGTTCTCGTTCGAGGGCGGATTAGCAGACCTGGAATCCGCTGAATCCCAGGCGGCGATCCCAGAGGCTGAGGACGCGCGCTTGCTGGTGGAAGGTGAGAGCGACCGATACGCGTTGGTCGCGCGTGCCGCTCGTGACGTTCAGCAAGTCATCCCAGCCACGAGTGTGGCTCTGGTGCTCGTCGATCCGCCCCGTCCTGATGGTGTCTTCTGGGCTCTGTCAGCCCTTTGGGCAACGTGGTTGTGGGACTCGTCTGAAGCCCACGCGATGCGACCCTTTCTCCGGCGACGCCGTTTCGATTGGGACTGGCATTGGCGTGCACTTCGAGGAGCCCTGACGGTCATTGGCTCGCGTCTCGCTGCCGATGGATCTCTGGTCACGCTCTTCGAGACATCGGACGACGCCTTGTTGGAGTCGGTGTGCCTGGCGGCAAGCGGGGCAGGCTATGACCTTCGTGGCTGGGGCTACACGCCTGAGGTTGGCTACCATCTCCTCTGGCGCTGGGAAGGTGCTCGCGCGGCGCGGTCTATCGATGCACCGGTGCTGGAGAGAAGGATGGTCGCAGGTGCAGAGCAAGCGACTGAGCAGGCCCTGCATCAACGGGGGGAGCCAACTTCAGAGTCGCTGCTACACGCTGGAATCCATACGTCTTTGGCCAAGAGTTCACTCCTGGCCGCTGTTGCAGGACTGGACGATGACGTGTCCGCGATGGCCTTCGCCGCCGAGGCCGCGGATCGGGGTTTCTCGGGTGCCCCTATCACAGAGCTTCGTCAGGAAGGGACTGATGTGTTGTGGTGGCTGCACCAGGCTCAGGGCGTGACTGATACATTGGCCGATCGGATTGAGACAGCGGTTCGGCGCTTGCTTGGCGAGCGGATGGCCTGGCCCGAGAATGACTTGGTCAATGCTGTGTATGCTCGTTTCCCGGACGTGCTTACGCCAGACCTCACGCTGGTGCACGTCTGCATCGAATCGTATGCGATCCGTGATGGCGGGGAGATATGCCTGCGCCCGGAGGATGATCTCCACCGTCGACAGCGCGAGGTTGATCATGTACGCGATGGTCTGCTGGCGATGGGTGAACGGCTTGGATACCATGCGGTTGAGGGTGGGGTCTGGGATGTTCGCTGGCTTGGAGAGGGACGTGAGACGTACGTCTTTGTTATCTCCTCGACGGCGACCATAGCTCCCTACCTGCTAGACACGGAGCTGTACCCTGTGGAAGCGCAGCGCTGTCTGGTCGTGCCGGGCGGTCGGGCGCGGTTGATCGATCTGAAGCTGCGACGTGATCCCCGCCTGACAGCTGCGGTCAGAGAAGGCGGCTGGCAGTTCATCAAGTTTCGGCATCTCCGTCGCCTCATGGCCGAGAAAGACCTGGATCGCTATGCATTCAAGACGGTCGTGGGGCTTGATCCTATCGTCGAGCAGGAGGGAGCTCAGATACCGCTGTTCTGAGTCGACAAGTCACAGAGATGCGGCGGTGACGGCAAGAGCGATTGACGGTCAATGCCACTGGTAGTATAATCTCAGACAGCATGCTGGACAATGCGGCCTTAACACAATCCAATCATGTCTTTGTCACGGGTGCCAGCGTAGGCATCTCACCCTCGACCCCGATAGCACGGCGTAAACGGTGCCCGGGTGGCAGGATTCTATTATGAAGCATTCGGTCGTTCGCTTTGCGCTCATCGCCGCGGCGGCCACCGAGGCTTCCGGCCGTCGTTTTACCCGCGATGAACAGGCATCAGTGACCGACTCCGCCTTTCCTCCTTTGGCCGATCCATCCTTCGTCGCAATCGCTCCCAGCCGTCAGCAGGCGTGTGTCAACAGAGCGCGTGCCACTGGCGAGGAACGTGCAGGTTGTGGCGCGCCCCCGGCTGGCTGCGAGCTGTGCGCTTCCAAGGTGGATTGCCCTGTACGCGAGGACGGAGATGCGAGCCGCTCTCTGCTACGAATGGGCAGCTAGGATGTCGGTGGCTGGGCTGGACGGTGCCGTCTCCGCTTCAGATGTGACGTGTCGGTTATCGGTACTGACGGATCTTGTGAGTTCTCTCTCGTTGAGAAGTGACGTCGTGCACTACAGAGGCTCTGTATCAGTGCTTATGATGCGGCTGATTGCTGGGACACGATCTGCAACGCGAGATGCGAAACGATGGTCACTGGGTCATGGGAAATCGTATCTTGCGCATAGGCTTCGATTCTAGGTACGGGGAGGCAAAGTAATGGCCCGTGGTATGGTTATCATCAGTGAGGATCGCTGCAAAGGGTGCGGTCTGTGCGTGAACGTCTGCCCCGTGGAGATCCTCCAGTTAGCAGAGGATCGATATAACGTCAAGGGTCACAACCCTGTCGAGGTGACTGATCCGGAGGAGTGTACGGGGTGCGCGATGTGCGCTACGATTTGCCCTGACGTGGTCTTCACCGTGTACCGCCGTAAGCGAAAGCGAAAGCGAGAGCGAGAGCGCGCTGTCGCATAGGAGATAGATCATGGCAAAGGAATTCTTGGAAGGAAACGAGGCGTTTGCTGAAGCAGCCGTCCGCGCGGGGTTGGAGGCCTTCTACGGCTATCCGATCACGCCGCAGAGCGAGGCCCTGGAGCACTTATCGAAGCGTCTGCCGGAGCTGGGTCGCGCATTCCTCCAGGCTGAAAGTGAGGTCGCCGCGATCAATATGGTCTATGGCGCAGCCTGTGCAGGGGCTCGGGTCATGACATCTTCTTCAAGCCCGGGTATCAGCCTCATGCAGGAGGGCCTCTCCTACATCGCGTGCTCAGAGGTTCCGGCAGTCTTGGTCAACGTGATGCGCGGTGGCCCAGGGTTGGGAAACATTCAGCCATCGCAGGGCGACTACTTCCAGGCTGTGAAGATGGCGGGCCACGGTGATTTTCACATGATCGTTCTCGCCCCGGCCAACGTGCAGGAGCTGATCGATGACATGGTGCTGGCGTTCGACCTGGCCGAGAAGTATCGCACGATTACGATGGTTCTTGCCGACGGAGCGATCGGACAGATGATGGAACCGGCGGAGTTGCCGCCGATGCGGCCAGTTCGGTCCCCCGAGGAGCGGGCTGATTGGGCACTGACCGGAGCTGATGGCCGGGATCCGAACACCATCACGTCGCTCTATCTGGGGGCTGAGAGTTTTGAGGAAGTCAACCTTCGACTGCAGAAGAAGCTGAGGGAGATCGCTGCCAGCGAGGTGCGCTGGAAGGAATACGACACCGAGGACGCCGACATCTTGCTGGTTGCCTTCGGCACGGTAGGACGCATCTGCCAGACGGTGGTGCGAGAGGCTCGGGACAAGGGGATAAGCGTCGGGTTGTTGCGCCCCATTACCCTGTGGCCATTCCCCAGTGCGCGCATCGCCGAGCTCGCTGAGCAGGTCCAGGGTGTCTTGACAGTCGAGATGAACGCGGGGCAGATGGTGGACGATGTGCGTCTGGCTGTCGACGGCCGTTGTTCGGTCAAGTTCTACGGGCGAATGGGAGGAGTCATACCCCTGGCCGATGAGATTCTTCCCGAGCTTGAGAAGCTAGCTACCGAGGGTAGAGGTGCCTAGGAGGCGTGACATGGTGACTGTGGACATCCCTGAAGATATGGAGTTGGTTTACGGGTACCCGGAGAGTCTGACAGAGGCGGATACTCACTACTGCCCTGGCTGCACGCATGGGACGATCCACCGCCTGCTGGCGGAGGTCTTGGACGAACTCGATGTGCGGGCCAGGACGATCGGCATCGCACCGGTGGGCTGCTCGGTCCTGGCGTACGAGTACTTCAACACGGATTTCGCAGAAGCGGCCCACGGGCGCGCACCAGCGATGGCCACCGGCATTAAGCGGGTTAGCCCGGACAAGGTGGTCTTCACCTATCAGGGTGATGGCGATCTGGCGGCCATTGGCACAGCGGAGATCGTTCACGCTGCCAACCGAGGCGAGTTGTTTACGACTATCTTCGTCAACAACGCGATCTATGGAATGACCGGTGGGCAGATGGCTCCCACGACCCTGCCCGGTCAGGTGACCACATCGTCGCCGACCGGCCGAGACGTGGCGCTGGCTGGGCATCCGATCCGGATGGCGGAGTTGATCGGAGGGCTGCCTGGATCTGCGTACGTCACTCGGCAAGCGGTCCTTGATGTGCCGGGAATTCGCCGCACCAAGCGGGCCATCAAGACCGCCTTCCGCGCTCAGCTGGAAGGAGTGGGCTTCTCTATGGTTGAGGTGCTGTCCACATGCAACACGAACTGGGGGATGTCGCCTCAGGATGCCCTCGATTGGGCGAAGGAGCATATGGTGGACTATTTCCCGCTGGGCGATACGAAGGTGAGCGAGGATGTCCGTGCGCTTATGGAGAGATAGGAGACGACAATGCAAGAGGAAGTCATCATTTCTGGCTTCGGTGGACAAGGGTCACTCTTTGCCGGACAGTTGCTGGCTTACGCGGCGATGGATCAGGATCTTTACGTCACGTGGATTCCGTCGTACGGGCCGGAGATGCGGGGTGGGAAAGCTCGCTGTACAGTCGTCGTCTCCGATCAAGAGATCGGCGCGCCATTGGTGCGGCGGCCGAGTGCAGCCATCGTGCTAAACATTCCCTCGATGGAGGCGTTCGAGCCGGCGGTCAAACCCGATGGGGTGCTGGTCGTTAACAGCTCCATGATTCCCGACGAGAGTGAGCGGGAGGACATTGACGTCGTCTATGTGCCGGCAAGCGACTTGGCAACCGAAATCGGCAACGTGCGGATGGCGAATGTGATATGTCTGGGTGCCCTGGTGGAGGCAACTGGGGTGGTGTCTTTGGATGCCGTTGCCCAGGCTCTGGACGATCACCTACCAGAACGTCACCGGGATTTGCTCGATCTGAACAAGGAGGCGCTGCGCCGAGGAGCGGCGCTGGCTCGAGGCTCATAGTCGGCGGTCTGTGGTTCTCCCTCAGCCTCCACAACGCCGCAGCGCCGTGCACCGTCTCGGCGAATCGGGGCATGAGGAGGGCAGAGGGTTCGAGAGACCTCTTGTGGGTTCTGATCGACTGACAAATGGCAGAGAAGAGCGTGGGGCGAGTTGGCGCCCCACGTTCTTGTTTGCTGCTGTGGGGGCTGATCTCCCGGATTGACCGAGGGCGACAGGAGAGAACGCCGAACGCTCAGTCCACTTGCCAAGCAGCATAGAAAGGGGTATAATTTCTGAACTTGAGAATCGTTCGCAATAAGCTGCCTGACACGGGGCAACCGGCGGAAATGAGCGAGTCAAAGGATAGCCTCCAGGAGATTTTCCAGCAGGCTGGTCGGCGCCTGACATCCCAGCGACGACTTGTCCTGGATGTGCTCAAGGGATGCGATGACCATCTGGAAGCGGATGCCATCCACGACCGAGCGAAGAGCCGTGCTCCCGGCCTGAGCCTGGCGACGGTGTATCGTACGCTTGCTCTTCTGAAGGAGATGGGATTGGTCGAGGAACATCGGCTCGGTGAGGGCCATAAGCACTACGAGGCAGTGCAAGAAGAGCCACACTACCATTTCACGTGTCGGCGTTGTGGAAAAGTGATAGAGTTTGACACCCCCTTGGTTGCCAAGGTCAAACGTGAGTTGTCGGAAAGGGAAGGTGTTCAGATCACGAAGTCTCATCTCCATCTCATCGGTTACTGCAAGGATTGTCAACAGTGAGGAGGCACGCGAGCGCTCTTTCGAGCCTCAAGGCTTCGAATTTGCTCTTGAAGCGGCTTACCCAGGAGGATAGCACAACGTAATGGAAGGCGAGTTCGGAAAGCACCGGGCGTCAACGTCGTCCGGTTCAGACAACGAGGTTGTGTCATTGAGCGCTCTGCGCGCAGGCGAGCACGGCGAAGTCGTGGAGCTGGCTGGTGGTCGTGGGATGTTGAGTCGGATGAGTGCACTGGGCTTCACGCCGGGAGCGGATGTGACCGTTGTCCAGAACTACGGTCGGGGGCCGCTCATCGCTCGTGTGCGCGATGCTCGCATCGCTTTGGGTCGCGGCGAAGCCAGGCGCGTCTACGTCCGCCGGAGATGAACGTGAATCCTCAATCCACACAATCGGTCCGCGATAGCGTGGTCGGGACGGTAGCGTCGGAAGAAAAGAACGCGCTGGTGGCCCTGGCCGGCCAACCGAACGTGGGCAAATCGACACTCTTCAACCTTCTGACTGGCCTCAATCAGCATGTGGGCAATTGGCCTGGGAAGACCGTCGAGCGGAAAGAGGGCGCCTTTGCCTATGGTGGCGCCAGCTATCGAGTGGTCGATCTGCCGGGGACGTACAGCCTGACTGCCAACTCCGCTGAGGAGGTTATCGCGCGCGAGTTCATTATCCGGGAGCGCCCGGATGTGGTCCTCGCCTTGGTGGATGCCGCCATCCTGGAACGCAGCCTCTACTTGGTAGCCGAGCTCATCTCACTTCCTGCTCCGGTGATCGTGGCGTTGAATATGATGGATGTGGCCAAGCAGGAGGGCGTGGAGATCGAGCCCGAGGTGCTCGAGGCGGCTCTTGGAATCCCCGTCGTGCCCATGGTTGCCACCCAGAATCGCGGGATAGAGGAACTGCTGCAGACCGTCGAGGAGGTCACGCAGGGCGAATACGACTACAAGCCGACGCCCCCTCGCATTCGAGAGGATCACAGGGATGTCTTAAGGGCGGTCGAGGAGGTGATCGAGGGCTGCGTGCCAGATCCCTACCCGCAGGACTGGGTGGCGCTGAAGCTTCTGGAGGGCGATCAGAAGATCACCGATATGATGAACGGGTGCCTGACCGTAGAGCGTCAGCGTGCGCTCCAAGACCTTCTGCGAGAGCACGATGATGCCCTGGTCGCCGTTGCCAGTGGTCGCTACGAATGGATCGGCCGAATGACTCGCGCGGCGTTGACGCGTCCTAGGACAGGCCGAATCAGCCTGACAGAACGGATGGATCGGTGGGCTACGCACCCCCTCTGGGGACTCGTGATCTTGGCCGGGATTCTCGGGTTGGTATTCTGGCTCACCTACGCCGTGGGTGCTCCCCTGCAGGAGCTTCTCGACACCTACGTGGTGAGCGGGCTGGCGGACTTGGTTCGTGCGGCGCTGGCCGGGGCCCCACCTTGGGTTGCTGACTTGGCGGCAGATGGTGTCATCGGGGGAGCTGGCGCGATGCTTACCTTTCTGCCGATCCTGGTGGTCTTCTTCGCTGCAATGGCCATCCTGGAGGACGTCGGCTACTTGGCGCGGGCAGCTTACGTAATGGATCGTTTTATGCACCTCATGGGCCTTCACGGCAAGTCGTTCTTGCCTCTGTTCCTTGGTCTCGGCTGCAACGTGCCCGCCGTGCTGGGTACTCGAGTGATTGAGTCTGAGCGTGCTCGCTTGCTGACGATCCTTCTGGCTCCGTTGGTCCCGTGCACAGCTCGGATGACCGTCATTGCCTTTCTGGCGCCCGCTTTCTTCGGTTCCGCGGCCACCTTGGTATCCTGGGGCATGATCTTGTTGGCGCTGACCGTGCTGGCTGTCTCCGGGGTACTTATCAATAGAACCCTTTTCCACGGGGAGCGGACAGCGTTCATTATGGAGCTCCCCCTCTACCATCTTCCGAACAGGCGCACCATCGCGCTGCGAGTATGGCAGCGCAGCATGTCGTTTGTGCGGAAGGCTGGGACGTTGATCTTGGCTGTCTCTGTGGTCGTCTGGGCCCTCTCAACGCTGCCGGGCGGTGACATCGAGACCAGCTTCCTTGCTCGCATTGGACAGTTCTTTGAGCCTCTGGGTCGACTGATGGGTTTCGACTGGCGGCTGACGGTGGCGTTACTGACTGGCTTCATCGCAAAGGAGAACTCCATCGCCACTCTGGGGGTCCTGTTCGGCACCGGCGAGGGCGCAGGTCTGGCCGCGATGTTGGCCGCATCGTTCTCTGCTGCCACAGCCCTCGCCTTCCTGACAGTGCAGATGCTCTTCATCCCCTGCGTGGCCACTATCGCCGTCATCCGACAGGAGAGCTCCTGGAAGTGGGCCCTCTTTGATCTGGCCTTCCTCTTGGTCGTGTCCTTGGTTGCGGGGACGGCGGTGTATTGGATTTCGCACCTGCTTGGGTTGTAGACCAGGAAGAAGCGCAGTTCGGAGGTTCAGGCTGCGCTTCTTGCACGGGGGCTCACGTCCAGGGGAGATGGTATGCGTAAAGTAGAGTGGCTCTTCATCGCTGGCTTGGCTGTCCTGGTTCTTTTGGCTGTGGCAATCGTGGTGGCTGGCCCTCAGATTGGTCGACGCTCTCCCTCCACTGAACAACCTCTCGAACCCGGTGAGACAGAGACAATGCCTGCCCAGGTCGTCGAGGTGCTGGAGGAAGGGGTCGTCGAGTTGGGCGAGGGTAGCACGCAGCCGTACCAACGCCTGGTGGTGCGGGTCGAGACAGGCTCGATGGCCGGTCGAGAAGTTGTGGTCGAGGAAGGAGCGACGAACATCATTGGCCAGGAGCGGCGGTTTGAGCCTGGTGATCGTGTCTTCTTGGAGCGGGCGGCTGGCCTGGAAGAGGATCGTTTCTATATCTCCGATGTGATGCGACTCGGTCCGCTCCTATTCATGGTCTTGGTATTCGTGGTGCTGGTGGTAGCTGTGGGGCGGTGGAAGGGCGTGCGGTCGCTCGGCGGCACGCTGTTCAGTCTGGTGGTTATCTTCACCTTCATCCTGCCTCAGATCGTGGCCGGGCGAGATCCTGTCGCGGTGAGTATCCTCGGGTCCATTGTGTTGCTCTCTGTCTCGACCTATCTGACCTATGGGGTGAACCTTAAGGCGCACGCAGCGGTAGCAGGTATGGCCTTAAGCTTGACGTTGACTGGCGGATTGGCCTGGCTGTTCGTTGGCTGGGCGCGCTTGACGGGCATGGGCATGGAGGAGAGCTCTTTCCTGGTGATGGAGTTTGGCTCCGATATTGACCTGCGCGGCCTCGTATTGGGGGGGATCATCATCGGTTCTCTGGGCGTTCTGGACGATATCTGCGTTGGACAGGCGTCTGCGGTCTTTGAGTTGATGGGTGCCAATCGGGAGTTGGGTTGGCTTGAGCTCTTCCGCAGGAGCCTGAATATCGGCACGGATCATATCGCGGCGATGGTCAATACTCTGCTTCTGGCCTACGTCGGCGGGGGAATGCCCCTCATGCTGGCGTTCATTATCTATCAGGAACCTCTGTTCCGCCGGATCAACCGAGAGCCCATCGCTGAGGAGATTGTGCGTACTCTCGCCGGCAGCTCTGGATTGGTGCTGGCAGTCCCGATAACCGGTCTCATTGCCAGTGCCCTGGCTCGCTGGTCCGCCCAGCGCCAGCGGGCGAAAGGGCAAGAAGAACGTGCTGAATAGGCTGCTGGAGCTGTTGCGGAGAGGCGGGGCTCGCCGGGTAGAGGAACTGGCGCGTGAGCTAGATACGACACCACAGCTTGTCGTGGCGATGTTGGAGGATCTGGCTCGCATGGGCTACTTGAAGCGCTTGAGCGCGCAGTGCTCGGAAGCCTGCGCTGAATGTCCCATGTCCAATATGTGCGCGGCCGGAGGGTCCTCATCGGGACCGAGCCACGGCGAGATCTGGGTGCTCCAGGACCGGCATGAAGCGGAGTAGGACAGTCGGACGGATGGGTATGGGCTTGCTCATGCGCGCTCTTGACCGGCGGGGGCGTGCTCAGCTCAGTGTAAGAGCTTCTTGTCGGCGGTGAACTGGCAGGGGTGCGATCACAGGGTCTCCAGTTGGTGTTGCACCGCTGGAACTCCCTGCCGGCCTTGAACTGAAGACTTGGCCTTCATACATGGGACTTGTTCGCGTCTCCCGTCGTAATGGCTCGTTCCTCTTGTCTTCCCTGGACCCCTGATCTAAGCGGGCCTGGCCCACATCACACCCCTCATGCGCTAGATAATTCCGGCCTCTCTGAGCGATGAGGTCGTCACACTCTTAGAATATGCCGGTTCGGTGATTGACCACTGATTGTATGAGTGATATACTCGTGCTGTCCACTGAGCTTCTCAGCCCTGCGGGAGGGAGAACTGCGTTGCGGATCCGCGAGCTAACAGGAGGAAATCTGAGATGAACGTTGGTATTCCGAAGGAGCGGAGGGACCTGGAGCAGCGGGTAGGTTTGACGCCTTACGGGGTTGATCTACTGACTCGCGCTGGTCATATCTGCTACATTGAGACAGAGGCTGGAATCGGGGCTGGGTTCACGAATTATCATTACGAGCGCGTGGGGGGACACATCGTCTACTCCGGTGAGGAGGTGTATGGTCGATCTGACCTGGTGCTCAAGGCGGTGCGCCCTACCGAGGAAGAGCTGGACTGGCTTCGCGAGGGGCAGATCATCGCTGGCTTCTTGCACCTGGCAGCTGCTCGTCGCGGCAAGATCGAGACGTTTCTGGAGAAGAACATCACCGCCATTGCCTATGAGACCATCGAGAAGAACGATGGGGTGCTGCCGGTGTTGCGTACGATGAGCGAGGTGGCCGGGCGCATGGCGCCGCAGCTGGCTGCGACCCTTCTGCAGAGCAGCTACGGCGGACGTGGCGTGCTTCTCAGCGGCGTGCCTGGCATCCCGCCGACCAGTGTAGGGATCCTGGGTGCTGGCGTGCTGGGCACCAATGCGGCCCGTACGTTCTTGGGGTTGGGAGCGCGAGTGCACGTTCTCGACCGTGATCAGGAGAGGCTCCGCCAGGTCGATGAGCAATTCGAGGGCCGTGCCACGACGATGGTCTCCTACCCGTTTAACATCGCCCGGGTCGCGCGGTTCGCTGAGGTGCTGGTGGGCGCGGTTCTCGTGCCTGGAGCTCGGGCTCCGATTATCGTCACGCGGGACATGGTGCGTTCAATGAAGAGCGGTTCCGTCATCTTGGACTTCAGCATTGACCAAGGCGGCTGTGTGGAGACAAGTCGCCCGACCACGCTTCGGGACCCTGTCTTCGTTGAGGAGGATGTCGTTCACTTCTGCGTCCCCAACGTACCCGGGGCAGTGCCCCGCACGGCGACACATGCGTTTAACAACGCAATCTGGCCCTACGTTCGGCGCATCGCTGAGGTTGGACTGGAGCAGGCAGCTCGAGAGAAGCCAGGTCTAGCTCGTGGAATTGTCATCCAGGAGGGCGAGATCGTGAATGAGAGCCTGGCGGCGGCCTACTATGCTGGTGAGGGGGAGGGATAATGAGCTGGATGGACGCGTACGAGAGTCGTGTCACGACCGCCGAAGAGGCCATAGCTGAGGCTGTCGAGTCAGGCGATCGGATCTTCCTCACTGGGAACTGCAGCGTCCCGCAGCGACTGATGGAGGCTCTGGTTGAGCGGGCGCCTGAGTTGAGGGATGTCGAGATCTGCCACGCGCTGACTCTTGGCTCGGATGACTACGTAGCGCCGGAGATGGAAGGCCATATCCGGGCTAACTCCCTCTTCATCGGCCCGAACGTGCGCGAGGCTGTGCAACAGGGACGGGCCGATTTCACGCCTGTGCTTCTTCAGGAGTTCACGCTGCTTTTCAAGGAGCGGATTCTGCCGCTGGACGTGGCCTTCGTTCATCTCTCCCCGCCTGATGAGCATGGCTTCTGCTCCTACGGCATAGAGACCGGCCTGACCAAGTCACCCGCTGAGGCCGCTGACGTCATAGTCGCTGAGCTCAACGAGAATATGCCGCGTTGTCTGGGTGATTCCTTCATCCACGTCAGTCGCCTGGACCACATCGTGCCCGTGGACTATCCTCTACTGGAGCTGCCGATGTCCGAGGACGGCCTTTCGGATGTACACAACAAGATCGGTGAGCATATCGCGGAGTTGATTCCAGATGGAGCAACGATGCAGATGGGCATCGGCGCCATCCCAGATGCCGTGCTCAAGTTTCTGCATGACAAGCGTGATCTAGGCGTCCATACGGAGCTGTTCTCGGATAGCGTGATCGATCTTGTCGAGGCAGGCGTCCTGACGAACGCGCGCAAGACGTTGCACCCGGGAAAGATTACGGCTGGCTTCATGATTGGAACTCACCGGCTCTATGAGTGGGCCCACGACAATCCTCTCATTGAGCTCCATCGCACCGAGTATGTCAACGATCCCTTCGTCATTGCCCAGAATGATCATCAAGTGGCGATCAACTCAGCCATCGAAGTGGACCTGACTGGGCAGGTATGTGCTGATTCCATCGGCCCCAAGCTCTACAGTGGCGTGGGCGGGCAACTGGACTTCATCTATGGTGCGTCACGCTCTGATGGTGGGGTGCCCATCATTGCCATGCCTGCCACTGTCAAGGGGAGGGGTATCAGCCGGATTGTGCCCATGCTCAAGCGGGGCGCCGGTGTGGTGACGACCCGCTACCACGTTCACTATGTGGTGACAGAGTACGGCGTGGCTGACTTGTATGGCAAGACGATCCGACAACGGGCAAAGGCGCTGATCAATATCGCCGCGCCTGAGTATCGAGATGAATTAACACGAGCTGCAAAGGAGTTGAGGTACATCTAGGTGCGGAGAGCCTGACGGGCGTAGAAGCCGTCACGGGCTCTGTCCAAGTAGATCGTATTCCAGCGCGGCGGTCACGCGGATCGGCACAATCTCGCCGACCGGTAGTTCTTCCTCGATCAACACGAGCCCGTCCACCTCGGGGGCATCGCGGTACGAGCGCCCGACGCTCAGGCCTTCGTCTTGACCCTCGATGAGCACGTCCAGGACTTCCCCGACTAGTGCCTGGTTCTTCGCGTGAGAGATAGGCTGTTGCGCTGCCAGAAGCCGGTCACGGCGCTCTGTCTTGACCTCAGGCGGTATATCATCCTCCAGTTCCGCAGCCCAGGTCCCCTCTTCGTGCGAGTAGGTGAAGACTCCCACCCGGTCAAACTGCATCTCGTCCACGAACTGAAGAAGCGTTCGAAACTCCTCCTCGGTCTCACCCGGGTAGCCTACCAAGAAAGTAGTCCGGATTGCGATCTCGGGCATGACCTCCCGCAACTGGTCTATCATCTGGCGCACCCGATCCGTCCTCGCTGGGCGTCGCATGCGGCGGAGCACGCCTGGATGGGCATGCTGGAGCGGCAGGTCAAGGTAGGGCAGAATCTGTCGATGGCTGGCCATGGTCTCAATCAATCGCTGCGTGAGACCAGTGCGGCTCGGGTAGGTATACATTAGCCGGATCCAGGGCACCTGCGGCACAGTCGCGACCAGCTGATCAAGCAGTTCCGCCAGGCCGTGTTCCATCCTCAGATCCCGACCGTAATCCGTAGTGTCCTGCGCGATCAAGATGATCTCCCGGACACCGAGGTCGGCTAACCTTCCTGCATCGGCCAGAATGGCCTCTGGTGAACGGCTCACGGTGGGCCCTTTGATGAGCGGGATGGCACAGAAGGCACATGCGCGGCGACAACCGTCCGCGAGCTTCAGATAGGCACTACTTCCTTGTACCGCCGCACGAACGACCCCGTGCGTGTCCTGGCCCACGGTTCCCACGTCTGGCACGTGATAGAGAGGCTTTGAGGACCGGAGCTGCCCACCTCGCCCGTCTAGCCGCTCGGCCACCTCCACAATATCCATCCAACGTCGCGTGCCCATGAGGCCATCGATTTCCGGGACTGCTTTGGCTAGCTTGTCAGGACAACGTTGCGAGTAGCACCCAGCGGCGATGATTCGCTGGTGCGGCTGCTTACTCTGCGCCAGTTCCTGTAGCACAGTGCGGGATTCCTGTCGCGCCGACTCAATGAATCCGCAGGTGTTGACAATGAGTAGCTCAGCGGTATCCGGGTCGGGTGCTGGGGTATACCCGGCGCGCCGGAGCAGCGTCGCAATCCCTTCGCTGTCAACCAGGTTCTTGGGACAGCCAAGGGATATCAGGTAGAAGCTTCGCGATCCACTCATGACAAAGATGCCGATACAAAACGAGCGGGCTTGCTGCCCGCTGTCGCACTCTAGTCCACGTCAGTTTCTAACGGGGCGTGAAACAGGCCTAGGATGGGACGAGCCTGCCGGTCGATCTCCAAGAGTGCGTGCAGACCAGACCGTGCCCATCGGTGGCTCCCTGGGCTCGTCTGCTTATGCTCACGCGAAGCCGGGCACTCTCCTCTACCTCTGGGACGGTGATTTCCCCAAAGGCGATCTCCCTGCATGCAACCGTTGGCATCGGGCGAAGAGATTGATCGGCCTCAGGTTGATTAACCACGTAGCTCACGAGGGCTAGAACCGCGAGTAGGACAGTGAGCAGGATACCTACAATCAACACGGTTTCCACGCTCATCCAGCGCGGAAGAGACGAGGATACCGGGATGTCGCGGGGGTGGAAGCGAATCGAAGTCAGGTCGTCACTGGGCTCGGGTGATTCGGACTGCGCCTCCACAAGCGCGGTCGCCGGGGTCGGAGTCTGCGAGTCGTACACCTCGGCGCTGTAGCGGCCCAGCACATCTTCTGGCGACAGATCGAGATACCGTGCGTAGATGCGCAGAAATCCTCGCAGCTGCACGTCACCGCCGGGAAATGCAGCGAAGTCGCCCGCCTCCAACAACTCCAGGAATCTGGCTCGGATGCGGGTTGCCTTCTCCGCCTCCTCCAATGTGCTTCCCTTCGCCTTACGGGCTTCGCGCAGCCATCGGCCAAGTTTCTCCATCGTCATATCCTCACAGCGACTCAGCCGGCGATAGAAAGACGAGGCACCTCCCTCGGCAGGTTCGACATCTGTTGGCTATTCGCTACCTTCTGGCCTCACGACGACTCTGACTTGAGGCTCCACGTCCTCCATTAGGTGTATAGGAACGAAGTGTTCTCCCACCTCGCGAATGGGCTCAGGGAGAGGAATATCCCGCCTGTCGATCTCTACGCCAACCTGCTCTTCCAGGGCCTTGGCGATGTCTGCATTGGTGATGGAACCATAGAGCTGACCTGTCTCCCCAGTCTTGACCTCGAAGGTAAGTGTGTGTGCGGTCAGACGCCGAGCAAGAGCTTCCGAACGCTTCTTCATTCGCTCGTGCTTGCGCGACTGCACTTCTTGCCGGTGCTCGAAGTCCTTCATCGTACTGAGCGTGGCTCTCACGGCCATTCCCTGCGGGATCAGGTAGTTGCGAGCGTAGCCGTCCGCAACCTCTTCAATATCCCCCTCTTGTCCCAGGTTAGGCACGTCCTGCTTCAGAATGACCTTCACGGTAATTCACCTCCAACGTGATCGGTTAACCCACGAGTGGCATGAATAGGGCGGGTGGGATTCGAACCCACACGTCCTCTCGGACAGAGGATTTTAAGTCCCCGGCGTCTTCCCGTTCCGCCACCGCCCCGCATACAGCGCGGGCAGCTTGAGGCTGCCCGCGGTTAGTCGCAAAGGAAAGAGGCGGCGGCCGGATTCGAACCGGCGCATGGGACTTTTGCAGAGTCCTGCCTTTCCACTTGGCTACGCCGCCCTGCCCATCAAAATTCTACCACACCTTGCCTCTCTCTGCAACCCCGTGACCGCGACCGCCGCAAACGTAGGTGCGGGCTCGGTCGTCGCGGGGAAGCCAGTTGGTGCCCAAGACAACCCCTCAGTGTGCTGACTGCGGTTCCTTATCCTCCTTGAACGTCTGCCTGATCTGTGGTAGGTTCAGTGGTATCCAGAAGAGGCACAGAAGACTCACGGTCAGCGCCACGTCTCGAGGGATCGTCTGACGGGCGTAATCAGACCCGCTGAACAGGAGGCGGTTGGCCCATGCGTTCGTCTCATACAGAGTCACCGCTGCTAGGGCAGCCCATCGACCCCACTCGCAGAAGGAGGAGAGGCCTACGCTGCAGACAATGAACGTGACTCCCCAGAGTCCCGCTGTCGCCGCCAGGTAGTCCAGCGAAACAGTCGTCGGCAGACCGGGGAGACGGGCTGCGAAGTGCACAGCCAGCACTGCGCGTCCCAGGTTCGTCAAGCCCAGCACGAGCGTCAATGCGCTCAAGAGAATCACGCCCTTCTGGGACAGCGTGAGCTGCTTCAGAGCCCCCACAGTCCCGCGCTTACGGTCTGAGCACGATCTTGCCGAACTTGTCTCCGGATTCGAGAATGTCGAAGGCCCTCGTTCCCTCTGAAAGAGGCATCACGCGGTCTACCACAGGCCTGAGCTTCCCGGCCCAGACGAGGTCCATCACGTCCCGGAAGTCCTGGTGGTTACCCATTGTGGAACCGATGAGACTGATCTGCTTGCCGAAGATGTATCGGGTGTCGATCTCAGCATGGGGGCCGGACGTGTTGCCGACGATGACGATGCGACCGCCTCGCACCACCGCTCGCATGCTCTGAGCGAGCGTGGCCTGCCCAACGTTGTCAACCACCACATCCACGCCGCGACGACTGGTCATCTTGTAGATCGTCTTGCTCCACTGGGGATCCTCGCGATAGTTGAGCACGACGTCAGCGCCCAGCTCTCGGGCCTTCTTCATCTTCTCCTCGGTACTGGTGAGCGCATACACATGAGCCCCGGCCAGTTTGGCAATCTGAATCGCCATTGAGTTGACCCCGCCGCCAGCCCCCACAACCAGCACCGATTCACCCGGGCGGAGTCCCGCGCGATGGATGAGCATTCGCCAGGCTGTGAGGGACACCAGCAGGGGCGCCGCTGCTTCAGCGAAGTCCCATCTCTCGGGCATAGCCACCAGGTTCCGCGCTGGAACGGTCACGAACTCGGCGTGACCGCCCCGGATGTCTTCCCCCAGGATGATGTACCCAGGACTGACGGAATGCTCGCCTCGATGGGTGAATTCGTCCTCACGGGTCGTGATGCCCGGGTCGACCACAATAGGATGACCCACCTCCCAGCCGTCAACCTCGTCCCCGAGCTCCGCGATCTCACCAGCCACATCGGAACCGCCCCAATGAGGCATCTGCAGATCGAGCCCCGGCCACCCTTGACGCACAAATACGTCCAGGTGGTTGAGACCGGTCGCCCGCACGTGCACCAGAACCTCACCAGCGGCAGGTGTGGGACGGGGCACGTCCGTGTATTCCAGGACATCCAAACTGCCGTGTTCGTAGAAGCAGAGAGCCTTCACATGACCTCCGTGTGTCTACCGCAACCCTGTCTCGGTCCGTGCGATCACCATGCGCAGAATCTCGTTGGTCCCCTCGTAGATTTGGGTGACCTTCGCGTCGCGGAAGTAGCGCTCGATTGGGAGTTCTTTGCTGTACCCCATGCCCGCGTGGACTTGCACAGCCTCCGTCGTCACCCACATTGCCGTGTCAGAGGCGAAGAGTTTGGCCATTGCAGATTCCAGGGTGTAGCGAGCCCCCGTCTTCTTTGCCTCATCCTTGGCCAACGCTGCGCGATAGACGAGCAATCGGCTCGCGTCAATACGGGTCCTCATGTCGGCCAACTTCTGCTGAATCATCTGGAACTCGCCGATCTTCTGACCGAACGCTTCCCGTTCCTGGGCATATTCAGCTGAGGCTTCGTACGCGGCCCGGGCGATTCCCACCGCCTGAGCGGCTATCCCAATACGACCGGCATCCAGGACCGACATGGCAATCTTGAAACCTTCACCCTCCTCCCCAAGTCGCATTTCCACCGGGCACTTGTAGTCATCGAAATGGATCTCGCAAGTTGCCGACGCACGGATCCCTAGCTTCGGTTCGGTCTTCCCCCGCGAGAAGCCAGGACCGTCAGTGTCGATAAGAAGGGCGCTAACGCCGCGGTAGCGGGGCTTGGCGTCAGGATCCGTCTGTGCGAAGAGCAGGATGTACTTCGCCACTGGCCCGCTGCTGATCCACGATTTGGTGCCATTGATGACGTAGTGGGAACCGTCGGGAGACCGCTCAGCTGTCACGCGGATGTTACTCGCGTCGGAGCCGGACTGAGGCTCGGTCAGTGCATAGGAGCCGACCACCTCGCCGCTGGCGACGGCTCGGAGGTACTTCTGCTTCTGTTCCTCGGTTCCGTAGCGTTGAATGCCGTAGCAGACGAGTGAATTGCAGACAGACATGATGACGCCGTGGGAGGCATCTACCTTGGATATCTCCTCCAGAGCCAGGACGTAGGCGAGTGTATCCATTCCGGCACCGCCGTATTCCTCCGGCACGGCGATGCCCATGAAGCCGTGGGCTCCCATCTTGGCGATGGTCTCTTGAGGAAACTCACCAGTCTCATCGTGTTCAGCCGCGATAGGCGCGATCTCGGACTGGGCGAACTCACGGGCCATGTCGCGGATCATGCGGTGTTCGTCACTTAGCTGCAGATTCATCTCCGAGTCTCCTTTGATTGCTGAAGTCTTCGATATATCCCAGGTCCAATTCAGGACAGGTCTGGGACAAGAGCCTGAATATGCTCTGCGTGCCTTTCAAACTAGCCCGACGCTCTGTCAACCACCAAGCGAAAGATCGACGAATTCCTGACCCTCTTGTGTCGTCAGATGGGTTCCCTGTTCATCGTAGAGCCCTACCCGTGCAACCACTTCGCCAGAGATGGCCTGAGGTACGGTAAGGTAATGCACGTCGCGAACGACGGTTCCGGGGGGCAGCACGCTGGTCGGGCGATGCGCATCGGCTGGCCAGCTGTCGTGCTGGGCCAGCAGCTGCCCGTCGTGGCTCAATGCGTGGACGAAGACGGTGTAGTTCCTGTCGATGGATCCCTCTACCCGCCAGAAGAGTGACACTCGCATGGTGGATCCGGCAGGTACTGTGTACGACATCGGTCCAAACGCCTCCCCTGGGGGCGCCACGGCGATGCTGTAGCCGGTCAGCGTGAGCCTCTTATCCCACTCCTGTCCACTTCTCGATTCGGGCAGGACACGCCCTGCGTATCGAAAGATGTACAGACTGCCTACTTGGTGCTCTATATCGTACTCCGTCCCGGCGAGCACATTGTGGAAGAGTGTCCGGTAGGCGGGGGTCTCCACTGGGTAGGTCTTCATCCCTCGATCTAGTACGACATACTCCGGAGCCGTCTCGTCGGGAAACCAAGGGAAGAGGTAGATCTGCTCACGGTGAGAGAGATGTGGCACCAATGGATCTTGGGCTGCCACAGTCGCGCTGACCGGTATCTGCTGTAATGCAGCTGCTACCTGTTGGTGGTGTCTGGTTACCCTGAATCGCTCCAGGTGGGGCCAGTGTTGAGGACGCAGCTCGCTGAGCGTCGCGTATCCAGCCGCACTGGCAACCAGAAGGATGGCTAGCGCTCCTGTGCGTGGGCGCCCGCGTAGGCGCGAGGCACCCAATCCTACAGCCCAGAAGAGAATAGGAAGGATCGGAGAGGGGTACCAGGCTTGCAGCCTACCCATAGTCGTGGATGTACTGACGAGCAGGTAGCCGAGAAAGGGAAGGACAAGGGCGGCGATTTCGGGAGCAAGGAAGAACAGAAAGCCCGTTGGCCAACACAACCTTACCACCGCCTTCCATCGCTCAGGACGCGCTGCGTACTCAAGTAGTACAGTGGGATCTCGGAGGACAGTGTAGACCATCTCCTTTGGGGAGTCACCTAAGTAGGAGAGGTACTTCCCGGCGGCCCGGTAAGTCCCACCAAACGCCGGAACAGCAGCGAGGGGAACCAGAATGACCCATGCCAACCCGAGGACCATGAGTGGAAGACCCACCCTCGTTGACTGACGCGCCAGTGACAAGTACAGGCCCAGCCCCGCCGCAAGGAAAGCCATATCCTCCTTGCACAGTAATCCCAATACCAGCCCCAGCACCATCCAAGCATACCTGCGCTTGAGCATCTGGTAGATGCTGAAGGATGCAGCAAGCACGGCAGCCGTCACTCGCCGGAACTCAACGAGGTTCACCTGATGAACGGACGGGTGCAATGCGTACGCCACGTACACGGCCAGGCCTAACCACGGGGCCTCATCTCGGAAGAACCAGTAGATGAGGAACCCGGCCCCGCCGAGACAGATCGATTGGAGGATGAAAAGCAGCCGTATATCCTCCCATACCCAATACAACGGCGCATAGAGGGCCAGGGCAGGCGAGAAGTGTCCTTGGACAGCGGATTGCTGCGTTATCGTGCTGTAGGGACGGCGCCCCTGTGCTGCGTTCCAGATCATCTGATCAAACTTGCCCAAGTCCAAAGCGTTCGTGCGGAAGCCGTTATGTTGACGGATCGTCATCCAGGAGAACGCGGTCACGTAGAGCAGCAGCAACCCGAGCGCAATCCAGTCCGGGAGTTGGAGCTTATTGAGGAGACGCTTCACCCTTATCGCATCCTAACAGCTTGCAGAGGCACGTGTTTTGGGATAAGTTGGGATATATTTGGGATATCTTTGGGATAAATCAGCCTGGCGGATCACCGTAAGATGTAATACGTGCCCTTCTTGGCCCCGATCTTCAGCAGCAATCCTCTGTCCACCAGCTCGGCCAGATCGAGCCTGAGGGTCTCGGGACTTAGACCGGGACATAGATCGCGATACTCGCGGTTGGTGATACGCCCTCTCTTCTCCACGTAGGCAAGGGCTTTCGCTTGGCGCTCGCTCACTCGACCGGCCCACTCCGGTTGGGGCTCTCGCTCAAGCACATTATACAGGGTGACACTGAAGGAGTAGGGGCTGTCCTTGAACTTCGGGGGAGGATGACCAGCTCGGACCATCTCGTCGATCATCAGATCGACCCCCAGCCCCAATTCCTCGATGTAGCCCCATTGATAGAGCCCGGAGACGATGCATGGATTGCGAGAGAAATGCTCGTCGACGATGTTGTCCACGGTAATGAAGCCGGGTAGGCCTCCCGGGCTGGTAATCTCCATGCGGTCCGAGAACATGCGGACTTCGATCCGCCGCCCACGCAGGCGGTAATCGCGATGTGCCACAGCGTTGACCAATGCCTCCCGCACAGCAGAGATTGGGTACTCAGTCCGTTCCTTCCGCTCAAGCTCGGTGACCACCGCTCCTGTCCGCATCTCTTCGCCGACAACCTGCCAGGCCCGCCGGATGATCTGGGGAAGTGGGCCCCCGATCTCCTCCCGCCGTCCGTAGCCAGGATGCCCGTCCTCACCGCGCGGCTCGGTTCCGACGAATTTCACGAACGTCAGCCCGCTCTGCGGCAAGAAGACCTGAGGACTCGACGCGAACAACAGAACCCCTGCCACCGTGGGACGCCCCTCTTCGGTCAGAGCACCTATCTCAAGCAGCAGGTCGTCCACGGAGTGGGCCCACGCTCGGTGCTGGCGTTCTCCCCACTTCTCGATGAACTCCTCGATCACTCTGTTGTCGAAGTCGTCGCGTTGTGCGCCTGGCGCGACCTCGGCCTCGAAGTCGCCCGTTGACTTCGTGGCGGCCAGTTGGCGAATCTCATCTCCGCTGAGCGGGCGGTTCTGTGACCCGGTGCGGACCAGTACTCGCCCGTCAGCCAGGCTGTGGAGCTCGGGGCTGCGATTGACCACGATGGAGAAGACTAGACCCTCCTCGGCAGTTGCCTGATGCCAACGAGCCTCTACTGGAGGACGGCATTTCTCCACCGCAGATTGGAGTGCCATCTCAACCTCGTCGGAGAACATCTCTCCGCTCACTCGACCCTCCTGGTCGATGCCGATGAGGATGGTACCGCCGTCGGAGTTGGCGAAGGCGACCAGGGTCTCTGCGAGAGCCCAAGCGTTGGGCTCTGGCATCAGAGCTCGCATCTGCCCCTCTTGCCACTCCTCTAGATAATCTTCCATCTCTCTTGGACTAGTCCCAGGATCGTGCTAGGTTGCTTGCTCTTCGTCCCTGACCGTCTCGTCGCCGAGTACCGCCACCGAGACGATCTCATCGCCATCCTTGAGGTCCATCACCGTTACTCCCCGTGCCGCGCGACCCAATCGCGAGATCTCGTTCGCACGGGTGCGAAGTGCGATGCCCCTTGCTGTGATGAATGTGATCTCTTCGTCGGGGTGTACCACGCGGGCGGTGGCCACAGTCCCTGCGTCCTTTCCCTTGAAGCAGAGTACGCCCTTCGTATACCGTCCTTGCACGCGGAACTCGCTCAGCGGCGTGCGCTTCCCATATCCTTTGGTCGTAACCGTCAGAAGATCAGCTTGAGGATCCACGATACACGCGCTGACCACCTGATCGCCCTGCTCCAGTCTGATAGCGTATACTCCCATAGCGTTTCGTCCAACAGGTCGCACCTCTTTCTCTCGAAACCGCAGCCCTTGACCTTGCTCGGTCACGACGATCAGTTCCTGGCTGCCTTGAGTGCGTCGGACCCAACCCAATTCATCTCCGGACTCCAGTCGAATCGCGATCAGGCCGCTGGGGCGTACGTCTTTGAACTCGCTCAACGCCGTGCGCTTGACTCGCCCCTGCCGCGTGAACATCGTCAGATAGCCCTCTTCTCGGAAGTCCGACACGGCGACTGCCGAGGTGATCTGCTCGTCGGCATCAAGGCTGATGAGCCCCACCAGTAAGTCGCCCTCAGAAGTGCGTCCGGCACCGGGAATCTCGTAGGCGCGCTTCTGATAGACCTTGCCCTTATCACTGAAGAAGAGAATCGAATCCAGAGTGTGAGCTGGGAAGAAGTGGAGAACTTCATCTCTCTCTCGTGTGTCCACGCCAATCACGCCTCGCCCTCCACGGCGCTGCGTGCGGTAGACGTCCATCGGCACTCGCTTGATGTATCCTCGCTCTGTAATGGAAATGAATACGTCTTCCTCGGCAATCAGATCTTCCTCATCCAGTTCTGCATCTCCACTGATGATACGCGTGCGGCGCTCGTCGCCGTAATTCTCTTCCAGTTCGGCGAGTTCATCCTTGATGAGCCGAAGGATTTCGTGCGGCGATTCCAGCAGGTTCCTCAACTGCTCGATCTGATTGCCCAACTCTGCGTACTCATCCTGAACCTTCTGGCGCTCCAGCGCTGCCAGACGACGCAACGGCATGTCGAGAATTGCCTCCGCTTGTACCTCTGTCAGCGTGAAGCGTTCCATCAACCGCTCTCGCGCAGTGCTCACGTCTGGCGACTGTCGGATTGTCTTGATGACAGCGTCCAGGTGGTCGAGCGCTATGAGCAACCCCTCCAGAACGTGAGCCCGGCGCTGTGCTTTGTCCAGATCGTAGCGAGTACGCCGGATTAGCACATCGCGCCGGTGCTCGATGTACCGCTGAAGCGCACGCTTAAGGCTCAGCAACTGCGGTTCGTTGTCGACCAGGGCTAGCATCTGTGCGCCGAACGTGCTTTGCAGGGGCGTGTACTTGAACAAGCGGTTGAGCGCCTTGCGGGGCTGGGCGCCGGACTTCAGTTCGATGATGATGCTGAGACCATGGCGATCGGATTCGTCACGAAGGTCGGAGATGCTCGTCAGTCGATCGGAGCGGACGAGCTTCGCGATCCGTTCTAACAGCGTGGTCTTGTTGATCTGGTATGGAATCTCGGTGACTACGATGCGATGCCGTCCATTGTCCATCTCTTCAATGGCCGCTTTCGCCCGCATGATGATCCGGCCTCGCCCCGTAGCATACGCCTGAATGATTCCCTCACGCCCGACGATGATGCCTCCCGTCGGGAAGTCGGGACCGTTCACGTATGTCATCAGATCGTCGAGCGTCACCTCGTCCGGTGCATGCCAGTGATCGATGAAGTGACGGATAGCGTTGCAGATCTCTGTCAGGTTGTGAGGGGGTATGTTGGTCGCCATCCCGACGGCGATGCCAGCCGACCCATTGATCAGCAGATTGGGAAGGCGGGCTGGTAATACTTTCGGCTCCTGAAGAGAGCCATCGAAGTTGTCGATCCAGTCGACAGTGTCCTTGTCGATGTCCTGCAGGAGCTCGGTGGCAATGCCATCCAGACGAGCTTCGGTGTAGCGCATTGCTGCGGGACTGTCTCCATCGATTGAGCCGAAGTTGCCCTGTCCATCGACCAGCGGATAGCGGAGACTGAAGTCCTGAGCCATCCTGGCCATCGCATTGTAGACAGCGGCATCGCCGTGGGGATGATACTTCCCCAGCACCTCGCCTACGATGCGAGCGGATTTCTTGTGAGAGCGATCGGGACGCAGCCCCAGATCGTGCATCGCATACAGAATGCGGCGTTGAACCGGCTTGAGACCGTCGCGGGCGTCGGGCAAAGCACGCGAGACGATGACGCTCATCGCGTAATCCAGATAAGCGCTGCGCATCTCGCGCTCGATGTCTATGGGCTGTACTGTGCCAATCTCAGCTTCCAATGGAGTGGCCTCCGGGACGTCAGATGAGATGAATCTGCGACGATATTATACTCCGCATAGGCCAAAACGTAAAACAAACGGGCCTCGACCTCTATCTCACGTGCTGCGCATCGGGGTGAACATATCGGTAGACGTCGACTCGTGTGAAGTGTGCCTCACTCACCCGCTGCAGGTGTTCGTCCAGCCAGCGCTGCACCAGGTTGCGTTCGTCCCACATCCCCACCTCGGTGGCCACCAGCCAGATTACCTTGTGGTCTTTGGTGATCTCTCTCATCCGCCAGGCTGCCTCTTGTTCGCTCATCTGATACCCTCCGTCTGGTGCTCGATGGTTCGTATAGGGGCCCTCCGCCCATGCATATGTCTCCATCGGGAAGTAGTAGTCAAATGCATACCTTCCGTACGGGATTTGAAAGATGATCAGATCCTCGAATCTCGACTGCTCGGCCATGATAACCGGGAGGTACCACCTGAATGGTGAATCCTTTACAGCGACAGGCGCCTCGACTGGTGGCGGCGGCTCGTCGTGGCTCGCCACGTATGCAGCCACGGCGCGGAAGTCGGATTTGATCGGGGTCGTGGCCTGCCTCCAGACGTTGATTCCGTTAAGAGCCAGAACGATGATCAGCAGCCCCGCCCCCACCAGCCAGCTCCAGTTCTTGGGACGTGCAAAGGAGGTCAGGGCCAGCGCGACAAGCAGGTAGAACGGCGGTGTGGACCAGATGAGATACCGGTCGGTGAAAAGGGGCTGCCGCAATGAGATGAGCCAGACAGAGATTAGCGGAGTCAACAGCCAGATCGACAGCGCCAGGCCATCGCTCGGGCGTTCCTCCCGTCTTGCCCTTTCTGTGGAGATCAGGGGCAGGCATGACACTTGACTGAACAGCCCGGTTGCGGCCAACAGGGCCGCCAGCGCTGCTCCCCAAGTGCTCCCCCAGCCGGCTATACCCGTGGACCAGCCGTTCAGCAAGATCACGATCATCTGATCCAACGAGTAGGAGGTGAAGCCCGTCTCCCGGGTTTCCAGAGCTAGCGGGGCTTGCCAGGCGACCAACGGCAGATACGGCAACGTAAGCACGGCCAGGCTGGTCAGGGCGCGTCTCCATTCTTCCCGCGTCCGAGACCACCATACCAGAGAGACCAGTACCTGGACGGGAATGAGTAGAGCGGCCAGGATGTGCGAATAGAAGGCCGCCGTCGTCGCCGCGATCTGGGTCAGCCACCAACCCCACTCTCCGCTCTCAAGCGCACGCCGCAGGCTGTAGATGGCCAATAAGCCTAAGGCCAGCACAAGAGAATACATCTTGACCTCTTGGCTGTACCAAACCAGATAAGGAGAGCTTGTCACCAGCAGAGCAGACAGGAGCCCAACCGGGGAATTGAAGAGACGGCGGCCAAGCACGTAGATCAGCGGTATCGCGAGGATGCCAGGGATGAGGGAGGAGAAGCGCATCGCGTACTCGCTCGTTCCGGTGAATGCGATCCACCCGCGAAGCAGCAGATAGTAGAGAGGCCCGTTCCAGCCGGGCCGAGTGAAGTTGCTGAGTACCTCTGTCCAGGGGGCGATGGCGAAGCGAAGTGCATCGACTTCGTCTCGCCACAGGGATTGGGAATCCAGGGATGAAGCGCGCACGAAGAAGGCCCCCAACGCCAGGAGGCTGATCGCTGCAAGGTAGCGGGAGCGTGTTCGACTCATCGGCGAGCGGTTATCCTACGCGCGCTCGGCTCCTCCCGCTTCCCAGAACGTCTGTAGTGCAATGAACGGCACCGCTGGCTGTTGATCACCTCGTTTCCCGGAGTTCCACGTCATGATCAGGTCCCTCTTGGCGCGGGTGATGCCCACATACAGCAGCCTCATTCGTTCCGTAGCGTAACTGAAGCGCGCCTTGCGCGTCGCCTCGCCTTCCACGTAGGACGAGGCGCGCCCTTGAGCGTCCTCGGCGGTCTTTCCCACAGCGGCTCTCAGCTGTGCCAGCCCCTCTGCTTCCAGATTGAGGCTGTCGCGTACAAACCACCTCTCCGAGATAAACTGATCGTGTGGAAGCCCTGCAGGGAAGTTGTAGTTGTTGACTGAAATCAGGTAGACTCGGTCCCATTCCAGGCCCTTTGCCTTATGCACCGTGCTCACCACGACCTGTCCCCTGTGATGTTCTGGGTTGAAACGAGTGTCCTCGTCGCTCAGCCCTAAGAAGCGGCGCTCGTTTCGCGCGATCACGGCCAGTTCCTCTGTCAGCTCCGGCAGGCGCCAGTCCGGGTGCCGTTCGCTTACGCGCCCCAGCACGACCGCCAGCTTGTGGGCCATAGCGAGGTCCACCGGCTCATCGAACAGATCCTGGGCCAGCGTGAGGATCAGTTGGTCGATGGGCAGCAGGGCTGCCTCGTGCCAGCGGCGTACCAACCGGCGAAACTCATCCAGATGCTCACGTATTCCCAACAGTTCGTCGGAGAATCCTGCATCATCCATCCAATCGCGTCCCACGCGCGGCCAGAGGAAACCCTCGACTCTACGGCACCTGCGGAGCGCCTGTGCAACCCTGTCCACCCGCCTCTGCGCGTCCGCGTCTTCACGATCGTCTCTTCGCCACACACGGTAGACCCGGGCTAGCTTCGCCGCAGAGACGGGATCAGCCAGGTAATTGACTACGTTCCCCAAAGCCCCGGCGGTTTCGCGGGTAGCCCTCGTGCTCCGCAGCAGCTCCACGTGTTTAATCCCTCTACGCTCTAGTTCGTTGACCACCTGGAAGCCTCGCAGATTACGCGGCACCAGTACGGCCACCGTTTGATCCACGTGATCCGGTAGCCAACGGGCTATTGAGTCCGCCACGGCGTGGATCTCTTCCTGTGGTGTGAATTTCCTTCCCACGATCTGCACCTGACCATGTCTGTCGACCGGGTTGGGCTGGGGGTCACCCGGTGGCGTGGGTTCGATGTGGGGCGGCGTGAGGGCACCACGAACCGCTTCGACGGGATGTTTCTCCTGCGTCCAATCAATGAGATAGTTGGCCAGATCGATGATGCTCTGGGTTGAGCGGCCAGAATTGGGCAGCTCGCGCCTTTCGACGTCGGCTCTCGCCAGGAACTCACGCAGGTGCTCAGGACTGGCGGTGGTGAAGGTCTCATAGATGGCCTGGTTAGGATCGCCCACGCGCACCCAGTTCCCGGCTGTGCCTGTACTCGTGGAAGGATCGGATCCTGCAAGAAGCGCCAGGATTCTCTGCTGGAGACGGCTGCTGTCCTGGGCCTCGTCCTCCAGGATGTACGGCCATCTCTGTCGCAACCGCTCCAGCAGATCCTGGTCCAGCTCCAACGCCTCGAGGGCGAGCCGGATCAGATCGTCGAAGTCGACCGCCCCGCGGTATACGAGTGCTCTCTGGTAGTCGGCATAGATTGCCCATCCCATCTCGGCCAGGGGCAGCGTCTGCAAATACCTGTCCAGGTGGTCCCGCAACTCGGCCGGCGTGAGCTGCCAGTCCTTGGCCTGTCTGATGAAGTTGGACGCGATGTTGGTGATCAGGTCTGGCCATTGGTCTCCACGCACCCACTCTCGTTGTCGCTCATCCAGGTCCAGTGCAAGGAAATCATTGATCATATCGGGATGGCTGCTCAGCCAGGCTTCCGCCGTGTCTCGCAGAATCCGGCCACTCTCCCGCTCATCGATGATCTGAAAGTCGTCTGACAGGGCGACCAGGGCTGGTCGCTCGCGGACGATGTCGTGCGCCAGGCCATGGAGCGTGCGCACCCGAAAGCCCAGATTTGGCAGCAACCCGTGCCCTGCCAAGAAGCCGGCTACCTGCCCGGCGAAGTTGTCGACGGCGGAGTTGACCAGAGTCACGACCAGCACCTCCTGGTCATCCCCGAGCGAATTGCCCGCGACCAGCCTCGCAGCCAGAGCCGAAAGCGTGACAGTCTTGCCACTACCGGGCACTGCCGCCACGCCCATCTTCCCGCCGGTGTAGTTCAGGACTTCCTGCTGCTTGGGTCGTGCCTCAAATGGCATGCGTGGTCAGATCCGATCCACCAGCTGAGTCCGCGGGCTCAGCGGGCATCTCGCGTAACACCCGCTGTATGGCATGCAGCAATGGGCCTTTCTGCTCATTGCCCTGTTCTCCCAGCTCGCTCAGGCCGAGATAGACCCTGCGGCGACAGCGCCGAATAAGCCCCTTCGTCAGGCGGTAGAGCGCCTCCTCGCGCGCCTCGACCTCATCCATGTCCGTCCAGGTCGTGTCTTGTCTATCGGGAGGGGGCCAGTGTCGGCTGAGCACATAGGGGTGGGTCAGAGGCTGATAGAGCCGCTCCCACCAGCCACGCCCGCCGACATTCAACCAGAACTCGTAGTCGACCGGCCGATTCCGGATGATGAAGGTGTAAGCGGGGGCCAGGAGCACCGCATCCTCTGGCTCCAGCTGCCAGCTGCGGATGTACTGGGCGGCGATCACACCGTCCTCTACCATCTGGATGTACTCTTCTCCTACGGACGTTGGATTCTCTCCCGAAGCCCGGACCTCTTCCGTGGCCCAGCGGAACTTGCGGACTGACTCAATCAAGTTGGCGGCTACCTCGGCGGAGTCATAATCCCGATGGAAGCCGTATCCTGGTTGCGATAGCAGTTCGCCGAACAACCGACTCAGGAAGTGGTCGAACAGCTGGCATCGCGGGCCACTTCCCGCCTGGGTCCCGTTGGAAGGCCCGCCGTGGTCGGTCTCTCCCGAATGTGAGGGAGCGGGGTCTCCAGGCCTCTCAGGCGTTGAGCTCGCGTAGCCCTTGATCCAAGCTCGCAATCCCTCGTATCGTTCCCCCAGGACGAAGGTCAGTCGCTCTTGCATCTCGGATCGAATACGGTCGAAGGAGCCGAGGCTGGGCACGTTGTTCTCTGTGCGATAGACGATGTCCGTCAACAGCTGCGCGCGCACGAGATCCATCCCCTCGATGGCCTGGATGAGTGCATGGGCCACATCGAAGCGGGTCGGCACGATCCCCCATTCAGGGTGCGCGAGGACCGCCAACGTCAGCAGGCAGTGCGTGGCCGGCTCCTCCCGCAGGGCGCGCGATGGCCGGTGCGAGCGAGTGGGGATGCCCAATCTCTCCAGCCGATTCGTGAGTGAGAAGCGCAGGGCGTCGCTGAGGAACGGAGCGAGCACGGCGATCTCCCCGGGTGGGACACTCTGTCCCTCCACCAGTGCGCAGACCTGCTCGGCGATCCAATCCAGCATCTCTGGATGGTAGCGGTGATACTCATAAACCAATGCCGGCCGCACGTCACCTGATGGTGTTGACGATGACGGTGGCCCATCCATGCTCTTGGTCAATTCGTGACTCAGGGTCTGCACTCCCGGAAGCATGACAAATGATTCCTTGAGCGCGGCGTGCTCCTCGCAACGATCACGGAGCGCGTAACCTCCCTCCGGGTCGGCACCCAGGAAGCGACGGTAACCTGCCTCGTGGTCGTAGATGAGGAACGCCGACTCCGCTGAAGGGATCCACTCGCGCAGCAGATCGTGGGTCACGGGCACATCGTCCTCGACGTTGTCGACCAGGATGTGGCGGTAACGACTCGTCAGGTAATCGCGACAGATGGGGCGTGTCCAGAGATGCTTGAGAAATACCTCAACCTGGAGTGAGAAGTCGAGCAAGCTGTGCTCCAGACAGTGGCGGCGGAAACGGCTTGCGCAGATCTGCGCTTCCTCGTAGATGCGCTCACGACTTTGCTGACCTCCCCAGGCAGACTTCAGCCGTTCGCCGATCTCGGTGTACGGAAAACCGACCACGGCTGCCTTATTGAGGTTGTCGATGATCTGACTGCAGAGTCGGTTCCGGTCAATGGTCACGCTCTCGAAGTACCCCTGGTCGAGCAGCGGGCGCACCAGCCGTGCCATGTAATACTGCGCAGTCTCCAGCGTCAGGAATGTCGGCGGTTGTTGCGGATGCCCAAACCCGGCGCCCTCAGCGATCAGGGGCCAGAAGAGATCGACCATCCGTTGGGCCAACCCGCCGATGGTGAGCAGGGTAATCTCACCCCCGGCGTCTATCTCCGGGCTCCTCGCTGCCTCATGGTACGGTGTGCCTAGGGTTCGCTGGGGGGTGAGCACCAGGATAGAATGGGCTGGGACACCGACGTCGAGGTAGTGGAGCAGCCGTGCCACGCCCGTGGTCGTCTTGCCCGCGCCAGCCGGGCCTTCGAGAAATATCTTGCTGGAGATGGGATGCTCCACGAGCACCTGCTGGTGAGGGGATAGGTGTTCGATGCCTTGTACCGAGGATACGTGCTGCAGTGTCATCCAATTCTTTCTAGCCAGACCAGCCTGCGGACCAAACGTTTGCTCTGCATCTGACTGACAGCCTAGTCATGTGGCCTGCCACGGCCCTTCATGAACAAGTACCCGACCAGCGACACCACGATAGTTGCTCCCGCAAGCAACCACGTCGAACCGGGCACGCGCTTCAACGCCCGCCATTTCCTGCCCAGCGATAGCTCTGTGATGAATCTGCCCGCCGTTCCAGGCTCCCTCTGGGCGGCCCCAATCCGATCCTTCAGGATCTCCTTGACCTCGCCGGAGGGCAGGAACGAGATGATATCGGCCAGCACGGCGCCTTCCTGTCTCGTGACCGAAGGCTTCCCCTCCATCAGCTCGCGGTACGCCAGCACAGTCTGATCGACGACATTCGACCAGTCCAGATGGTCGACGCGCCGCCGTGCACTCTCACACAGGCTCTCATACTCCGGCTGCGGCAACCCGCAGATGTGCTCCACGCGGGCTGCGAATTCTTGTGGGGGGGCATCCTTCGGGACTCGACAGCCGACCGCACCGTCTACCAGCTCATCGATCGTCTCGTTCGAAAGACCGACCACCGGTGTTCCCGACGCCAGGGCCTCGATCACGACCAGGCTCTGCACTTCCATTTTCGACGCCGACACGAAGGCGTGGGTCTTCTCAAGATACGACGGAACCTCTTCATGCGGCACTTGGCCCGTGAAGACGACGTTGTCCAAACCCTGGGCTTCGCAGTGTCGCTTCAACTGCTTCTCATACTCTGGCTTCAATGCCTTGCCGATCAAGTAGAGCACGTACTGCTTTGGCAAATGTGAATGCGCGTCGATCAGATAGACCTGGTTCTTCCGCTCGCTGATGTAGCCGATGAAGGAGAGATTCTTCTCCACAGTGTCTGTATCAGCGCTGACGCAGGCCGCGTACCGTCTCAGATCTCGTCCGTTAGGGATGACGAACAACCTGCCATTGTACCCGAATTGACGCAGTGCTTCCCGCGCTGGCTCGTTCAAGGCGACGATGGCGTCACAGTTCTCATAGAAGTCCATTAGGATGCGGCGCGATATCGACTGGCTGAACGAGCCCTGCAGCATCTTCATGTCGAGGACATCCGTGGCACCGAAGTCCAATGCCTTCGCCGGGAGCACGTGGCTGGTGTGCACGAACGGTACCATGTTCATCTTGGCCCATATCTGACCGATGAGTCCCATCAGTGCTGGCTCGTGAGCGTGGACGATGTCGGGGTTGAATTCGTCCAGGAAGTCAAAGGTGGCCCGCACCGTCCTTGCTGAGAGTGCTGGCATGCGGAATTCCCCGTCTCCTGCACTTCTGACGCCGAACACCCGCAAGTCGCTGTGCTCTTCCTTAAACAACCCTGTCTCGTCAGCAGGGCACATCATAACGACGTCGTGATGCTTGGAGAAGTGACTCGCCAGCTCGTGGGCGACGCGTCCCTCTCCGCCCCCCTCACCTTGTTCGAACAGCGAAATGAAAACGACTTTCATTCTCTCCTCGGTTCCTGTTGCTGAGCGCCAAAGGGGGCAGTGACCTGGTCGAGAACGACTTCGGCGGTGTGACCTACTGCTTGTCTCTCGTGTCGAAGTCGAACCGGGCAAACACGTCCCTGTATCGGTTCACGATCTGCTCTCGCGTCAGCCCCATCTCGCGGAGCGAATACTCGTGCTCGCTCTCGTGGTTGCGCGCCCGCATCGCTGCCCGCCGTAGGATCTGATCGAACTCCGGACTGATCTCCAGACCGAGACGATCGTAGATCTCTCTCACGGTCTGCCTGGCGCTGTTGACCAGGTCATCGAAATCTACAACGACATAGCTATCCTTTGGAGCCCTTTCCAGGCGTTCCAGCGGGTAGATGTACCAGTGTTCGGCCATGTCGAGGACATACTTGCGGCTTGCGTATTCCTCCACCGGATTACCCAGCAACCGCCACTCGTTCTCCTTCAGGCTAATGTAGGAGGGAATCATATCAAGCGGGTTGCGCGCCAGGTAGATGATCTTGACCCCCGGGAAGTAGCTATAGAGGGTATCGACCATCGGCGAGAAATGGGGGTTCTTTGCCAGATAATGCTTGTCAAGGTCTCCGTGTGCATAGAGGTGGCGCTGAACGCAGCGCTTATAGAAACTCAGGATGCGTTCCTTCTCCTGTTCCGGCATCTGGCTGTCGAAGTGGGTATAAGGCGCTGCTTCGTCCACCATCGCAGCGTACAACCATATCTTGAGCGTCGAGAAGATATGTATGAGAAGGTATTCGTCCTCCTCGGGCGCCCGAAGCCCGATTCTGTGTACGACGTTCTCCTCTTGCCAGGTCTCCTCTAACATCCCCAGCAACCGATGCAACGGACTGCCCAACCGGCGATCCAGTCGCGAGAAGGCCCAGAAGATCTTCCGCATCGTGATTGACGGGGCAAGGACCATCTCCCAGGTCCGCATCGCGTTGAAGCTTCTCTCGTCCCTGGCCAGAAGACGCTGTAGGAATGTTGTCCCACTGCGCGGGTTGCCCACGATGTAGATCGGCTGTTTGATCTCCACGTCCCGGTATTCTGGGAAGAAGACCTCATCCAGCAGCAGGCTCAGCCATGTTACCAGTTCCAGGAGGAAATAGGCAGGGTAGCAGATCAATAGCAGACCGATTCGCTTTGGCGTCAGGCGGTAATTGGTCCCTCTGCTTTTGAACAGCGACTTGTAAGTGAATCTCGCCAACCCGCGGAAGTTGAAGGCCACCTCTCCCGTCATTCTCCTGCAAGTATCTCTTGCGCTGCTGCAAGGCCCGTGCCCTGCTCGAACTTGTACCCGGCCTTGAGCAGCCCCTGCTCCAAGGCACCGATTGTCGCTCGCACGTCCGAGCCATCTACGACGCCCATATGACCAATGCGGAAGTAGCGGTCCTTGATCTCCGGATGAAGGCCTCCCGCAAGAATGACACCCGCCTCATTGACGTGGCGCAGCAGCGAACGATCGACGCCGTCAGGGAAGTAGGGCGCGGTCAGCGTGTGCGCTGCCTGGTCCGGACTCACCGGGACCTGTGCCATCCCCAGCGCTGTGACCGCAGCTTTGATCGTCCGGCTGATCCTTCGATGGCGCTCGAGACGCACGTCCAGCCCCTCGTCCAGGATCTGCTGCAGGCTAACGTTGAGTGCCCAGATCAGGTTGACGGGCGGGGTGCCGAAGTAGCCAGGCTTCCGGGCCTCGTATGCCTCCATAACCGGTAGCCATTTCGTCCAGTCTGCGTAGTAGTTGACCACCGGTGCCTTCCGTTTCCGAAAAGCCTCAATGGCGCGTGGCCCGGCCATTACCAGAGCTAGCCCTGGCGGCACGCCGATGGCTTTCTGCGAGGCGGTGAGGGCCAGGTCCACGCCCCACTCTTCCTGAAGCAGCGTCTCTCCGGCTACCGAACAGACCCCGTCGACCACAACGAGCGCCCCGTAATCGCGACCGAGCGCGGCCAGCGCCTTCACGTCCGCCGCGACAGCCGTCGAGGTGTCGACATGGGTGATCGTCATTATCTGGTAGCTGCTCTTCCTGAGCACCCCCTCGACTTCGTCTATGCCTGGCGCGTCGCCGACGACCGAGGCACGCACGTGGGTTACGTCGGCACCGTAACGCTCCAGAATCTCCCCAAAGCGATCTCCGAAGACACCGTGGTTGATTACCAGGGCCTTGTCGCCCGGTTCGATTAAGTTGGCGGCGGCCATGTCCATCGCCAGAGTGCCGGAACCGGCGACCACGAACGGCTGTCCGCGAGGAGCGAAGAAGACTCGGCGCAGCCTCTCCAGCGCTGCGCCGAAGACCTCTATGAAGTCCGGAGCCACGTGGCTCGTCGTAGCCATCCCCATTGCCCGAAGCACCTCCGGGGCAAACTCGATAGGACCGGGGATCATGAGCAGTCTTCTGTCTTTCATCGTCTTGCCGTCCTTGCTGCGCGAGATCATCGACTTGTGTATCGGATAGTGTAACCCATTGGGGACAAATGTTCAAGTGATCTATCATCGTGCTGTTCAGAGGCAATCGGTCTTCGATTTCCTCAATCCTTCCAGCCATGTGCCCGGACCGGTCAAGCTCTCGCGGCACCAGCAGCAGAGACCAGGCCGCTCGGCGCAACGGAGAGCAGATCTGTGGCGCAGGGCAACTCATCTCATCTGGAACCGAGTCGCATTGCGTGCCAGCCGACAACCTGGTACAATCTGTCCAGAACGCCGGATATTCGGCGTTGTTTTTTTGTAACTGTAGGTGCTGCCGCCGTCCTGCCTGTTCGGACCGGGTCAGGCCATACCGTAGCGCGAACGAGGTAGCCGGACGTGCACGAGCAGCATCCTTCGATCTCAAGATAAGGGCGAACCGTGGCAGGCTGCTGATCAAGCAGACTTATCATCAGGAAGGATCACAGAATTGATGACTCCGCTCGTTGAGGGCTTCTCTCCGGAGAGCTGCCCGTTGGAGCAGCTCGTCGCGCTGCAGAACATCCTGCGCCGCCGAGCCTATCGGCGGTTGACGCAGGCCTTTGAGGCGGCCAAGAGCATCTTGTTCGACGACGACTCCCGGCTGGTCTTCTTCAGCGATCTTCATCGGGGCGACAACTCCCGCTCTGACGCTTTCGCCCCGAACGAGAATCTGTTTCTCCAGGCGTTGAGGTACTACTATCGTGGACGATTCACGTACGTCGAGGTCGGTGACGGCGACGAACTGTGGCAGAACCGCCGGCTCAGTGCCGTGAAGCGTGCTCACCGGCGGACCTTCGAGTTACTGCACACCTTTGCGGTTGAGAATCGTCTCCATCTGATCTTCGGCAACCACGATGTCCAGGGCTTTCAGCGCCGTCGCATGAAGAAGGATGGGTTGACTGCCCACGAAGGTCTGGTACTGCAGCGTGCCCAGACGAACCAGCGCATCTTCGTCGTTCATGGGCATCAGGTTGACTTCAAGAGTGACGCCATCTATCACGTCTCGCGCTTTGCGGCCCGCCACATATGGCGGCACGTCCAGAACCTGGGGTTTGGCGACGTGGCGACTTCCATGGCGGAATCACGCAACCGCGGAACGCTCCGCCAGCGGGTGTCCGAGTGGATCGAGGCGCATAAGCAGATGGTGATCTGCGGTCACACCCACACGCCGAAGTTCGCCGAACCTGGCGCACTGCCCTATTTTAACACCGGCAGTGGCGTCTTTGATGGCTATATCACGGGATTGGAGATTCAGAACGGACAGATCGCGCTGGTCAAGTGGGTGCAGTCAACCTGGGGGCAGGCCGAGCGCTCGCTTCTGGCGCCGCCGCGGATGCTAAGCCTGATGGCGTGAGTCTGTCTACTTGCGGGGCTCCTTCTGCCTATTCTATCGGGGTCCAGAGGGGCTGGAATGCTGGGCGATTTTCAAAAGGAGCGGAATCTCTACGTTCCCTCCGCTGATCACAACCACGATATTCTTACCGACTTCTTCCATCTTCCCGTGCAGAACGGACGCCAGACCTACGGCGCCACCACCCTCCACTACTAGCCGGTGCTTCTGCAGGGCGAAGGCCATCGCATCGGCAATCTCCTCCTCTGTCACGAGAACGGTTTCGTCCACGTACTCCTTGATCATGCTGAACGTATATCGGTTGTCCAGACCTATACCGCCAGCCAGCGCGTCTGCCAGGGTCTCTTCCTCTTCCATCTCGATGGGGTGACCGATCCTCAGGCTGTGGAACATCACCGGTGCGCGCTCCATAGACACGCCGATCGTACGAATGGAAGCCGCGGCCGATTTCAGAGCCAGCGCGATGCCCGACAATAGGCCGCCTCCGGACAGAGGCACGATCACCGTATCTACCTCCGGAAGGTCCTCCAGCAGTTCCAGTCCTATCGTACCTTGTCCAGCGATAACGGTGGGGTCATCGAAAGGCGGGATCATGCATAGCCGCTGGGCCTCCTGTAGCTCCAGGGCGTGCTCGCTGGCCTCATCGTAGCTGTCCCCCCGGAGGATGACCTCAGCTCCAAGGCGACGGATTCCGTCCACTTTGTTTGGCGGCACGCGAGTCGACATACAGATGGTCGCCCTGATGCCCAGCTGCTGCGCCACATAGGCGACCGCCCGACCATGGTTGCCGCTCGAGACGGTGATGATGCCCCGCTCGCGCTCCTCGCTGGAGAGGCTCCGCAGCTTATTCGCCGCCCCGCGGATCTTGAAGGCGCCAGTCCGCTGCACGTTCTCCAGCTTCAGATAGACGGGTGCCCCAGCGTGCTCCGCCAAAGCTGGAGACTCGATCAACGGAGTTCGGACGGCGATTCCGCTGATTCTATGCCTGGCTTCGTACACGTCACGCAGCGTTACGCTTCGGTCGCACATCGGCCTCTCACCCATTCACCCGATCATCACCGCCGTACCTGACCGTGTGAGGACAGCTGGCATCGTCGATATGTTGGCGTCGGCGACGGGTGGCTGCATTCATAACCACACTTCGCCAGGGCTCTGGCGACGATCCGATCGTCACGTCTCCTGCAGTTCAAGGATTAGGTCGTGGACGCGATCCAGCGCAGGCTGCAAGTAGTCGGCAGGGAGACCAAAGCTGATCCTTAGGTGGTTTTCCACGCCAAAATGCTTCCCTGCCCCGACGAGCACGCTCTTCTCGTGGATCAAGCGCTCGACCAGGTCGGTCGACTTGATATCGAGGTGGTACCGAGGGAAGGCGATAGCCGCTGCCTGTGGCGGCACCAGGCTGAATGTCCCCTCGTGCTGTCCCAGCCATTCCTCAAATATGGAGAAGCCCTTGCGAATGTAATCGCGAACGCGTTCGATCAGGCGCGGTCGGACGTCAGGAGACAGCGCCACCGAGGCCAGCTTGTTAGACAGCATGGTCGCGCTGATGGTGGTGTACTCGTGGCGTCTCCAGATGTCTTCCCGAGTCGCCGTCGGTGCCAGGACCCAGCCGATTCTCAGCCCGGGCAGGCCGTAGGCCTTGCTCAAGCTGTTCATCGCCAGCACCCTGTCGTAGAGTCCCCAGAATGAAGGTGTCTGGTCGTCAGTCAGCCGCTCGGCACCGCTGTAGACCTCGTCGGCCAGAAGCCATGCCCCGACACGTGCCGCCGCTGCCACAATGCTGCTCATCTCCTCCTCGGTCAAGATCGCACCGGTCGGGTTGTTGGGATTGCAGACGGCAATGAGCTTCGTCTCTCTCGTCACCACGTCGTTCAGTTCGCCGAGATCCGGCGCCCAACCCCGTTCCTCTCGCAGCTGGAATGTCCTGACCCGATACCCCCGGTTGTAGCCGATGCCCCAGATTTGTAGGTAATTCGGTACCATCACGACCATCTCATCGCCAGGCTGCAGGATTGTCTCCATAGTGATGAAGTTCGCCTCCGCGCAGCCCACGGTGACGAGCACGTTGTCCGGTGTGGCATCTGGGTACAGCGCGGCAATGCGCTCACGCAGCTCGAGGGTGCCATCGACCTGAGGGTAGTTGAGCTCGGTGCTCAAGAGACTCTCAACGGTCAGCTCGCCCCCCATCAACTCCCGGAGGGCCACGGGATGTGCTCCACTCTCAGACAGGTTGTAGTCGACCACATTCTCCCATCTGGACATAATGCGTTCAAGCTCGAATGGTCGAAAATCAGCCATGTGTGACTCCTCTCCTGACGAGTAGAGCTAGTTACGTGACGAAGATAAGGGCGGCGCCTGTCAGAGCTACCGCCGTCCCGACGATTGACCGCGCGGTGATCCTCGCATCGAAAACCCAGTGATCAAAGGGAATCAAGATGATGGGGCTCAGGCTCATCAGCGTCGAGGCGATACCCACAGGGGCGGTGCGGACGGCGATGAGCGAGAGCCAGACGCCGACAAAGGGGCCGATGAAGGCCCCTCCGGTGAGCCAGAGGCGGGTCCGTCTATCCCTCAGTGCCTGCCAGGTCGAAGCGACCTGGCCCCGGATCACCGCGAGCAGCCAGATGATTGCGGCAGCTACGGTCATTCGTATCACCGTGGCTGAGAGGGCTGGGAAGTCGCCCACCAGACCGCGCTTGGCCGCCACCAGACCCAGCGCCTGACCCATGGCGCCACCTAGCCCGAGTAGCACGCCCAGCGCGCGATTCGCAGGGTCGTGGTCAGGTGTCTCCGTCTCTGTCTGCCTCTCTGAGACGACCCAGGCGACGCCAGCTACGGTAATCAGGATGGCCGCAATCTGGACGGGAAGTAGCACCTCCCCCAGGAGCATCCAGGCCGCCAGGGTGCTGATAACCGGCACCAGCGTCATCAGCATCATTGATCTCCGCGGCCCGATGAGCAGAAAGGCTTGGAACAGAGATCCGTCTCCGACGATGAGCCCGATGACTCCCGAGAGCCCCAACCATCCCCAGCGGTAAAGCTCTGCCTCAACCGGCCACAGCCTGCCGTACAGGAGCACGTGGGACAGCGACAGGAAGACGACCGCCAGTGCTAATCGAACCCGATTGACGACGCGGGAGCCTACCTGGCGTCCCGCGAATGTGAACTGGATTGAGTTGAGCGACCAACAGAAAGATGTTGCCAGGGCAGCGATTTCTCCCATGGATGTTCCTTGATCGTCTTTGTAGCTTCTCTTGTTCCGTGAATGCGGTGGGACGAGACGGCACGCTAGAAGCCGCGCTGCTGCCCCTCCCACGGAGGGCCAGTGCCTTCCCTGAACTCCTTGACGCTTGGACCGGCTAGGGTCCGCAGCCGCCACGTGCCGTAAAGGTAGCTGAGCACCAGCAACAGGATCGTCGCGGGCCAACCCATGATGAGGTTGAGGATGCCCAGGACGGTAGCCTCGACCTCCTGAAAGAGGAACCACTTAATCACCAGGCGGAGGGCGAAGAAGATCGCCCAGGCAAGCGTCACCTCGGTGTAGGCCGGGCGCACCCTTGGATCCCAGTACCATTCCAGGGGCCATTGGCGTGCCACGTGGCTGGTCAGAGCTACCAGCGGTCGTCTCACGATCACAGTGAGCAGACACACCACGATAATCAGACCATCGGTGACCAGATTCGGCAGGAAGTACGCTTCCGCTCGGTTGCTTACTCGCGCTGACAGGATGGCAAACGATGTCGCGCCAAGGCCGCCGAGAGCGTAGCCAACTGGACGCCCCCTGATGAGGCGCCAAGCTGTGAGCATCAGGGCAATCCCCAGCGAGCCCCAGATGGCCACCTGTAGGCCAACGAACAGATTCAGTATCAGGAATGCCGCGGGCGATACAATGGAGTCGATGATATTGCTGCGTTCAACGACGACAGTCCGGAATTCCTCCGTCAACTCGCTGAGTCTATCGTGCCCTGTCATTGGCTGGATCCGATCGACGCCTCTCTGCTCAATCTCGATTGAGACCCAGTATAGCACGCTCGGTGGGCATGGACAACTGGCCCTTGCCCGTCTTGACAATTCGATGCCCTCCACCTATACTATACACGGTACGAGGTTAGATAGGCTAATGTATGCTGCCCAGGCTCGGTGGCCTGGGCTTTTGCTTGTGCCCGAGGCGAGCCGTGCGACCTGATGAATGCCTCGGGCGTCTCGAGATGTTTTCGGAGTTAGCGATAAGGGAGTATCAATGACGGAGAAGAGCCGAGAGGTATCTGACGGCATGGTCGTCAGCCTTGAATACACGCTTCAACTGGACAACGAGGATGTCATAGATAGCTCGGAGGGGCGGCCCCCTCTGGAGTTTGTGCAGGGCGAGCATCAGATCGTACCCGGCCTGGAGAAGAGACTGTACGGTATGGCGGTGGGCGAGGAGAAGGATGTCGTTGTGGAACCCGCCGAAGGATATGGCGAGCGGGACCCTGAGGCCAACCAGGTGGTGCCACGGGATGCGTTCCAGGAGGATGTCGAGTTGGAGACAGGGATGCCGATTCGAGTCTCCGATGGCTCAGGGCGAACGGCCACAGCCTTCATCGCCGACGTTCGTCCCGACACGGTCAAGCTCGATTTCAACCACCCCCTGGCAGGCGAGAAGCTGTACTTCCGTGTGAGAATCGCCGACCTGCGAGAGGCGTCCGATGGCAACCCTATGGGCAGCTGCGGGTCGTGTGGCGGTTGCTCGACATCTTCGGAGGGCTGCTGCTGAGTTGACGTCGCTGTGATCAGCGTTGCAGGAGCCCGGGCAAGATGCCCGGGCTCTTGCTTTCGCCACCGCAAAGGTGGTGTCCTTCGGGGCGGGATAGCGCCGACCGAAAGAGAGTCAACGCGGTTCCCCTACCCTCCGCGTTGACTCTAGGACGTGCTTCGCACGCTTCGCTTCAGAACCCCCGATGCTCCGTGCGGGCGATGATCTCGTCTTGGAGCGCCTTGCCCAGGTCGCAGAAGTAATCACTGTAGCCCGCCACACGCACGATGAGATCGCGGTACTGGTCTGGATGCTCCTGTGCCGCCCGCAGGGTCTTTCCATCGACGACGTTGAACTGGATGTGGTGCCCGTCCATCTTGAAGTAGGTGCGAATCAGCTGGATGAACTTGCTTAGGCCTTCGTCGTCCTGGAGCAGGCGCGGCGTGAACTTCTGGTTGAGGAGCGTGCCGCCCGTCCGCGCGTGGTCCATCTTGGCGGCCGACTTGAGGACCGCCGTTGGCCCGCGCCGATCCGCCCCCTGCACCGGGGAGATGCCCTCCGACAGCGGGCTTCCTGCCCTCCGCCCGTCCGGTGTAGCCCCGAGCACCGAGCCGAAGTAGATGTGGACCGTCGTCGGTAGCATGTTGATGCGATAGGTACCGCCCCGGGGTGTCGGGCGTCCGTCGACCGCCGCGAAATAGGCGTCGAAGACATCCACCATCACCGCGTCTGCACAATCGTCGTCGTTTCCATACTTCGGCGTGCGGTTCAGAAGCAGCTGATGCAGACGCTCGTCTCCCTGGAAGTCTCGGCCCACTGCCGGCAGCAGGTCTTCCATGGCCAGCGTCTTCTTGTCGAAGATGTGGTACTTGATGGCGGTGAGCGCGTCGGTCATCGTACCGAGACCGACCCCCTGGATGTAGTTTGTGTTATATCGTGCGCCTCCGTCATGGTAATCCCTGCCGCTAGCAATACAGTCGTCTGTCAGCAGCGAGAGGAAGGGCGCCGGCAGGTAGCGTGCGTAGAGACGCTCGATGACGTTGTTCCCGCGGATCTTGATGTCGATGAAGTGCTGCAGCTGCCTCCTGTAGGCTGAGAACAACGCCTCGAACGTCTCGAAGTCGGCGGGATTGCCCGTCGCTAATCCGATCTGTCTGCCGGTCCTCGGATCAAGGCCGTTGTTGAGCGTGACCTCCAGGACCTTGGGCATGTTGAAGTAGCCGGTCAGGATATAGCTCTCCTTACCGAAAGCCCCCGTCTCCACACAGCCGCTGGTGCCCCCCGCCCGCGCATCCCGGAGCGACTTGCCCTGCCGCACCAACTCCTGCACGATGAGGTCGCAGTTGAACAGGTCGGGCTTTCCCATTCCCTCGCGGATCACCTGTGCCGCGTGCTTGAGGAATCGCTCCGGGGTCTTTTTGCTGATTTGGGCGGAGGGATTGGGCTGCACCTGACGCATTGTCCTGATGACATCCAGCATCAGATATGAGAGCTTGTTGACCCCGTCAGATCCGTCCTCCTTGAGCCCGCCCAAGTTGATCTGGACGAAGTCCGTGTACGTGCTGCTCTCCTGAGCCGTGACGCCTACCTTCGGTGGCGCCGGTTGGTTGTCGAACTTGATCCACAGGCACTGGAGTAGCTCCTCGGCCTCCTCCCTCGTGAGTGAGCCGTCTGCTACGCCGCGCTCATAGAACGGATAGAGATGCTGATCCAGATGACCAGGGCAGAATGCGTCCCAGGGGTTCAACTCTGTGGTCACGCCCAGATGGACGAACCAGTAGTATTGGAGCGCCTCCCAGAAGTCGCGAGGCGCGTGGGCCGGAACCTGCGTGCAAACCTCGGCGATGCGTTTCAGCTCCTGCCTGCGCTCAGCATCCATCTCCTGCGCGGCCAGTTCGCGGGCCTTCTCCGCATGACGTTCGGCGTAGCGGATCAGCGCGCGGGCGCAGATCCGCATCGCCTTGAGCTCCTCCTGCTTGTCGTAGGCCTCTGGATCGTTGAGGGTGTCCAGCTCGTTCAGCCGGCCTTCGATCTCGCCTATGAAACCCAGCATGCCTTTGTGGTAGATCTTGTCGTCCAGGACGGTGTGCCCTGGGGAGCGCTGCTCCATGAACTCAGTGAACACGCCGGCCTCGTAGGCAGCCTTCCATTCGTCCGTCATCTCCCGGAAGATGCGGTCGCGCATCGATCTGCCCCCCCAGAAGGGGATGACCGTCTGCTCATAGACCTTCCTGGCCTCTTCGCTGACGGCGAAAGCGATCTTCTCTCGCGAATCGAGGACATTCAGGTCCTCGAGGGTGTGGCAGCAGAGCTCGGGATAGGTTGGCGCAGCCTTGGGTTGGGGCCCCTTCTCGCCCACGATCAGCTCATCATCCCCAATGTAGATCGACTTCCGCTCCATCAGGAATTGGAACGCCAGCGCGCGCTGTACTGGTGGTGACACCGGCGGGGCGTCTCGCTTGCAGAACTCGGTCAGCAACTCCGCCCGCTCCGTCGAGAGGGTGGGCGTCGTCGCTCTGCTTCGTTCCTGCAAACGGGCCACGCGTTCCGAGATGCTCATTGCTTCAACCTCCATAGACACGGATATCCCAACCCCTGCGGAGACCTCGTCCGTGGGAGCGCATCACGCTGTTCTCACCTCCAGGCCAAACTTGCCCAACAGCCGCGCGATCTGCGTGACCTGTTCATCGGTCGGCAGGTCGACCTTTGGCATGACCGTGTCCTTTCCCAGCCGCCTGTACTTGTCGCGCCCGATGCTGTGGTAGGGCAACAGATCGACGCCTTCCAGGCTCGGCAGGTTGGCGGCGAAGGTCCCGAGGGCGCGGATGGACTCCTCGTCGTCGTTGATCCCCGGGATGAGGGGCACGCGCAGGAGGATGCGGTGGCCCTCTCTTGAGAGCCTCAACAGATTGCGCCGAATACGCCGGTTCGACGCGCCGGTAGTCTCGCGGTGGCGCGCGTCATCGATCAGTTTGAGGTCGTACAGGAAGAGATCCACGTATCCCCGTACACGATCCAGGACTTCCCACGCTGCATACCCGCAGGTGTCGAGGGCCGTGTGCACACCCCTGCCCTTGCATGCCTGCAGGACGTCGTGCAAGAACGCTGGTTGGGCCAACGGCTCCCCGCCGGAGAAGGTCACGCCACCTCCGGACTCATCGTAGAACGTGACGTCCCGCCCGATCTCTGCCATCACATCAGTGACGGTCATCTCACGCCCAACCAGCTCCCGGGCCTCGGCGTAACACACCTCCACGCATGCACCGCACGCTGCGCACTGTTCCCGGTTCGTGCGGATGGTTCCCTGCTCCACGGTGATCGCTCCTCGGTCGCAGGCCTCTACGCACGCACCGCAGGCGATGCAGCGGTTCGGTCGAAGAATCAGTTCTCGCTGCGGCGCCTGACCCTCGGGATTATGACACCACCAACAGCCCAGCGGGCACCCCTTGAGGAAGACCGTGGTCCGAATGCCCGGTCCATCGTGGATGGAGAACCTCTTGATATCAAAGATGATGCCTGTGGTCAAAGCCACCACCTCTTGCAGAGAAGGGCGCCTGGCCTCAGAATGCCGGATAACGGAACCGTCAGATGAGGGCCCTACTGCTCACCCAGGTAGGCCTTGCGCACTCGCTCGTCTCGCAGGAGGTCTGTAGCGGGACCAGAGAGGACGATCTGACCTGTCTCCAGCACATACGCGCGGTCTGCGATCTTCAACGCCGCGCGGGCGTTTTGCTCCACCAACAGGACGGTCACACCGCGCTCGTTGATCTCACGAATGGTGGCGAAGATAGCTTTGACCAGCATAGGGGCCAACCCCAGTGAGGGCTCATCCAGCATGAGGATCCGGGGACGGGCCATCAGAGCCCGTCCGATGGTCAGCATCTGCTGCTCCCCACCGGAGAGCGTCCCTCCCAGCTGGTTCTTCCGTTCCTCCAGCCGGGGGAACAAGTCGAACACGCGCTGGCGGTTCTTCTCGATCGTGTTCTTGTCCCCGCCCAGGACGTATGCCCCCATGTTCAGGTTCTCGTTCACCGTCAGCGTGCTGAAGATCTCACGCCCTTCGGGTGCGTGAGAGATGCCCGCCTCTACGATGCGATGGGCTGGTGTCTCCGTAATGTCCTCGTCATCGAAGGTAATTCCCCCTTCGCGAGGATCGATAAGGCCGGATATAGTCCGCAGCGTCGTCGTCTTTCCGGCGCCGTTGGCCCCGATGAGGGAGACGATCTCTCCCTGTTCTACCTCCAGGTTAAGCCCCTTCAGGGCGTGAACGTGGCCATAGTAGGTATGCAGATTCTGGATCTGTAGCAAGGCCACGGTCAAACCTCCTCCTTCTCTTCCTCGCCCAGATAGGCCTCGATGACACGAGGATTGCCTTGTACCTCCGCTGGCGTCCCTTCGGCGATCTTCTTGCCGTAGTCCAGGACGATGATACGCTCGCAGATGCCCATCACGACTTTCATATCGTGCTCAATGAGGAGGACGGTGATTCCGGAGTCGCGAATTTTCTCGATCAGGGCCATCAACTCTATCGACTCCTGTTCGTTGAGGCCGGCAGCGGGCTCGTCCAGGATGATGAGCGTGGGATTGGTGGCCAACGCGCGCGCAATTTCCAGCCTCCGTTGGTGACCGTAGGGCAGGTTCTTGGCCAGTTCATCCTCGTACTCCTCCAGCCCCATGAACCCCAGGTTCTTCCTTGCCTCATCGACGATGTACTGCTCCTCTCGCCGCTGCGAGGACGGACGGAAGATGGCCCCTGCTACTCCTGCTTGCGTCCGATAGTGAGGTCCAGACATTGCGTTTTCCAGGACAGTGATGTTGTTGAAGAGTCGGATGGTCTGGAACGTGCGGGCGATGCCCCGTTCTGTGATCTCATGCGGCCGCAGGCTGCGGAATCCGTTCCAGCGCTCCTGCACCGCGGGAAGTGGAAGCCAACTCATCCACCAGGTGGGGGTAGTCAGTCGCTTGGCCCAGGTCAAGGGTGGGTGAGCGATACGGCGACCTTGGAAGAAGATCTCCCCCTCAGTCGGTGCGTAGATGCCCGTGATCATGTTGAAGATCGTGGTCTTCCCGGCACCGTTGGGCCCGATCAGGCCCAGGATCTCTCGTTCCTTCAATTCGAACGCAACACGGTCAACTGCTGTCAGACCGCCGAACTGTTTCGTCAGCTTTCTGCTCTCCAGAAGGGCCATATCTACTCCTAGTCAGACCTGCCGGTTACTGCCAGAGACGGATCGGGTGCCTCTTCCTCGCTCTTGATCTCCCTCCGTATCTGCCGGCTGGGCCAGAGCCCCTCAGGACGGGCGATCATCATGGTGACCATCGCCACGCCCAGCCAGGCATCTCGCCAAGCCCTCAGGGGCCGTGAGAGCTCGGGCAAAGTCACCATGCCCAGTGTCCCGACAAATGCCCCAGGTATCGACCCCGTACCACCCAGTACGACGATGCAGAACAGAATCACCGATTCCATGAACTTGGCCTGGTCGGGGGAGATAACCGTGATCTTAGCTGCGTACAACGCGCCGGCCAGACCAGCCCATCCAGATCCGAGGACAAAGGCAAGCAATTTGACGCGGGTGGTGTCGACTCCCATCGCTTCCGCTGCTACCTCATCCTCACGCACGTATCTCCACGCCCGCCCCAGGCGTGAGTCTTGTAGGCGTTGGGTGGCAAAGATGGTGATGATCAGAAAGATCAGCACGATGTAGTAATGATAGATGGGCGCGCGTAGTACTATCCCAAACAATACGAGACGGTCGATGCCGCTGAGACCGTTTGCGCCCCCGGTGATGCCGAAGATATTGTTTACCAACACCAGGCGCACCACCTCGCCGAAAGCGATGGTCACGATGCACAAGTAGTCCCCTCGAAGGTGAAGAATCGGCCGTGTGAGGAGGTACCCAAGGACAGCTGCTACGAGCACGCTCAGGGGAAACGTGAGAAGAAGCGGGACATCGAAGTAGATATTCAGCATGCCGGCTGTGTACGCTCCCACGCCATAGAAAGCGGCGTGTCCTAGCTGAAACAGGCCTGCGTAACCGACGATAATATTCAGACTGAGACCCAGCATCACGTACAGACCAGTCCGCCACAACACGGACCGATAATAATCGCCCAGAGGCAGTGGCGCCAAAGTCGCCAGGAACAGGAGAGCCCCTTGCCAGTAGAGTGGCTTGATGGCTCGGAAACGTGTTAGCAAGTCTTTCATCGTGCCTCCCTTACACCTTCTCCGCCACCCGCTCGCCGAGCAGACCTGTGGGACGGAAGATCAATATCAAGATCAGGATGATGTAAGCGATGACGTCCTTCCACTGTGGAGAGAGGTACCCTGCGCCCAGCGTCTCTGTGACTCCGAGCAACATCCCACCGAGCATGGCGCCTGGGATGTTGCCGATGCCGCCCAAGATGGCGGCAATGAAGGCTTTAAGCCCAAAGACCCACCCCACCGTGAAGTCGAACGACCCGTAGTATAGGGCAACGATCATCCCCGCGACGCCGCCCAGCCCGGGGCCAATGAGAAAGACGATGGAGATGATACGGTCGACATCGATGCCCATAAGCCGCGAGACGTCGTGGTTCAGAGACACAGCGCGCATCGCTGTCCCAATGCGAGTGCGCTGTACGAAGAGATACAAGACAGCCATGAGCAGGAATGATATAACCAAGACGATTACCTGCATCAGGCTGACCCGTGCCCCTGCGACTGCAAACCCTCCCGTCAGCGCGACGTCTCTTGGGTATGTCTTGTAGCTAGCTCCGTAGATGTTACGGGCCAGACTCTGCAGAATGAAGGCGACCCCCAGAGCCGAGATGACCGGTGCCAATCGACCCGATTCACGCAGGGGGCGGTAGGCGATGCGCTCCACCAGGACGCCGACGGCGGCAATGGTCAGCATGACCGCGATGACCGTCGGCACGGCGAGCCACGCGCTGCCTTGAGCGAAGAAGCCCAAGAGACCGGTCAACGTTGTCAGTCCAATGTAGGCTCCCCACATGAACATATCGCCGTGGGCGAAGTTGATCAGCTTCAGCACGCCGTACACCATCGTGTAGCCCATGGCGACCAGCACGTAGAACGCGCCAATCGTAACACCGTTGATCATCTGCTGTAGCAACTGCATACTTTCAGTCTCCTGTGTCCCTCTCTGGAGGGCGCTGAGATTGGAGCAGGATCAGGTCTCGCGGGGTCGATCTCTCAGGGTCCTCCCAAGGGACGGGAATGGGGGAGTCCGACGCGTGTCGAACTCCCCCAACTAGATCCTCAGCCTACTGCGGCTGCTGCTCGTGCAAGACGAAGTCTCCGCTTTCGTCGATGACGTAGGCTACGTGAATGGTGCCGAGCCGGTCGCCCTTCTCGTCCCAGCCGAGAATCGGTCCAGTGAGGCCATCGATGTCCTGCGCCTCGTTGTGCAGGAAATCGGCCAAGACCTCTGAGTCAGTGGACTCGGTCTCCTGAATGGCGTACCGGATCACGTTGAATGCCTCAGCCGACATCTGCCACCAGACGCTGGCAGGCGGCTCGCCGTAGGCCTCCTCGAAGTCGGAGACGAATTGCTGGGCCTCCGGATACTCGAGGTCCTTCGGCAGCGGCTCCGTGGTGATGTACGTGCCCACTGCGTTCTCCAATCCGGCGATTTGAATCAGTTCCGGGTTGTTGGACGCGTTACCCATCATCCACGTGATGTCCAACCCCAGCTCACCGGTCTGCTTGAGCAGCAGACCACCTTGAGCGTGATAGCCGGTGAAGTAGACGGCGTCCAGGTCAGCGCCACCGATGTTGGTGAGGACGGGACTGAAGTCCTGGTCGTCGGGATTGATGGCATCGTAGAAGGCGACGTTGACTCCCATCTCCTCGGCGTACCGCCTGGTGTGCTCCGCCAGCCCCTGGGCATAGGTCGAGTTGTCGTGCAGAATGCCGAAGTTCTCTACGCCCAGCACCTCGTCGGCGAACCGGGCAGCGAACAGGCCCTGACGGTCATCCAGGAAGCAGACACGGAAGAAGCGCTGGAAGCCCTTTTCCGTGAGCCCCGTGGCTGTGGAGGACGGGGTAATGTGCAGCAACCCAGCTTCATTGTAGATCTCCGAGGCCGGCTCCGTGGCGGTGGAGTTGTAGGCGCCGATCACGGCCACGACCCCCGCGTCCACCAGACGGTCCGCCACCAACGCCGCCTGGGTCGGGTCCCCGGCATCATCCTCGACAACCAATTCGACCTCGCGACCCAGGAGTCCTCCGGCTTCATTTGTCTGCTCGACGAGCAGGCCAACAGCTTTCTCGAAGCCCTGACCCTCGTAGGCGTAGTCACCCGTCATAGGAGCTTCGAGCCCAATCTTGATCACGTCTTCTTGCCCGCCACACCCTGCGAGCATGGGAGCGATCAGGACGACTGCGACAAGCGAAAGCGCGATTTTCTTCAGCATTTTCCCCTCCGATTTGGATCTGTGATCCCTTCTTAACCACTCATCTCGAATCGATCCGGTCTGACTGCTCTATGTTCTATCGAACCTGTATCACCTCCCTATGAGAAGCAAACGATGGCTTCTTGATTCAGAGGCTCCGTAGCCGAAGAGGAGCAACATACGACTGAGCGTAAACGACCTCGATAGCAGAGTTTCCTGCTCACACATGCCTGCACACCGGCATGAAGGCTCAAATCACTCGTGCAAGGTTGTGGAGGCAATTCCAATGAGGTTGCCACCATACTATGGCGAAATGAGGCAGTTGTCAAGTGGAGGCTCGTCATCTTCCCCACCTGCACACGTCCTATTTCAGTTGCTCCTCACCTCCGAACTCGCGATAAGGGCTCAGTTCCTCCAAGGTCTCCCTGTCCTCTGCCGTCAATTCGTCCTGCACCATGCGTGACAATAGTGATCCAACGCCGGGACCCAGCATGAATCCCTGCCCGCACATGCCTACCGCGAACATATAGCCCTTCAGATCTTCCGACCGTCCGACGATGGGAAAACCGTCGGAGGTCATTGGGTAGAGGCCGCGCCACGTGCGCCGCACGCGAATGTTGGACAGCTTAGGCATGAGCCCCACCATGCGCGGAGCGATCATAGGAAGAAACTCAGAGGTCTCGCGGCGATCGGTGCCCACGATTGGGGGTTCTGGCGTGATGCAGAAGATAAGGGCTCCGGTCCCATGCTGATAGAAGTAGTAATTCTTGGATCCTTCGGCGGGCCGCAAGTCCACGATCATCGGCTCCACGAACCGCTCGACTGGCTCCGTCACCCCGGCTTCGTGGCTGTCAGGGGTCACTGGGACGTCAAGCCCGCCCATCTGCGCCACCTTCCGTGCCCAAGCTCCCGCTGCGTTGATTACTGTCTCGGTGGCGTAGCCGCCCCTGTCCGTTCGGACTCCAACGACCTTTCCGCGACGGCAGATAATGCCCGTGACTCGCTCTCCGAAGTGAAAATGGGCACCTCGCTCCTCCGCTCTGGTATAGAAGGCATGGGCGCTGAGAAGCGGCGAGGCAGATCCATCATCGGATGAGTATGTTCCTCCAATCAGATTCTTCGGATTGAGGGCGGGGATCACCTCCAGCAGCTCGTTCCGGTCCAGCCACTCGATGTTCAGACCGAACTCGTGCTGGGTGTCCAAGAGATCCTTCAGAGCCTGTTCCTCCCGTTCGCGATAGGCCACAAAGGCATAGCCGCCCTGATGCCATTCGATATCGTCTCCGTATCTCTCCTCCCAGGTGCAGAACACCTCCAGCGATTCAAGGCAAAGGCGGATCTTCGACGGTGCAGAGTGGGTGGCGCGAATGCCGCCGATGGCGGCCTTGTTGGAACCCTGACCTGGGCTGGCGAACTGATCGATCACCAGGGGTTCGAGTCCTGCCGCAGCCAGGAAGAAAGCCGTTGGCAGCCCTACGCTCCCCGCACCAATGATTACGGCGTCATAGACTTTGGTAGTCATTCTCTCCTCGTCGAACGTGATCTATCACCATGCCTGTGATATGATTGGAGCCTGAGGCGCGCAGGGCGACTGGAGCTCGCCACGCCCCGCTTTCTCCTATCCAGGAGGCCAGCCTAACGAACGTCCGCCCAGCAGATGCATGTGGAGGTGAAACACGGACTGTCCGGCTCGGGACCCCGTGTTGATCACCAATCGATAGCCTCCCGCGACACCTTCCTGTCTTGCTACCTTACGAGCTACGACGAAGAGCTTCCCGAGCACGTCCACATCTCTGGCCGTGACCTCGTCTACGCTCTCGATATGCTCATTGGGGATGATCAGCACGTGGGTGGGTGCCTGGGGGTTCTGATCGTGGAAAGCCGTTACGTCTTCGTCCTGGTGGACGATACGGGCTGGTTCCTCGCCCCCTGCAATGCGGCAGAAGGTGCAGTTCCTCATCTGAGTACTTCCCCCTTCAGGTAGCCGTTCTCCAAAGCCACCAGGCGAGTGCGGGTGGTTTGATTGCACAGGTCTTCGTCTTCGCGAGCTACGACCCGGATGTAGTTGTCAGTCCAGCCGCTCCAGCGACCACCGCGCCACTGTTTTTCCCATAGCACCTCCAGCTCGCGGTTCAGGAAACGCTTCTGAAAGCGCCGACGTTGTCTGGTTCCGAGCATCCGCATCTGGCGTGCCCGCTCATCGCGTACCGCGCGCGGCACCTGATGCGGCAGCTTCGTCGCCGGCGTGCCAGGGCGGGGAGAGTAAGGGAAGACGTGTAGCTTCGCGAAAGCCATCTGCTCCACGAATCTGCAGCTTTGGGAGAAGGCGTCCTCATCCTCGCCAGGGAAGCCAACCAGCACGTCTGTGGTCACGGCTAGGTCAGGGATGGCGGCGCGGGCCACCCTCACCAGTCGGGCAAATTCACCCAACCTGATAGGGCGGCCCATGCGACGCAGCGTGGCATCGCAGCCGGCCTGAAGCGGCAGATGGATCTGACGGCACAGACGAGGATCGTCCCACAGGTCGAAAAACTTCACATCGATGTCCCAGGGCTCCACGGATGAGAGACGAAGCCGGGAGATCCCGCTGTCAGCGAGGAGGGTCTCAACCAGCCTTCGCAGATCCACGTCCGGCCCGAGGTCGCGACCGTAAGCGCCAAGACTCGCACCCGTGATCACGGCTTCTTGACAACCCGCTTCTTCGACCAGCGTCTGTACCTCCGCTGTAATGTCGGCCAGAGGCCGGCTGCGAGAGCGGCCGCGGAGCGAGGAGATGATGCAGTACGTGCAGTGATTGTCGCATCCGTCCTGTGCTTTGACGAAAGCCCGCGTGCGAAGCATCTCGGCTTCTGCTGGGGCGTCGCGCCGCAGCGGGGACGAGGGCTTCTTACCAGTGATGAGGCCGACAGCCCGGGCCTTGTCGGCGTTCGGGATGACCCATGCAACGCCCGGGAACTCTGCGCACATCTCTGGCCTCAGCGTGGGGAAGCAGCCGAGGACCGCAATCTGGGCGTCGGGGTTCTTCCGATGCAGTGAGCGGAGTTCATGGCGGGTCTTTCGCTCGGCCTGAGCAGTGACGGCGCAGGTGTTTACGACGATAACATCCGCATCCGACGGCGTCGCTGCCACAAGATGGCCGGCGGTCACGAACTCCCGGGCCAGGATCTCGATCTCGCTCCAATTCAGGCGACAACCGACGTTATCGAGGTAGATGCGCATCTTGTACAGCAGCTTTCTGGGTGCTCGCCTCAGGACATCAGCCCAAGTGCAGATGGCGATTATAGCACGGGCCAGATGTTTGCAAAAGCCTGCCCGTTGTCCATCCAGAGCGCCTATGCTATAATCGAACGATACTTTGTGGCAGCCAATTGACTCTGCAGGTTCTTCACAGGGGCCTCACAGGGAGCAGATCGAATGGCCAAGAGCAAGATCACCAGCACAGACCGCCGGAAGGCGATGGAACACCAGATGGCCGGAATTCAGGCCTATCGAGAATGGGATGTTGATCAGGCAGTCGAGGAGCTCCGAATTGCCGCTGATCTCAACTCTGAGGATGCGGACTGCCAGCTGTATCTGGCTCAGGCGCTGGCTCGCAGCGGTCACTATGATCAGGCCCTGCGAGTGCTCGCGGAGTTTATCAGGCTGGAGCCTGATTCACATACAACGGAGCGTCTTGAACAGCTCTTCGCCAGCGGGATGGATGAGGTGGAAGAGGTAGTCACCGACAAGATGACTCGAGCTCGAATGCCGGTTGAGGAAATCGGGGCCGCTCTCCAGATGTGGCTGGAATACCGGATTGCTCTGGGTCGGGGGCAATTGATCATCCGCAAAGCGGAGACGTGGGCGGCGGCGCTCGACTACGTTGTGCGCAAGGTCAATCTGCGTCCGGTGAAACGCTCCAAGATCGCTCAGTTCTACGGCGTCAGTGACGGAGCCGTGAGAGACCGACACAGAGACCTGATCGACACACTGGATGTGATGCCGTGCGACTACCGATACTTCACCGGCAAGGAGAATCCGCTCGATAAGCTCGTGGAAGCCGCGGAGCTGTTAGAGGAACTGGAGGCTCGTTTCCAAGAGGCGTAGCAGGAGATCGGTATCCTGCAGCAGGCGTCACTCCACGATGGTGTCAATCACCCGAACCGCTCCCGCTTCCCGGAGTGTCTCGGCGACTTCTTCGGCGACTGCTGGGTTCACCAGCGCGATCATATTCCCCCCCCGGCCCGCTCCCGAGAGTTTCGCTCCGCAGGCCCCTGCCTCCCGCGCGGCTTCGACCAGCACGTTCAGTGTCAGTGACGACACGCCCAGCTGGATGAGCAGGACGTGATTGCTGTCCATGAGGTGCCCCACAGCGGCGACGTCGCCTGCCTCGATCTTGCGATAGGCCGCTCTGGCAATATCTCCCATCTTCTTGAAGAGAGTCTCGTAACGCGTAGGCTCTCGCCGCCAACCTCTGCGAACCTGGCTCACGAGGCGCCGGGTTGGGCTGGGAAGCCCGCTGTCGGCGATGAGGAGCGTGAACGGGGCTCCGACGGACAAGGGCCGTGGTTCGGAGTCTGCTGTCCGTGCGAAGTAGACCGGTTGCTCGTAGGCGATGACAGTGTTGTCGATCCCGCTGGGGGTTCCATGGTGGATTTTCTCCACCTCAAAGACCAGGTTGCTGACCTCAGCACGAGAAAGCGGGTGGCCTACGAAGTCTGCAAGGGCCTGTACCAGGGCCGTCGCCACGGCAGCCCCACTTCCCAACCCGCTTGCGATCGGAATCGAAGACTGAACGAGGACCCTGGCATCCGGTATCGGGGCGGATAGATGACCCAACGTCAAGCGTGCTGCCACCGCTAGCGGATCCTGTGGAGGGGCGGTGCTGAGCGCGAACTGCTGCCCTAGATCGGCGGCGACCAGCGTGAGCCCGCTGCCCGGTGGCGCGGGCTCAACGGTAGCTTTGGCTGTCACCGCCCAGACAGGCACAGCGATAGCCGGCTCCCCGTAGACGACAGCGTGCTCGCCAAAGAGGATGACTTTTCCAGGAGCAGAAGACTGGACGGGCGCACGAGACACTGTATGCTCCTTTCCGCTGTTGAGCGGATTGCCGGGCTCGTCACGGGCAAAGGAATATCGACGGGATTGACGAAGAGTTCTTCCAATGATACACTGGCGGCAATCAGTTGTTCAACCACTTGAAGGCCCTTCACTCAACAGACAATGATGGACCATCAAGTCGCTGCGCTATTGCAGAAGGGTGAGGCCGCGGCACAAGACGGGCATTGGGCCGAAGCGCGACGCGCGTTCCGGGCCGTCTTGACCCGCGATCCGCTCAACGTGGCAGCTCTGCTGTGGATGGCCTGGCTGAGCGACGATCCTCGCGCCAGCGTGGCCTACGTCGATCGCGCGCAGGCACTTGAGCCTGACAACCCTCGTGCTCGTGCAGCGCGACGATGGGCTCAGGGCCGCGATGACTCCCGATCATCAGAACTGAGTGCTCTTGAGTCGTTGCGGCGCGAGCCTGCCACCAGGTGGCGCCGCCTTGCCCCAATGACCGCCCTGGGCTCTTTGGGCGCGTTCTTCGCAGGGGTGCTCTTGGTTCTTCTATGGTATGCGCCTCGCGGGTTCCCTTCCCTCGCTTCCCTGGGAGCCTTGTCCCGTCCAACTCCTACACAGACTGCGACGCCCCTTCCTTCGCCTTCCGCCAGGCCAACCTTGGCTTCAACGACCGCTCCCGTCCCTACAGCTGTGGCGACAGGGACAGATACCCCGACGCCATCTCCTACTCCCACACCAACTCTGACTCCTTCTTCCACCCCGACGCCAACCTTGACTCCCTCTCCTGCTCCCACACCAACCCTGACGCCTTCTCCCACTCCGACACCAACCTTGGCTTCTTCTTCCACCCCCACACCATTGCCGACTCCTGACGAGGTATTCTTGGAAGACCTGCCTATCGACGGCGCCACCCGCTGGATTGACGTGGATCTGAGCCTCCAGAGGCTTACGGCTTATGAGGGCCGGACACCCGTGCGCTCCACGCTCGTCTCCACAGGTTTGCCCCGCACGCCCACACCTGTCGGCAAGTACCACATATACGTTAAGTTTCTCAAGGACGACATGCGTGGCCCTGACTACTACCTGCCGGACGTTCCCTATACCATGTACTTCTATCGGGGTTATGGTCTACACGGTACGTACTGGCACACCAACTTCGGTCATCCGATGAGCCACGGCTGCATCAACCTGCCGACTGAAGAGGCGGAATGGCTGTTCCATTGGGCCTCGGTGGGCACGTTGGTTAACATCCACGAGTGATCTCCTCGCCGAAGTTGATCGGTTCACTGGCGTCAAAGCCCCCCAATCGCTGGCGTCACTGCTCTGCGATCTCGTAGCTGTAGGGAGCTAGCTCCGTCGTCACCGGCGCCAGGGCGGATACGGTCACGATCGCGCGATCGGTGTCTCTGTTAAGGGGGACTGTCCATGAGCCAGCCTGCCGATCGCTCAGACTCAGCCTCTCGACCGTCGTCTCAGGACTAGGGATGATCAACTGCACCAGCCAGCGCTGAGAGAGCACGTTGGCGTGACGAACGAAGCCCGCCGGTTCCCATCCTCCTTCATCCGTTTCGAAGTCGTCGAAGTAGTCGATCTCGGGGACGGCAATATCATCAAGGGCCAGGCCCGGTCGATTCACGGCATCATCGGTGATGTACTCGAAGCGAATCTCCACCTCTTGGCCGGCGTACGCTGAGAGATTCACTTCCTCTCTGATCCATTGTGGCTTCTCGCCCGCGCCGCTCGTCCCTGTGTAAGCCCAACCAAATGAGTTGCCATTCGGGTTTGTGTCTACGCTGGACGGCGTATTGAGGATCTTCCAGGTTTCTCCCCCGTCCGTGCTGGCTTCTACGTATGCATAGTCCCAGTCCTTCTCGATGTCATACCATGTCCAGTAAGAAAGCGTGGCCTCGCTGACATCTGAGAGATCGAAGACCTGGGTTAACGTCATATCCGAGTCGTCACCCCGATTCGACCACCAGAAGTAGCGCCCGCTGTGAGCAGTCGCGTCGATCAGACCCACCTGCGCTGATCCGCTGAAGGCGAAGGAGAGCGGTTGCCTGCCCTGTATCTCAATGTAGTCGGTGCCATGCTGGTGGACGGTGGCACTCTCGGAGACGGGATACGCGTCTGCGTAGTAAGTGGTCTCAATATCAACCGGCGGAGGATCGATATTCGCATACCCATAGCGCCCATCATAGATGCTCGGATCGTCACGCAGGTTGGCCACTACCCAGTTGGCAAACAGGTCTTCGTACGATAGGCCGGTCCCCTGCTCTTGTAGCACCACTTCCACGCTGCTCAATCCGTTCTCTGGATGAGCCACCAGGGCCCGCGTGGCATCGGCGCCGAAACGATCAAGGAAGTAAGAGGTGAAAAGGTAAGCAGCCCCATAGTTGGGCCCTGCGACGCCAGGTCCTGAGGGCCAGGAATTGAGCTGGGTGTCCGGTGCGTTGGCGAAGAGCCAGTCGGATCCTCCGATATCGAATCCGTTCAGGTAGGTCGCCAATTCCGAAAACCCTTCGTTCAGCCAGGTCTCTTCGTTGCGGTCGTTGTGCCAGTGGATCATGTGTTGAAACTCATGAGCCAGGACACCGTTGTAGAAATTGCTGTTCGGTCTCACATTGTCGATGTTGATGTAGAACATCTCCATCTCGTTGGAATCCTCCCGTACCGCAGAGACGAACTGGTCCGCGCTCGAGTAGTACCCGGCGACGCTGTCTCCCAGATTGGTGGCGTGGAGGATGCTCAGATGGGGGTCGTTGTCCACCCCCGGTGTGCACTCGGAACCGAAGAAAGCACGATTCGTGACGTAAGTCTCCTCCTCGAAAAGATCTGCCGCGGCCTCGAGCGCCTTCTGGTCGAGCTGTTTGCCTTCCTCAACCCACATGTAGACATGTTCCGTCTTGTACTCCAGCGTGGCGTAAAGATCGAACTGCTCCTCGGTGTCCACGTTCGAGGCGTGAAACAGACGCCGGGTACCCAGCTCATAGTCCGGAGAGCCTTCTTGGTTCACGGTACGCTCTGTATCCGGTGATAGGCCTCGCAGACGTATGGCCAATTCGTGGAGGTCACGCACGGGGACCACCGTGCTGTTCAACAGCGCTTCGGTCTCCTCCTCGAGCTCCCCTGTCGGATCGTAGGTAACGGAAGGCGTGGGAGCGGACGTCGGGGTGTCTGGGACCCGAGGGACGGCGGCGTCGACGTCAGGAGCGGGTCGGCTGCTTCCACGGTTCAACAAGAAGAAGCTACCTGTGCAGCAGCAGCAAGCCAGGGCGAGGATCAGCACCAATCCTGCCAGCACGATGAGAAGATGAGAGCTCTTCATGGTTAACTCCTCTACGTTCGCCGTCGGTAGGGTTGTGCAGATTGCTTGGTCTTCCGGTATTATAACACTGACCGATTGGCGAGGGAAGGGTATTCGTCGCTGCGGGGCCGGTACGGCCTTCTTGTCCGGACCTGGTTCACGGAGTATAATCGAAGACGCTTTCGGGGACGATGGGCGAGCTGTGACGGGGTATCGAATGACGGAAACTCGGGTTGTGGTTGGAAGGCTCATCGGCACCCTGCGCAATCGGCTGATTGTCGTGACCCGACCGTGTCAATCCGACAAGGTGTCAGAACGGCCGGAGGACTGATGAACCAGGGACCGCTGTCAAGTGTGCTGAATCTGCCTCTCATCGCCCGTGTACGACAGAATCACGCCTTGGAGCACGCCACGATGCAGGTCCTCAGCGAGCGCGACAACAAGCTCACGTTAATGGGGCGCTCGTCACTCTGGGGTTTCTACATCTATGGGGAGGCGGATACGGAGGATGTGCTTGTCGCCGCTCAGGAAGGACTGCGGAGACTGAAAGCTGGCCGACGAGAGATGGCCATCCATCCCAACTGCGGCTCAAACTACGTTGTTGCCGGGGCCATCGCGGGTATGGGGGCGTTCGTTGCTTTGGGTGGTTTGTGTCGGGATCGACGTGAGCGCCTCTTGGACCGCCTGGCTCGCCTGCCACTGGCGTGGGCCGTGGGAACGTTGGGTGCCATTCTGTCTAGACCTTTGGGTGCCGCTCTCCAGGCTCACGTCACGACCAAGGCCGACGTGGGTGAGATGCGAATTGAGGGCGTCGTCAAAAGGGAGCAAGCTGGCACGACGGTCCATCTCATCCGCACGGGAGAATAGGCCAGCAGAGCGCGCGTGCAACGCCCGGTAGCCTCTTCTGTGTCAGGGACGACATGACAAGGCCGAAGCCCAATTTCTACGTATTGCACGGTGACGACGAGTTCACGCGCTCAGAGACGCTGAGCAGTTTCAAGCGCCGACTGGGGCCATCTGACACCGTGGACTTGAACACCACCGAGTTGGATGGAAAGAGCCTGACAATGGCCGACCTGCGACACGTCTGTGACGCCCTTCCATTTCTGGCGGAGAAGCGCCTTGTCATCGTCCAAGGATTGCTGAAGACGCTTGTCCCCCGAAAGGGGCAGAACCTGTCTGAGACCAGAGAGAGATTGCTCAACGGATTGACCGACTATCTTCCGCACCTTCCCCCGACGACGCGCCTGGTCTTCGTTGAGGAGGAAGTGTTGCCGGTCAGTCACCCCGTCATCAAGCTGGCAAGACAGGAGCCGCGGGGGTACGTCAAGCGCTTTGAGTGTCCAGACGCCAAGACGTTGCCTGGATGGATCAGGAAGCGGGCTCAGAAGCACGGCGGGGAGATCGAACCGCCGGCAGCCCTCCGCCTGACCGCATCCGTCGGCGCTGATCTGCGGCTGCTCGATCAGGAGATTGTGAAGTTGGTCACGTATACGCGTGGACGACGGGCTGTCACCGAGGCCGATGTACGAATTCTGGTGCCGTATTCACAGGATGCCGTCATCTTCGATCTCGTGGATGCCCTCGGGCATCGCGACGGGCGCACGGCTGCTGAGACCTTGCATCGCTTGTTGGAGGAGGGAGAGCATCCGTTGGGGTTGTTCGGGATGATCGTGCGTCAGTTCAGGCTTCTGATCCAGGTCAAGGAGTTAAAGGCTAACGGTGCCTCCCCGCGTGACGTGGCGGAGGTGCTCGGGATTCATCCGTTTCCGGCCAGTAAACTCTACAACCAGGCAACCCACTTCACTGTCGCCCAGCTCGAGAAGGTCTACCGTCACCTCTCACAGATCGACGTCGAGATCAAGACTGGAGAGGTGGGGGCAGAGGTGGCCCTCGATTTGCTCGTCGCCGGGTTGGCCGCGACCCAGCCGTAGCGATGGGTTCACGGTCATTTTGCTGCCCAATTCTGGTATGCTATAATCGTGTGGAACACGACGCCGTCCATGGGAGGATCGCATGGTTGAGAGGAAACTGACGTTCCGTGATCGCATCATCGGTGTGCTGCTGCGTGACGCGCGACAGCGGGCGGGACGGACGCAGGCTGAATGTGCAGACGCCCTCGGTGTCTCCACCGAGACCATGGAGGCATATGAGGAGGGGCGCATCCCCGTCTCGCTGCCAGAACTAGAAGTACTCGGCTATCTCTTGGGCACACCCATTCACCGCTTCTGGGAGGCGGAGCCGGACTTGGAGTCCGGGCGGGAGTGCCCTGACTTTCAGACGTTGCTGGACCTCCGACATCGTATCGTGGGAGTCCTTCTACGTCAGGCACGGTTGGAAGCGGGTATGACGCTCCAGGAATCAGCCGAGGTTCTCGGTTGTTCGCAAGACCGCGTCTCTGAGTACGAACACGGGATGGAGCCTATTGCCGTGTCGGAGCTAGAGCTGCTTGCAGACCGCCTGAAGCTGTCCCTGGAGCACTTTGTGGACGGGCAGGAGGGAAGGGTGGGAGCATGGCATCGACAGCAGGAGCTCGACCGTCACTTTCACGAACTTCCAGAGGACGTACAGGAGTTCGTCGCCAAGCCTGTAAACGTCAAGTATCTCGAGGTGGCAATGAGGCTTTCCCAGATGCCAGCCAGCAGGCTGCGCGCCATTGCTGAAGGGCTGTTGGAGATCACCTACTAGGCTGTCGACTGGAGGCACAACGATGGATGATGTCATGTCTGCACGCGATGTGAAAGAAGAAGGACTGCGACTTTTCCAGGAGGGTCTGTACCCCGAGGCAGCCGATAGGTTCAGAAAGGCTCGCGACATGTTTGTTGCCGAAGGGGACGAGGTTGAAGCAGCCGAGATGCTCAACAACCTGGGCGTCATCCATCGCATGCGGCGTGAGTGGGATGAGGCCATTGCAGCGCTGGAGGAGGCTCGAGCAGCATTCGCCGCGCTGGGGGATCGCAGCCGGGAGGCCCAGGTGTTGGGCAACCTCGGAGGACTGCACGCCAGCCAGGGGCAGCGAGAGGAGGCAATGGAATATCTGCGCCAGGCAGCCGACGCCTTCGCTGCTCTCGGCGACGATCAGCGACGAGGAGAGACGCTCCTGGCGCTTGGTGTGCAGCAGTGGAAGTTAGGGGAGCGCCAGGAAGGCTTGACTACCTATCAGGTTGGCCTGAGGACGCTAGATCAGCCATCGATATTTCAGAGAATCCTTCGCGCGTTGCTCAGTCTTCGCAACAGGCTGCTGGGCGCCGGTTAGACACCAGGTGGGGACCGCCGCTACCGAGATAGAGCTGGCACGCAGCGACTGATGGGGGCACCGCTGCCTGTTTCTCGCTGGCGGCTCTTGCATGATCAGCTTCTTAGCGTTGCCCCCAGCTCCTCTCTCAACTCACTGATGATTCTCTCGCGAAGCTGAGCGACCTCTTCGTCGGTCAGCGTGCGATCCTCGGCCTGGTAGGTGAGGCGATAGGCCAGGCTCTTCTTGCCCGAACCCACCTGCGCTCCTCGGTAGACGTCGAACAACGTGACCGAGCGCAAGAGGGGCTTGCCGGTTTGAGTGATCAAATCGCGGACGCGAACCGCGGGGGTCTCCTCATCGACCACGACGGCCAGGTCCTCGTAGACCGGTGGATGGATAGAAAGAGGTGTCATCTCCTGCGCCGCGCCCCAACGCGCGATGAGTGCATCCAGCTCGAACTCCAATACACAGATGGGTTGTTCCGGTAGCTCGAAGGCCTCTCGCACCAGCGGGTGTAGTTCACCCATCACCCCCACCTTCTCACCCTCGACGCTTACCTGAGCGCATCGACCCGGATGGAGGGCGCCGTGCTCTCCGGGCTCGAACGCCCCGTCCATTCCCAGTCGGTTCAGTAAGGTCTCCACGACCCCTTTGAGGTCGAAGAAGTCCATCGGCGTGCGGTCTTGGTGCTCAAGCCACGATGGCTCTTCTCGGGGGCCGGCCATCACGATGGCCAGACGTTGAACCTCATCCGGAAGCGTCTTCCCTTCCACCGGAACGTAGATTCGACCAATCTCGAAAATCGCCACCCGGTCGACGAAGCGCAGATTCTGGCGGGTGGTATTGAGCAGAGAGGGAAGGAGCGTCTGCCGCAGCGTGTTCTGCTCCGATGAGAGCGGGTTGCGCAGCTGTAGATACGCATCTGGATCCGGCCTCGAGCCTCCTGGATGGAGTTTTCCTTCGTCCTCAGGGCTTACCAGCGAGTACGTGATGACTTCGTCGAGCCCGCAGCCTATCAGCAGATCGCGCACTCGCTCGGCTCCATCGAGGCGAGGGTTCTCTCGCTGTGGCGGTAGCTCGTCGCGCATCAGCGTTGCCGGAAAGCGATCATAGCCCCAGATGCGGCCCACTTCCTCAATCAGGTCGACGGCGCGGGTGACATCCCGGCGGTGGGAGGGGACGGTGACGGTGAGCGTATCTCCTGCCGCCGCCTCTGACACCTCGAACTCCAGTGAGGAGAGGATGCGCATGATCTCCTGAAGCGGAATCTCGACGCCGAGAATGCACGCTGCGTGATCTGGATCGAATTGAATTGCCGGTTGCGGCTTGCGGCCCGGATAGACATCACCGATGACCGGCGCGACGTTCCCGTCCGCCAGATCTGCCATCAGATATGCCGCCCGTGCCACTGCCTTCACGGTCAGTTCTGGATCGACCTGACGCCCGAAGCGCTGGCTCGACTCGGTTGCCAGACCTAGTTCTCGGGACGTGCGGCGCACGTTGAGATAGTCGAAGTTTGCCGACTCTAGGAGAACGTCGGTCGTGTCCTTGGAGACCTCGCTTTCCTCTCCTCCCATCACACCTGCCACAGCTACCGATCCGGCCCCATCGGTGATGAGCAGCATGTCCTCGTCGAAGGTCTGCATCCTGCCGTCGAGGGTTCGCATCCGTTCGCCAGATTCAGCACGTCGCACGATGATGGCTGGACGTTCCTCCTCTGCCCGTGGGCGCAGGTGCCTGTAGTCAAAGGCGTGGAGCGGCTGGCCCAACTCCAGCATCACGTAGTTGGTCACATCCACAATGTTGTTGATGGGACGTATGCCTGCCCGGCGAAGACGCATCTTCATCCAGAAAGGCGACGGTTTCACCTCCACGTCCTGGATGAAAGCCGCCGAGTAGCGGGGGCAAAGGTCAGGATCGGCGATTTCCAGCGCTAGGAAATCCGGGTCGGGAGACAGCTCCACCGGATGGTCCTCCAGTACCTCAAGCACGTCTCGCTTGAGGGGCACATCAAGCAGTGCCGCTGCTTCTCGAGCGATGCCGAGCACCGAGTTGAGGTGGGCGAAGGGCCCCTTGATGTCGAACTCAAGCACAGCATCGCCCAAGTACCCGACCAGGGGCGTCCCGACCGGTGCATCGTCAGGCAGATAAAGGATATCGACCTGCTCCTCGGAGAGGCCCAGCTCCTTCTCAGACGTAACCATGGCTCGCGAAGGCACTCCCCGAATCCTGACCTTCCTGAGTGTCATCACCTCCTTTCCTTCGGCGTGTCCGTCGTAGAGGCGGGCTCCCTCCATGGCAAATGCGACCTTCAGATGTAAGTCGCTTTCCCCCTGATGCTCCAACAAGCTGGGAGCGCCGGTGACCACAACCTCCGCCTCCGGGCTGCCATAGTCTACCTCGACCAGAACCAGTCGGTCGGCGTCGGGATGAGGCTGTACAGAGCGCACCTCGCCGACGACGATCTTCTCCGGATCCCAGGGGAGTTCCGCTTGGGGCAAGCCGATGTATTCGATCGTCTCAACCTCGAGGCCGGCAAGCGTCAGTCGCTCGGCGAGTTCCTCGACGGAAATGTCAATCTCTATGTAATCCTTCAGCCACCAGACAGGGACTTGCATGAACTATCTCCTCACACCGCTTGATGTCAGAACTGTCGCAGGAACCGTAGATCGTTTCCATAGAACAGGCGGATGTCGTCGATGCCGTGCTTCAGCATCGCCGGACGTTCGACGCCTGGTCCGAAGGCAAAACCGCTCCACTCCTCTGGATCGTAGCCTCCGTTCTCCAGTACCTTCGGGTGCACCATCCCCGCTCCCGCGATCTCCAGCCAGCCGCTGTACTTGCAGACCCGGCATCCTGCTCCCTCGCAGAGAATGCAGTCGATGTCGGCTTCGATAGACGGCTCCGTGAAGGGGAAGTAGGAGCCGCGTATGCGGAGACGGCGCTCGCCCCCGTAGAAGCGCCGCGCAAACTCTGTCAGCGTGCCGATCAGGTCGGTCATCGTGATGTTGTGTCCGACCGCCAGGCCCTCCACCTGATAGAACTGGTGTTCCGAACGGGCGGTGACCTGTTCGTACCGATAGCACTTGCCGGGCAAGATCACGCGTATAGGGTCCGGATGATATTCGCGCATCGCGCGTATCTGGCCTGGCGACGTGTGGGTACGTAGCACCACGCCGTCATCGACCCAGAATGTGTCCCACATGTCTCGCGCCGGATGATGGGGGGGCATGTTCAGCAGCCCGAAGTTCAGTCTATCCGTCTCCACCTCTGGAGCCTCGTAGACCTGGAAGCCCATGTCGGCGAAGATGTCGTAGATGCGGCGCAGTGTCTGCGTGGTGATGTGAAGATGACCCGGACCCACGGGGCGCCCAGGCAACGTCACGTCGATGGCTCCCTCTCTCAGCTCCTGCTCCATCTCCTGCCGCTCCAGCGCGTGAGCTTGAGACACAAACGCTTGCTCCAGAGCCGTCTTGGCCTCGTTGGCGGCACGGCCGAAAGCCGGGCGTTCCTCCTTGGGGAGCTCACCGATCGAGCGGAGCATCCTCGTCAACGTGCCGTTCTTCCCCAGATACTGCTTGTGCCAGGCTTCCAGCTCCTCGCTGCTCTGCACCTTTCCCAGGGAGGTTAGGGCCTCCTCCTTGACTTGACCTAGTTCATCCAGCATGGGATTCACCTTCTCTCTCGATTGCTCGTCCCGCATGATGACAAAACGCTCTCGCCCCATAGGGACGAGAGCGCAATTCTCCCGCGGTACCACCCTGCTTGACCCCTCTTAGAGTCCGCTCAAGACCCGACGGCGCCTCGAGACGCAATCGGCTGCCCCTATAACGCTGGGCCTGCGGAGCGGGCTACTTGGATCAGTGGCAGGCACCAATCCCGCCTGGCACTGCCGTTCACCCGTCGGCTCGGGAGCGAACTTCGGGGGAGTTCCGCCGAGCGAGGCTCTCAGTCCGCGACCTCGCTTCCCTGGAGGCCTTCCTCCGCCTACTCCTCTCCGTCACAGCCTGTTTCACACCTCTTGGGTTGTCAGGCGCCATTATCCCCTGGGAGCAGGCTCTTGTCAAGCCGAGTTCGGCGGTGGCTCCTGCAAGCCCCTCTGCCGCACTGCCTCGAACAGGATGACCGCTGCAGCCACCGCGGCGTTCAGTGACTCAACCGCAGGGCTCATCGGAATGGAGATGCGGTCGTCAGCCAGCGCTCGAGCCCTCTCTCCGGCCCCGTGAGCCTCGCCACCGATGATCAGCACTGTTGGACGGGTCCAATTGACCTCTGTGTAGAGCCTTCTACCCCCCGCTGCAGCCAGCCACACATCACAGCCACGGACCTTCTCAGCGATCGTGTCCCACTCAGTATCCACCATCGGTAGGTGAAGGTGAGCCCCCATGGCGGACCGTATCACCTTCGGATTGCTGAAATCCACGCTGCCCGGTGCCAGCAGCACTTCCTCCACCCCCGCAGCGAGAGCGGTGCGAAGCAGCGTTCCCAGGTTGCCGGGATCGCGCAGACGATCTACGACCAGGCCAAACGTGAGGGGTTCGGGTGGTGCAAGCTCAGGGAAAGGCAGCAGGACCAGAATCCCCTGGGGCGTCACCGTGTCTGAGCAGTCTTCCATCACCGATTCGCTCACTTTGTAGCAGGGCGCGTCCAGGGCCCGCAGCGTCGCCATCAGCGCCTTCCCCCGTGGTTCCCTCGCCAATGCCTCTGTGTAGAGGACGAGGGTGGGGATCATACTGGCGCGAACCACTTCCTCAACCAGGCGCACCCCCTCCATCACCAGGCGACGTTCTTGATCCCGGAAGGTCTTCTGATTCTGCAGCCTCCGGACGTACTTGACCTTATCGTTGCTTGAGCTGGTGATCATCCTGTTCGCGATTCGGCTTCTCCTGGCCCTTCTGCCGGCTCCTCAGTCTTCCGATCCCGTATACGAGTCCACCGACGAGGCCCGCTGCCAGACTGATCCCGTTTAGCGTTATTCCAAGGGCCACGGCTGCGTTCTCGTCAACGCCGACCGGCGCGAAGAGGGCCGTGCTCACGGCCTCGCGGACGCCCCAACCGCCGATGGAAGGAATGAGCCCCGAGATCGACAGGATCGGGGTGACGACGAAGAAGTATCCCATGCCTATCCTTATGCCCACTGCCTGTGCAGCCAGCCAATTGATGAAGATGTTGACGATATTGAACCCCAGCGAGATTGCAGATGCACCACCTACGGCTTGCCACCCACAGCCAGTCACTGCCGCATACACTTGCGCCAGAGGACCTCCGCCCGACAGCGATACTGCCTGTGGTAACCAGGCGGAAGCCCGCCGCAACAGGCGGCCTTCCAGGACCAGGACGCCCGCCGCCAGTCCTGTGCCGGACACGATGAGCAGGAGCCACAGCAGCCAGGGTGCGATGCGAGTGACCACGAACGGCAGTGCCACCAGTCCTATCACAAACAGGATCAGCAGACCGATCATGCGATCGAGCAGAACGGTACCCACGGCAGCCGGCGAGTCGGTGTCCTCCGTCAACTCCAGCGCTCGCATCACGTCGCCCCCAAACTGCGTGGGCAGGAAGCTGCTGAAGAACTGCCCGGCGAAGTAGAGGTGAACCAGTCGAGAGAAGGGCACGTCTGAGTCCAGGCCGCGCAGCAGGACGATCCAACGGTACGCACGAATGACCAGACTGGCCACGAAGAGCAGAAGCCCCCCCAGGAGGGGCCGCAGATCGGCACGCCGCAGCACGTCGAAGGTTTCATCCGGGCTTACGACCCTCCAGAACAGGAACAGCAGGGCGCCTGCGCTGATCAGGATGCGCAGTATGTTCATTCGTCGCCTCGTCATCTGACCTCCACTCTGATCTTACTCAGCAAAACGCGGCTGCCCAATTGATGTCCCCCCTCCGCTAATACCGGCAATCTGCTTCCGTCTGCCCTGCAGACACCTACCTCAATGTTGTAGAAATCTGACGGGGTCGTCGGATCTACCAAGAGGATGCGCTCCTCGGTCACGACTTGTCCCACTTGCCACTCGCTGGTGGGCGCAGGTCCGTCGACCAGGCGGCTATCGCTGTTAGCCCAGATCTGGTCGCCCGCTCCTAACACATGCGCAAACCCCCGATAGTCGCCTTGCATGGGGGCCAGTGTCTGCCAGTACAGCGTCAGTCGGATCGCTTCACCGGGCTGTGCGACTCGCCGGTCGAGCTTGTAGCCAACCAATGCAATCTCGTTCCCGAAGTTCGCCTTCTGGGAATTCGGAAACTCCCCGGGTCGCGGTTGGACCTCGATTCGTGCCAGGCGAAGTGCATCACGCCCATCGTCCGTAGTAAGCCGCTGACCATCAGGAACGTACAGCCCCACTTGAACGTAGCCGCTGTCCGGTGCGTAAGCAGTCTCTGGAACCTGCACGCGATATGTGTCGGCGAAAGCAACGCCGTTCTCCCACGCCGTGGATGGATAACGTCCCAACCCCGGATAGGTATCCCTCTGGGCTATCATGGTTCCCGCGTCGCTGAGCAGATGGACGAAGACGACGTGGTTCCGGTCAGTTCGGGCCAACGCCTGCCAGTAGAGCGTGACATCTATCGTGTCACCTGGCTCGACGACGTTCGGCCTGACCTGATATCCCAGCAGTTGCGCCACACCCCCAAACTCTGCACCTACGGGATTGGGCACGGAAGCGATCTCCGATTCGCTCAGAGACGGCGGACGTCCGTAGGCTGGTGCCAGGACGCCGAGCAGGGCGTACAGGGCCAACGCGGCTGCTCCCAGGCCCACACTGACGTTTGGTAGCTTGTTCGCCTCCTGAGGAAACAGCCGACTCAGACCATAGGACACCAGAAGGGCGAACGCCGGCAGGCCTGGAAACAAGAAGCGACCCATTGCCCCGGCGGGTTGAATCAGGATGTAGTAGGACACGGCTGCCAGGAAAGCCAAGATGGTGGCGGTCAGCAGCATCAGTGGGGCGATGGGCAAGCGGTCCTTTCCAGGTGCCAGGTAGCCGATCATAGCCGCGGCGCAGAGAACCAATAGACCCCGATAGACAGACTGATGTAGGGGTATTTGACCGTAGCCAAACCGTCCCCACATACTGCTCCACAGATAGGGCAGCCCCTGACGCAAGGCCCACCAGTTGCCCGCCGCTGGACGCCCTGCCCACAGCTCATTGACCTTCTTCATCCCGGTCGGATCGCCGTAGAGGGCATGGTTGCGCCAGAACCACCAGCCTGATATCAGGACCACCATCCCCAACACGATGACTGGGCCCCGTACGAGCGGTCGCCAGTCGCCAGAGTCCCACGCGCTCATCACGTAGGCCAGAACGATCGGCCCTGCCAATGCCACCAGGTGGAACTTGGTCAGCAGCGCTGAGCCGAACAGAATGCCCAATGTCACGTCGGTGCGGCTATTGGGCCCTCTTTGAATGAGCCGAACACAGATCAGGGAGACAGCCGCGCCCCACAGCGTGGCTGGTACATCATTGTTCACCGCACCGCTGAGGTGCAGAAACTGGGGGTTGAAGGCCAGCAGAGCTGCTCCGCACCAGGCCACAGCGGGTCGATCGGGAAACACCCTTCGGCCGAGGCGATAGGTCAACCACACAGCGCCGGCCCCGATGATGATGGTCACCCACCGCATCGCTTGGACAGCCAACGTGATCCCCTGAAGAGGAAAGCGGTCGTCACCGCTGCGCAGATACTGGTTCTTGTTGTCGACGCTAACCTCATCGAACCGGTTCGTCCAGTGCGGGTTACGAGGTGGCTCGTAATACACATCCTCCTCGACAGGCACCCACCAGCTCACCAGTGCACCGAGCACGTAGTACAGCGGCGGATGGTGGCTTTGGGCGCGGGGGCCTTCGGCAGATTGGACAGGTAAGCTGCGATACACGGTCAAGTGGCGCACATACCGTACGTGTCGTATCTCGTCGGTGGGCTCATATATGGGCGTGACCAGGCTGTAGGCCACAGCCAATGCGACGTAGGAAGCTAACAGAACGGAGAACCACAGACGGGACGCGTCCAACCGCCGATGCGCAGCTCGCATCCACTGACCAAGTGAGGTCTTCACCGCGGGTTACCTTCCATCCTTGTCCGCTGGTTCCCTCAGAATCCAGATAGAGGCGGCGGCGACCAGCAGGAGCGCCACGGCGGTGATCAGCAGTCCAAGCTTCAGGAGCGGTGGGTCGTATCTCAGGTCGATCTGGTGCGTGCCTGGCGGCACGCAGAGCGCCCGCAGCAGGTAGTCAGCTCGCACCAGTTCTGCAGGTTCCCCGTCGACTGTCGCTTTCCAGCCCGGATAGTGGATCTCGCTGAGGACGAGCAGCCCTCCTCCTCCCTCTGTCTGTGCCTCGATGCCGTTTCCGGAATACTCGGTGATCTCAACCAGGCCGCCCGTTCCGGAGCATAAAGTTGGAGCCTCGACGAGCGCCGTCGCGCGCGGATCGAAGGCGGGCTCGTGGATGTGCTCCAAGATGGCTGCGTCGTCCATTACCCTCACTCGGGGAACGATCCACGCTCTCGGCAGCGAGCCTGGTCGTTTGTAGATGGTCACGCCGGACTGTTCCAACAGAAGCTGAGGTTCTCCGGGTTCCTCTGGAAAACCCTGCGGGGCTGTGGTTACCAGGTAGCCTGCGTTTAGCAGGTCATACGTCCGTGCGCGCGGGTCGGGTCGGGAAGTGATGAACTCCTCATACCGCTGGAGGGTCAGGGGGTCGTATCCGAAGACGCTCTGCACGTCATACGCCATAGCGCCGTTCTGCTCGGCTTCGTTCAGCCCCCAGGGAAGAACCCTTGTCTCAGCGTCGGGAACGGCCTCAGCAACGATCCGCCAATAGGCGCTCTCCTGGATGTTTCTGACCTTCAAGATCCCGTTCCCGAACGTCCACAGGTCAAGCAGGACGAGCACAAGCGCGGATACGTAGAATCCAGCTTGGGCGGACGGAGCCCTCTTCCACCATATGAGCACACCGGCGGACAGCAGAAAGAAGATGAGGAAAAGCATGGTCTGATTCGCCTGATGCCAGAGTCGGCCGGCAGCCGGGGTTGCCTCCCGGCCTAGCGCGAATGCGGCGAAGCCAGCCACGATCAGGACGAGTACACCGCCCGTCACAGTCATCACCCATGACCACCTGAACGGTCCCAGGAGTCTCGCCCGATCTTGGCGATCGGACCGCTGCAGTGTTGTCATCGTCAGGCCGGCCAACGCCGCGGCTGCCAGTGTGAAGAGATACCCGGCCCGGGCGGGTGCCCGCATGACACGAAACAACGGCACGAACCGGTAGAACAGCCGATGTAGGATACTGTACTCCCCAAAAGCCAGCAGGAGGGCACCCAAGGCCGTCAGTGCCAGGAAGTCCCTCAGTCGATGTTGGAGCTTCAGGCCTATGAGACCAAGCATCAACGGCATGATACCGACGTAGAAGACAAACTCGTCATAGATGCCCTCGCTCCAATAGCCCGTGTGCGTTGCTTCGCCGAAGAAGTTGGGCACCAGCAACGTGAGCAAGTGGCCTGGAGGCCACGAGAATCGCGCGGCAAAGTCGTAGTTGGCTCCAGCCTGACGAGTTGACTGCCTGACCAGCTCGGCTGCGGGGAGCAGTTGTACCGCCGCGACAGCCAGCCCGACCGCTAACATCGTACCCACCCAGATCAGACGGAGTGTCACGGCACGGATCGACTGCTCCCTCTGCCACGCCTTCCAGGCACGGTAGGCGGCATAAGCAGTCAGGCCCAGCGCCACATAGATGAACGACGCCATGTGCCCGGCCAATATCGACAGGCCAACTGGCAGTCCACCTGCCAGAGCTAGGGCCCATTGCTGTCGTCTGCAGATGGACCGGTAGATCCACAGCAGCAAGGGCAGCCAGGATCCGGTCGTCAGCACGCCCAGGTGACCACCACGTATGCGAACGAGGAAATAGCCGCTGAACGCGAAGACGACAGCGGCAAAGAGCGCGCCGCTCTTGGATGCCCTCTCCGATCGCATCCAGGCGTACATGCCCCCGCCGGCCACCCACACGTGTAGCACGACGATCAGGGCGAGAGCTCTGTTGAGAGGCATGACGCCCGTCAACCACATGGGAGGATAGAATAACGCTGGCTGCGGATTCGCAGAGAAAGGGATGCCAGAGAGCAGATAGGGGTTCCACAGTGGGAACCGGCCTTGTTCGATCGAGGAGACGGCGAAGTCGGCCCAGTGCCAGAAGAGGTTGGTCAGATCATCGCCGCCCAGGATCTGCTCGGCGCGGAGGAAGAACGCATCCCAGAAGAACGCCACACACAGCAGTGCTAAGACCGCGATAGGCCAAAGGTGGAGTGCCCACGATCGGATCCGCCCTTTGAGGTTCAGGCCTAGTCTCTTCACTTGTCCACCACGATTGGCTCCAACCATAATTGTGTGCCCCGCGACCGCCCCCCCTGGATGATCTCCAGTCGAGAACCATCGGACGGTGTGTACAGCCCTATTGACAGCCGATACTCACCTGCGCGCACGCTGTCCGGCAGACGCAGCTCGTGCATCTGGACGAAGATGTCGTCTGGAAGCAAGCTGCTCGAATCGACCGCTAGTCGGTCCTCTTGTGCCGCAATCGCCCCCTCGGCGGATACCACGTGCGTAAACTGCGCCAATCCCGGCGGCAGACTGCTGGTGACGCGCCAGTACGTCGTCAGGCTGAAGGTGTCACCTGGCGTGAGCGACCGTGTCGACAGCGTATAGCCCAGAAACTGAGCGCCGTCGAAAGCCACTGGCAACCGCGCACCCTCGCTTTCCTGACCCGCTTCCGGGCCCCAAGAGACGACTGAGGCAGAGACAGCGTCGCCAATGCGTTGGCTGGGGTCAGGCATCTCATCAACGTGCGCGATGACCCCCAGACCATCCGGTAAGGTGCTCAGCACCGGTCTCTCCTGCACCAGGAAACGCTCGTATATCGGCAGTTGTCTGAGCTGATCCTCGCTTGTCGTGTTAGGGAAGGCGTATCTTGCTGGGCTGCCCATGAAGATCATACTGTCCCTGGAGTTGTAGTAGCGGACTGAGAGATCGGGTCGGTCCAGCAGATAGCGCATGTGCTGGCGGGCTGGCTTCCACCATGGATCATGCTCGTTGATCAAGTGTTCAGGCACGCAGATTGCCACTGGAGAGCCTTCAGGAGCTGTCTGTAATCGATCAGCCACCGCCTTCAGTCCCGACTGGTGCCAGAACCGGACGGACTCGAGACGAGGCCAGACGATGAAGTAGCTATGCGCTGTCCACGCCAGGTTGCCTGCAAGGAGGAGTATCAACGCTGCATAGACGATCTTGTCACGGCCAAGATCGAGCAGTGCCGCTATCGCAATGCCCGGGAAGGCGAACGCGACCACCTGAGCGCCGATCGTGCGCGTATAGCTGGGCGCCGGTTGGCTGAGCATGCCAGGGGCAAGGGATAGAAAGAGCCACAGGATGGCGAAGGCGTATTCTGGCTGGCGCCAGCGTCGCAGCGCAATGAGCAGGCCTGCTCCAAAGAGCAAGGCCCCAACTGGCTCGAAGATCGAGCGTCCCGGTACGTCGAAATACGGCAGCGGATCGCCCACGAAGGCGAACATACCGAGGGTCCTGAGCGACGTACCGATTGCCGGGCCTATGTTCCCTTTTCGTAGTTCAACCAGGGGGCGGTTGATGTCGAAGAAGCCTAGTTGGTCAGCTTCGGGATGACGGACGAGATACAGGGCCAGCGGCAGCACCACAATCAGGGTGACAGCCAGTGTGATGGCGATGCCCTTCCACCAGTGGTGCCACTCTGTTCGGTTCCCCAGGAGCGTATACACGCCGAAAGCAACGTACACCGCGGGCAGAACCCTGGCTGCCGTATAGGCGTTGATCGATAGTCCGAGGCACAGGCCGCTCAGCGCCCACAGTCCCACAGCGCGTACCCCTTTCGACGACCGCGCACGCCAGAAGCAGTAGGCTGCCAGGGCAGCCATCGGCACCTCCATCCAGACGTGTGAGATGACGCGACCAGACATCACCGTCCAGAAGACCACGGCGAATCCCGCCAGTGCGCTCATGGCCTCGGTCGTTCCCAGCATTCGCCGCGTCAGCGACCAGACCACACACATGCTGATCATGCTCATGAACACCGTGGGGACGCGCATCGCGAAAGGCGTGTTACTGAGGATGGCGAGGAAAGGAGCGGCGAAGTAGTAGTACAGCGTCTCGTGGCCCGTGTCCTCCGGGAAGAAGACGCCCGCGCGCCCGTCGGCGACGGTCTCGGTGATCTGGATCTCGACGACTTCGTCGTTGTGCAGTCCAGGAGGGACCTGTGTGAGGGCAATGGTCCGCAAGGAGAACGCCAGCAGAAGCAAGGCGACAACGGCTGACCACTTGCCTCTGGGCGCTATTCCAATCAAGACCGATTCCCTCTCCCGGCCGCTTTAGTTCTGTCGGCTGAGAAGACGGCCATTCTGGGTACCCCGCTTGACTCCTGCACAAGAAAGACGGGGCTTATTCCGTCGAAGCCCCGTCAATCCCATTCCTCTCCGTGAGGATCTAGAAGCTGTCGCAGCCTTCGTCCAGGTAGAAGTGGTCGAAGCCGATCTGAGTCGGTGTGATCTCCCAGTCGCCTCCGATGATGCCAACGTTTGTGAGCGACTTAACCTCGGAGCTGGAGAACTTGTGCACCATCTGACCGTTGATGTACAGCTTGACGTTCCGACCGTCGATCTCCGCCTTGAGCCTATTCCCTTTGAAGGCTGGTCGGGCAGGGTCACGGCGACCCCCGGTGTAGGCGACCAGGTAGGAGCGATTCTCGTTCTGCCACGGAGCGTTGGGCCCCGGGAAATCATACCCGGTTCGTTTCACGACGGCCCAATCGCCGAAGTTGTTGACCTCGAGTGAGTAGACGGTGCTCTTATCGTCGCTAGCCGCGAACACCAGTCCCCAGAACGACCAATAGGGATCCGACTTCTCGAAGTCTCCCTTCAGCTCGATGCACGTCTTCGTCGTCGGTCGCTCGACATCGGGTGCAAACACGACCGGGTAGATGTGGCGCGTGTCCCCGTGTTTGCCCCCAGCTCGGCAGTCCAGCGGGATGTTGACGTGGTATCTCCCGTCGTCGTAGAAGAGGCTGTACTTGTAGTCGGGGTGCTGCTGTCTTATCCCGTCGTCGCACCCGCTCAGGCAGCACTTCGCTTTGTGGGTGAGCCAGCCGCTGCTCGAGCTGCTGAAGTCGTCGTAGAAGTCGTGCGAGACCACGGTCACCGATACCACGTTGCTCCACTCGCCGGCTCCATACTCGTTGTTGCCGCGCACGCGATAGTAGTACGTCCCGTCGTCCTTGTCTGTGAACTGCTTCGATGTGGTGGTGAGGGGGGTATACTCGGTCGGGCTGCTGAAGTCGGAATTCGTCGATTCTTGTAGGGTGTAGAAGTCGGGATCAGGTACGGCTGGATTGTCATCGCTGTAGGTCCAGCTGAGCAGATACTCACCATCTTCGTCCTGTCCGTTCTCCAGACCCGATACGGTCAAGCTTGGCGGGTAGTTAATCGGCGGCCAGCGCTTGAAGATGATGGGCATGTAGAAGACGTAGGTCTTGTTGTCCAGAGTGATGGTGATGGTGTCCGTGGGGCCGAAGCCGTCTCCGCCGTCGGCGCGCGTCTGGATGGTGTGCTCCGTGTCGCGTTCCTCCGGCATTGAGGACCACTCATACCACCATTCGGCGCCCCACGTCGTCTCGCTCACCGTGGCGTTGTGCCAGTCACCATCGTCAATGCGTACCTGTACGGTGATCGGACTGTCGACCGCCAGGGTGGCCTCAGAGGCCGACAATGTCGAGTCACCCGTAGCCGAGGCGACCCAGGGGACGGTCACCGAGACCACGTTGCTCCAGCGGCCGCTCCCAACACCCGATGCGTCTGCCTTTGCGCGGTAGTAGAAGGTGCCCTCGTCCTGCGTGTGCGGGAATTCAGTGTCCGATCCATAGTAGACCGTTGTCGTCTCGCTGAACTCGGGGTCACTAGCTTCTTCCACTAGGTAGTAGGATGCAGAAGGCACCGGATCCCATAGGAGCAAGTACGCGCTCTCAGTGGTTCGCTCCACGTGCAGGTATACATCTCCCGTAACATAGGGAGGGTCGCTGCCTTCCCTCCACGCGATGCCTTCAATTGTCATCGGTGGCTTCTGCGTGATGTATGCATCTCGGTTCGGGGAACGGATCTGTGACGTTACGACTACCGTCTCCGCTGTCGGGCTATCTATGGAACTGCTGTCCGCCGATAGGGCACGGGCCGGGGAGCGGACGAGCGCTAGAGACAACCCTGCAACCAGCACCAATCCCAAGACGGTTGCCAGAGACGTCCATGCCACACGTCTTGTCCTGGTGCTATCGGGTTCTCGTCTGATCTCCATCAGAACCTCCTGTTCGCTGGGCCACTGTGCGATCTCAGGGCCCTAAAGATTTGGCTAGCCGGTCGAATCCAGCTTGGGTGCAGGAACGCTTTCGCGTGCGTGCAGCCTTCCCACCTTATCTCCTCGCCTCAGATCATGGAATCGCTTGTGAGCAAGTGCGCGGAGAGACTGACTTGAGTCGCTCGAATTCTACTATGCCCCATACCCTTTGTCAATGTCAAGAATTGATCGTGAAATTGATCGCCCCTGTCGTGGCGCAGGCGGCCCTCCCGTAGATCCCCTGGCGCATATCTGGCTCGATTTCGCCCGGTGAATGTGAGCCGAGGGGTTCCCCTTCGGAGTCTTCCCGGGAGGCTTATGGCGGATCTTCACCACCGACGACGATGTGGTCCGAGATCGCGGTGCCTTCACTGTCCACAACGGCCCATCGCCTGCCCGTCATTGGATCGTACAGGCCGAGCCTGACCACGTAGGGCCCTGGAGTTCCCTCATCGGACATGTCGAAACGGTGGATCTGGATGAATCGATCGCCGGGACGGAGGGTGAGCGGGTCGACCCACAGGCCATCATCCCCCACGACTGATGCCTCCAACTGGTTGAGCTGTCCGGCCTGGGCGTCAGACCTCGAGAGATGAGCGAACACGGCTAGCCGAGGCCCTGCGTAGGTCCTCGGGGGGGGCGGGTTGGCAACGATTGGAATGGGAGGTAGATCGAGGGGCTCGGCGACGACCCACTCCGCGAGAAGAGCGCTCTCTGACTCCCGGGTGGTGGTG
>JAWLCP010000002.1:0-75031 GCA_041687115.1 Anaerolineae bacterium
TGGGCGGTCCCGCCGGGAGTGTGTATCACGCTCGTGGTGCTGGCGTTGACCTTCGTCGGGTTCTCTGTGGAGTCGTGGGTGAACCCGCGTCTGAACGGGCGGGGATGACTTGAATATGAACTGGGTTGGCCCCAGGGGTTCGGAGATCCTCGAAGGGTCGGCCTGGAGGCATCACCTCGCTCGGGTGTAGCGAGCAAGGTTACCGGGAGAGATTGATATGTCCTGCGAAGAGGTGTTCTTCAGGAGACTGCGCGAGAAGGGGTTCCGGCTCACGCCCCAGCGCGAGATGGTGCTTTCGGTGCTCCACGACATCGAAGACTTCGCCACGGCCGAGGAGATCCACGAGCGGGTGAGCGCCATGAGCTCATCGGTCGATATCTCCACGGTCTACCGGGCGCTCGAGCTGCTCGAGGAGTTCCATATGGTCGCCGCGGTCGACCCCGGCGAGGGTCAGCGGCGCTACGAGCTGCTGGGCCTGCATGGCCAACACTTCCACCTTGTCTGTCGCTCGTGCGGCAAGATCATCGGTGTGGACCCGGAGGCGGTCGAGCCCTTCGCCACGCGGCTCAAGGAGACGTACGGTTTCGAGATGGATGTGGAACACCTCTCCGTCCCCGGGCTTTGCCACGACTGTCTGCAGGACTGAGCGCGGGACAGGCGGAGGGCTGGAATCCTGTCTGCTATTGGATCGTGACTGGGATGCCCAGCTCCGCCCAGTTGTAGAGCGTCTCGGCTTCCTCAATGCCCAAGATGATGCAGCCGTAGGACGCGGGTGAGCCCAGGTTGCCCGCCCAGAGCCGCTGTCCACTGGAGAGGATGGGCAGGGCGTGAATGCCGTTGTACGTGCTCCCACCGGCCCGGTAGACGCCGATGAAGTGCGGCATATGCAGATCCCACTGGCTGGCGTAGGCCATCTCCTCCTGGCTCAGGACCTGGAACTCACCCGTGTAGGTCGGTGAGTCTCGCATGCCGGTGGAGCACGGCCAGTCGTAGAGCAACTCATCATTCTCATATACCCGCAGCCGCTGCTCGGGGATGCTGATGACGATTTTCTTGCCGGGCACGGGATCGTGTGGGGTTAGAACGTCCTGAGGGGGGATGATCAGCTCCTGGTCGACGTACAGGCGGTTCAAATCCACGCCGGGGTTGGCCTCCGCGATCAGGCCGGGGGGCATGCCGAACCTGGCGGCGATGGTGGTCAGCCGGTCGCCAGGTTGGACGAGGTAGATGCGCGGTGGCGGCGTCAACTCGACGGTGACCTCTCCGCCGCCGGCCCGGAACGTGTCTAGCACCTGCTCCGTGACCTCCCCGGTGGGGAAGCCCCACCTGTCTGCCTCGGGCTCTCGCGCCAGGTCCGCCACCCTTGCCTGGACTGCCTTCTCGTCGACCCGGACTAAGAACCCCGCGTCGTCCTCCGTCTTCTCCACGCGCAGCCAGTCCGCGATTGCGTCTCGTCCCAACGTCCAGCTCCACGTGGCCGGCTCGCCTTCGTGCTCGCCGCGGGCCACAACTCGAATCTCGCGCGTCAGCATCTCCTCGGCGATGGCCCTTGTGGCGCCGACGTCGGCTATCCGCGGCGCGACGGCGCGGTAGGTGGGGGCGAACGGGTAGTCGGGGCCGAGGTGCGTTACCGTGTCCACGATCTTCTGCACGGTGGCGTCGACGTTCAGCTCACGGCCCTGGTGGCTCGGCGTGACCACTACCTGATCTCCTTCCAGTCGAAGCGCTGTGTCGACCGGCGGCTCCCGCATCAACTCGGCCATCTCCTCCAGCGCGTCGCGCGTCGTCCTGGCGTCGATGGCGAAGACCGGGGGGATGTCACACCTGGTGCCCCAGCGGCCCTCGCCGAGCCACATCTGAACCAACGTCCGCCAGCCTTGTTTCCGCCCGACGGCGAACGCCTGTTGAGCCGTTGCCTCAGCGTCGAGCTCCATTCCTGCCTCCGCCCAGGGCACGCGCCAGGTCTGCTCGCCATCGCTGAGGATGAGGTCGCCAAACTGGCCCTTTGCGAACATCCTCTCCAGGTGGTCTGCGGCTTCCTGGGGCGTGAGGCCGCCCAGGTTCTCGTCCAGCACGTAGACGTTGGGGTAGATGCGGGTCTCGTACGGTGTCAGGACCGTTTGCTGCACCATCCAGATGGAGAAGGCAGCGGCGCCTACCAGGGCAAGCAGCAGGGCTGCCACGAATGCGCTGAGGAGACAGCTGCGGTCACCGCGGCTGTCGGGCTCCCGGTGGTTTGAGTGCGTCTGTGCGTTCTGACGCATCGTTCTTCTCTCACGGATTATGTGGTCGCCGTCGGTGACGTCAAGTATACCACAAGAACTGGCGCCATGCACTTACTGCCATGTACTTGCCGAAAAGGAAAGCGGAACGCTGCTCGTCTCTCGCTGTGGCTTACCGGTGCAGCTTCCAGGGCGTCGTTTCCGCCGCGGGCCTCAGCCCCAGCGCGGTCAGGGCGCCGAGGGAGGCGAGGCCCGTCGTGATTCCGAACAGCGCCGTGTAGGAGGTCGCCTCCAGCAGCCACCCTCCGAGTATGGGAGCCAGCGTCAAGGCGCCCATGATCGTGTTTCCCAGGCCGACGTAGGAGGGTCGCGCGCTGTCCGGCGCGATCTCCAGCAGGTAGTTGTAGAAACCGAGCATCGCCGAGCTCTGGTACGCGGCATAGGCGACGTAGACGAGGGGGTAGGCGCGAATCAGCAGTCCACCGTCCGCGACATGGGCGAGGAGCGCGAAGAGTGGGCCGACGACGGAGAGGACACTGCCGATGCGAATCGTGGAGGCGGGCCCCCAGCGGTCGCTTGCCAGACCCAGGAGGGCCCCGAAGGCGACGCTCGCCACCTGCTGCGCCGCGACGAAGCCACCCACAACCGAGATGGGTAGACTCAAGACGTCGGTCGCGTGGATGACGTAGAATGGCGTCGCCAGCGAGACCATGCCGACCAGGATGCGGCAGGTCATCAGACGGCGGAATGTAGGGTCCTCTCGTAGAGGCGTCAACCAGCCATCTCGGACCTGCTCCTCTGTGTCGGTGTCCGGTCTGGCGAGTTTGGTCTCCCGCAACAGAGCCAGCGCCACGGTGGAGGGGATGAACGCCACGCCTGCGAGCGTGAATATCCAGGCGTAATCGGTGGGAAATGGGGTCTTGGGGCTGTCCAGGATCAGACCGATGAGGGCACCCACGCCGAGCCCGGCCAGCCCGCTGAGAATCTGCGATATGCCCATCAGCCGGCCGCGGCGCTTCACGGGGATGGCACGGGCCAGCATGTCGAACCAGGCCACGCTGGCCAGGCCATCGGGGATGGTGAATAGGCCCAGACAGACGAAGAACAGAAGCAGCATCGCCGCGGGATACTGCCCCATGCCCAGCCAGAGTGCCAGCGCGACAATCCAGAACGCCACTCGCCCGCTGAGGCCGATCATCAGGTAGGGCTTCTTGCGGGGCTTATCGTTGATGACGCGGGCCGCGACCACCTGGGGGATCAGCCAGCAGCCGTTCCACACGGTCGAGACCAGGCCAATGATTGGAGCGGAGCGCGTGAACTCTCCTACGAAGGCTGGAAGCACGCTGCTGGGATTGGCGAAAGAGACAGCTACGCTGAAGAAGACGTAGTCGACGACAAAAGCGACGAAGTTCCAGCCGTAGTCGGGGGGGGTGATGTCGGAGGGCTCTCCCATAACATCCCAGTCTACCATGAAGCGGCACACCGTCAAGACAGGTAGCAGCGAGCAGATGACGGGACGAGATGGCTGCAGAAACAGTCTCTATGAGCGCTTCCTGGGAGCGGGGGCGCAAAGCGCAGGTTACTCCTGGCGTTCGGAGGTCGTTTGGCAGCTGTGAACAATCTCTGGGGCTGCCGAGAGGGAGCGTGCGCGACTCGCGATGCTGGATTGAGGGGAGACCCCGGTCAGTCCAGGGTCTCCCTCTGGTAGTCTCAGGCTTACTCGAGGAATTTGCCAACAAAGGGCGAGGTCTCTCCGCGCCGAAGGAAATGACCCGACGGTCCCTCACCTAAGAACTCCGAGAACCACGATTCGTGCTGGATCTCCTCGTGCAAGATAGCCAGCGCTAGGTCGTAGGTACGATGGTCCTTCCCGACGGTCAGGTTGCAGATCTCCGTGTATCCCCGTACAGCGCATCGTTCGGCTGCCACCAGCACCTCCAGGATAGCCTCGGCGTCCGTTGGATCCTCAGGCAGCCGAGCAGGGCGGCATGCCGAGATGTCGTGGAACTCCTTCATGTCATCAGGGAGCTTGCCTCCGAGCTCGTAGATACGAGGCACCAGGGCTTCGAAGTGGTTGCGATCCTCGATGCGGGCGGACTCGGCAATCTCTTTGATCCCTTCACCTTCCAGCCCAATGAGGTTTGCCCGAAGGATCGTGTAGTAGTAGTAGGTGGTCAGTTCGGCGGCGGCATTCTTTATCAACAGATCGAGCAGTTGTTCGACGTCTACTCCGGATCGCTCGACCATTTCTCGTGCTACTCTAGCCATGGTTAGGTCTCCTTAATCGTAATGCTGAATCGTAGCTCAATGGGGCGCTACCGTTTTCACCTCTCTCAGTGGTCTCCTGTCAGTATTCATCACCTCCTCATTCAGCGCGAGGCCCTCTGTCGTGAGAGAGCTGAGCCCGTGCACGGTGCATTGTGACCGTGTTTGGCTTGGACTATGGAGGGCAAATCCCTGCAAAAAGGTGCGTTTCGGGATAAGACAAGATAACGGGGCTGGCAAACTTACTCGCCGGATTGACAATCGGGGCAGATGCCGTAGAAGTCGAGCCGATGGCCAACCATCTTATACCCGGAGAGTTCTGTCACCTCCTGCTCCAGACTGTTAACAAGTCTCATTCGCAGGTCGACGATCCTGCGGCAGTGGAGACAGATGAGATGGGGATGCGGATAGGGCTTGTTCCCATCGTAACGGTTGTCATCCCCGCTGAACCCAAGCTCCAGTACCTCACCCATGTCCTTGAGAATCACCAACGTCTTATAGATAGTCGCCAGACTGGTTGTGGGGAACTGCTCCTTGATCTGCTCATGTAAGCTGTTGGCACTGGGATGCCCCTCGCTGGTGGAGAGGAGACGGAGCAGCGCCACGCGCTGCGGCGTCATGCGATAGCCATGTTGCCGGAATTTGGCCTCTAGCTCTTCGAATCGCTCTTCTGGATCAGCCATCGGTTGTATATAATCATTATCGAGGGACAATTATTCTCTATAGAGACTTATATCACACTTCTCTCACTTGTCAAGCGTCCGGATTCAGCGGTGGGGAAAGGACCTTTAGTCCGTCTGCCGCTCTCGCCATGGGTATTGGTAGGTGCTCTGCGCGACCGCGATGGCGGTTGGCGTCAGAAATAGGGTTCGTACCCGGAGATGTCGAGCTCATCTCGCATCGTCTGGAGCTGCTTTCGGAGGTTGGGGTTGACGGGGATGCCCCGCTCTGGGACGACCTGCTCGTTCTCATATTCCTTTTCTCCCGCCACGTAGATCCGCTCCTGGCCAGGCGCCTTCCGTGCCTTCTGCAGCGTGCGCATAATGTTGCCGGTGATGCGACGCGAGAGCTCCAGCGGGACGAAGTGCTCGATATCGATCGCCAGGGAAAAATGCCCCAGCATGTAGGGTCGCCGAGACCCGTCGTCCTCGAAGCCCAGCAGCTCTTTCATGAACACGCCCCCGCATAGAGAGGCGGAGAGAATCTCGACCATCGCTGCCAGGTCGTATCCCTTGTAACCTGCGAACTCCTCCCCGGCCCCTCCCAGCGGCAGCAGCGCCGCCTGCGCCTCTCCGAACGCCTCCAGGGCCTGATCAGGATCGGTGACTGGATTTCCTTCAGCATCGATGACCCAGCCTTCGGGCATGGGCTTCTCGGCGCGGGAGAGTACCTCGACGGCGCCCCGCTGAATGATGGACGTCGCGCCGTCGAAGCAGAACGGGTGGTCCATATCGGAGGGGGCGGCGAACGCGATCGGATTGGTGCCCAGCATGGGCTCCGTGCTGAAGGTGGGCGCAATGGCCGGTCGAGCGTTCGTCACGGTCAGGCCGATCATCCCCTTCTCCGCGGCCATCAGGGAGTAATAGCCTGCGATGCCGAAATGGGTGCCGTTTCGCACGGCCGCAGCCCCAATGCCGGATGCCCTCGCCTTGTCGATGGCCATCTCCATGGCTCGGTGAGCGATGACGTGACCCATTCCGTGATGTCCGTCAATAAGGACCGTGGTCTCGGTCTCCTTGACGATCTCCATCTCGGTCCTGACCCGGTGCTGTCCCCGCTGGATCCGGTCATAATAGTACTTCAGGCGACCTACACCGTGCGACTTGATCCCTCTGAGGTCCGCGGCGATGAGTACGTCGGCGCAGATGCGGGCGTCATCCTCGGGCACGCCAAGGGCCTCGAATACGTCCATCATGAAGTCCTCGATGACGTTTACAGGGAAGTACGTGATATGTGTATCCTCTGGCATGGTTTCCATTTGTCCTTGAAAATGAGAGTCAAAGCGCTAAACGCGATTCTGTCACAGAGTGAGTCGCCCGGCACTGTGCCTGGGTGGGGCCTCACTCCACCCAGTCGAACGTTCGGGTGACCGCCTTCTTCCATCCCTCATAGAGCGCCGCCCGCCTCTCGTCGTCCATTTGCGGTCTCCAGGTCCGGGAGACGTTCCAGTTCTCGCGGAGCGCCTCCACATCGTCCCAGAAACCGACGGCCAGCCCCGCAGCGTAGGCGGCGCCGAGCGCGGTGGTCTCGGAGACCGTAGGCCGGATGACGGGGACGTTCAAGATGTCGGCCTGGAACTGCATCAGCAGCTCATTGTGAGTCATTCCACCGTCGACCTTCAGGGCCTTCAACTCGACCTCGGAGTCCTGTTCCATGGCCTCCAGCACCTCACGGGTCTGGTAGGCGGTGGCCTCCAGGGCCGCGCGGGCGATGTGGTACTTGGTGATGTAGCGGGTCAGGCCGACGATCGCGCCACGGGCGTCGTGCCTCCAGTGAGGAGCGAACAGGCCGGAGAAAGCAGGCACGAAGTAGATGCCACCGCTGTTCTCCACCGCGGCGGCGAAGTCCTCGACGTGCTTCGAGAAGTCGAACATATCGAGATTGTCACGCAGCCACTGAACGAGGGCGCCGGTGATGGCGATGGATCCCTCGAGCGCGTAGACCGCGGCCTCGCCGCGCATCTTGTAGCCAACGGTCGTGAGCAAGCCACTTTCGCTGGGCACGGCCTCGGTGCCGGTGTTCAGGAGCATGAAGCACCCCGTGCCATACGTGTTCTTGGCTTCGCCCGGGCTGAAGCAGGTCTGGCCGACCAGGGCGGCCTGCTGGTCGCCCAGCGCCCCGCAGACGGGGATCTCATCACCGAAGGGTCCGTCGTTACTGGTGTGACCGTAGAGGTCGGGATCGCTGGAAGGGCGGATCTCCGGCAGCATCTGACGGGGAATGCCCATGATATCCAGGATCTCATGATCCCAGTCGAGTGTCTCCAGGTTCATCAGCATGGTGCGGCTGGCGTTGGTAACGTCGGTGACGTGGGCGCCGCCGTCCGGGCCGCCGGTCAGGTTCCAGATCTCCCAGGTGTCGACGTTCCCAAAGAAGGCGTCCCCGCGCTCGGCGGCGGAGCGAAGGCCACGGACGTTGTCCAGCAGCCATTTGATCTTCGGGCCCGAGAAGTAGGTGGCCAGGGGGAGGCCGACCCTGGCACGGAACCGATCCTGCCCGCCGTCCTCAGCCAGCTGCTTGCAGATCCTGTCGGTGCGGGTGTCCTGCCAGACGACCGCGTTGTGATAAGGCTCGCCCGTGTTCCTGTTCCAGACGATGGTGGTCTCGCGCTGGTTAGTGACACCGACCGAGGTGATCTCTTGCGGTCTGACCCCGGTCGCCTGCAGCGCACCCGTGATAACCTCCCCCGTACGCGCCCAGATCTCCGTCGGGTTGTGCTCCACCCAGCCGGGCTGAGGATAGATCTGCTCGTGCTCCAGCTGGTGCGACCCCACGATCTCACCGCCGTGGGTGAAGATCATAAAGCGCGTGCTGGTCGTACCTTGATCGATCGCTGCTGCATATCTCTTTCGTGGCATCTCTTTCTCACCGCCGAGTTCCACTGGCGGATGGCTTCGCGTCGTGTTTCGCGCGCTTTCCGGCTGGCGAGGGGAGTATACTTGAGTCGGCACGCCTGTCAACGAGCTGTCCGGGAGTCCTTCATGACCTCTGCACCCCGAGCCGCATTACAGATGTAAATGTTTGGCGCGATTCCCGTGATCTCTTCGTAGCAGGCAGCAACCGCTGGGGAGAAGGTCTCGGCTGCCTGCGCCCGAACCAGGGCAACCGCGCACCCGCCGAAGCCAGCGCCGGTCATGCGCGCCCCATAGCACACTTCCTGCCGGCGCGCACAGGCTGCCATCGCATCCAGTTCTCTGCTTGAGACCGCGAAGTCATCCCGCAGGCTGGTGTGGCTCGCGTTCATCAAGCGTCCCATCTCACGTCGATCTCCGCGCCGCATGGCCTCGGCAGCTTGAAGAGTGCGCGCGTTCTCTGTCACCACGTGGCGGGCCCGGCTGCGGAGGGTATCGTCGAGCTCGTGGGCACGAGCCTCGAACTGAGCCGCACTCACATCGCGCAGCGCCGGGACCCCGAAGAAGCGGGCGGCAGCTTCACACCCCTCGCGGCGTTCGTTGTAGACGGAGTCGACCAGGCCACGGCGCGTCGCCGTATCGAGGACGATCACCGCCGTGTCCGGTGGAAGGGGTACCGGCTCCGTGTCGAGGGAACGGCAGTCGATGAGCAGCGCGTGGCCGGGTTGACCGGCTGCGGCGATCATCTGATCCATGATGCCGCACTGCACGCCTACCCACTCGTTCTCTGCCCGCTGACAGACCTTCGCCATCTCCGCCGGGTCCCACGGGATCCCCGAGACCGCCGAGAAGGCGCGGGCCGTCGCGCACTCCAGGGCTGCCGATGAGGACAGGCCAGCCCCTCTCGGCACGTCTCCGACGAGCACACCCTCCCACCCCTGCAACTCGTACCCGGCCTCCTGCAGCGACCAGGCGACGCCCTTCAGGTATTCGGCCCACCCCTCGCCCCTGTTCTCCGGTGCGTTGAGGTGGAAGTCGGTGGCGTCGTCGAGGTCCAGCGCGCGTGCCACGACGCGTCCATCGCCTCGAGGTTGCAGCGCGATCCAGATGGCACGGTTGATCGCCATCGGGAGCGCGAAGCCGTCGTTGTAGTCCGTGTGCTCGCCGATCAGGTTGACCCGTCCGGGCGCGCGGACGACGAGGGTGGGAGGCTGGCCGAAATCGCGCCTGAAGCCCTGATCGGCTCGCTGTTGAAGGGACATAGCATGTCCTTGTCAGACCGCTTCCAGTGCCACCGGTTGCCACACAGCTCGACGTGGACAACTCCTCCGCTGCCTCTTCCTGAGCATATAGGGCCAGGGTGTACAACGCAGATGTCTCACGACGATCGAGTCAAGCTGCGTCCGGCGGCTCCATCCATCAACAGGTCCACCGACGCATCGATTAGCGTGGGGAGAGGGGCGGGGCGATGACCGTGGTGCCACATGGCTAACTGCTGGAAGAAGAGCGAGCGCAGGGCGGATGCCAGATAGACCGGATCCAGGTCATCACGGATCTCTCCCGCTGCCTGTGCCTGACGAACCTGCTCGGTCAGCAGATCGCGCAGCGCATGACCGGGGTTGATCTCGCGATGAGCCATGATGGCTGCAAATAGCCGCTCAGCCAGGTGGCGCTCGCAGAGCGGGTCCTCGGCCACCAGGCGCAGGGCCAGCTTGATCCGGGCCACCGGGCTCGCAGGCGCCCCCTGCTCAGGAGTCAGCGCTTCCTCCAGTTGCTCCAATCGGCGCCCTGCGATGGCCGGCAGAATAGCCTCTTTCGTGTCGAAGTAGTTGAAGAAGGTTCCCTTGGCCACGCCCGCTGCATCGGTGATGTCTTTCACCGTGGTCGCGTCGTAGCCGTTCTCCTGGAACAGGCGGAGGGCCGCTTCCATGAGACTCGCGCGAGTCTCTCGCTTCTTGCGCTCGCGTCGTGAGAGCTGGCGTTCCGTGCTCATACCATCACCCCAGAATAAAGATGACCACGATGATAGTATAGTGGACAGCCCTGCTTTGTCAACGGGCCCTGATCTGTTCCATGGCCCAGGCGGCGTGCTCCGCCACCAGGGGATTCGGATCAGATCGAGCGACCTCTAGAGATGGGATCGCAGCCGGGTTGCCCAGATTGCCAAGCACGACAGCCGCGTTTCGCAGTAGCCCGGCACGCCGGGCACGCCAGAGCGGCGTCTCGCGGAATCGCGCGCGGAAAGCATCCTCGTCAAGCTCCAGCAACTCGAGCAGGTCGAGTGTGGGGTGGAGAGGCTGGAGGCCAGGCTCGTCGGTAGGGCGGGCGAAACGGCGATTCCAGGGGCACACCTCCTGGCAGATGTCACAGCCGAACACCCGATCCGCCAACAGCGGGCGGAGTGCCTCCGGGATGGCGCCACGGTGTTCCACCGTCAGGTACGAGATGCAGCGGCGCGCGTCGAGGGTATGGGGCGCGACCAGCGCACCGGTGGGACACGCGTCCAGGCAGGCGGTACAGCTCCCGCACCGGTCCTCCGACCAAGGCGTGTCGGGTTCCAGGTCCAGATCGAGGAGTAACTCCCCCAGGAAGAAGTATGAGCCGTGGTCGGGGTGGACGAGATTGGTGTTCTTCCCGATCCAGCCCAGGCCGGCCTGATGGGCGAGCGCCCGCTCCAGCAGGGGGCCGGTGTCGACGTACGCGCGGTACGTGAGAGGGCGGGCCATCTGACGATCGATCCAGCTCGCCAGTTGCTCCAACCTCTCCAACATGAGCTCGTGGTAATCCGCGCCCCAGGCGTAGCGGGATACGCGCCCCACCAGCGCCTCCGCAGGCGGACAATCGGCGGGATAATAATCCATGCCCACCACGAGGATGGAGCGGATCTCGGGCATGATGCGCCGGGGATCTGCTCGCTTCGCAACGGCGTCGGGGCGCGCCAGATAGTCCATCTCAGCGTGGTAGCCCTGCGCCAGCCAATCGGTGTAGAAGGTCGTGGGGACACCGACGGCAGGATCAGTTATGCCGGCCAGGTTGAGGCCGAGTCGCCAGGCTTCCGCTTTGATGCCGTCTGCCAGATCCTTCATCGCTGGCACACTATAACGTACCGGGCAAAGGGTGTCAACGGGACTCGCTCGGCGCCAATCCCGTGGATTTTACTTGCGTGTTGCCAGGACCCGTGTTATAATTTCGTTCGGATACGCGCAGGAAGAGACATAGGCGCAGCGGAGAAGTGGGGACCCCCCACTTTTTTTTGTAGAATGGGTGTGTTGTCCTGTTCGTCGGAGGTTGGGTGCCGACGCTTTGGTGTGAGGGGTGACAGTTAGCCAGCTGAAGGCTAAGCGGGGAAATCCCGTAGCAGGAGACAAGTATGAAGTCGGAATTCTTGTTGGCGTTTAATGAAATATGCAGTGATCGCGGGCTTCCTAGGGCGGTCGTTATCGACGCTGTGGAGAAGGCGTTGGTCTCCGCGTATCGGCGCAACATAGATGCCAACACCGTGGAGAACGTCACGGCCGAGATCGACCCGACCAGCGGCGAGGCACGAATCTACGTCCAGAAGGAGGTCGTTGAGGACGTTACGGACCCGGCGTGGGAGATCGGCCTGGTCGAAGCGCGGGCGATCGATCCGGAGGCTGAGTTTGGAGACTTGATCACCGTCGAGGACACCCCTGATAACTTCGGCCGCATCGCGGCGCAGACTGCCAAGCAGGTCATTCTTCAGCGCATCCGGGAGGCCGAGCGCGATGTACAGTACGAGCATTACGTCGAGCAAGAGGGCGAGATTGTCCATGGCACTGTCCAGAGCGTCCGGTCGAATGTGGTACTGGTGAACCTGGGCGGCGCCGAGGCCATTCTGCCGCGTAGCCAGCAGGTGCCCGGTGAGAGATACCACATCCATCAGCGTCTGCGCGCGTACGTGCTGGAGGTTCGCCATACGAACCGTGGGCCGAAGATCGTCCTCTCCCGGAGCCACCCGAAGATGTTGCGCCGGCTCCTTGAGCTCGAGGTTCCGGAGATATTCAATGGGACCGTCGAGATCAAGGCGATTGCTCGCGAGGCGGGCTCCCGCTCCAAGGTTGCTGTGGCCGCTCGCCAGCCGGGCGTCGACCCCGTGGGTGCCTGCGTTGGCATGCGCGGTGTGCGCATCAAGTCGATCGTGAACGAGCTCGGTGGCGAGAAGATCGACGTCATCGAGTGGAGTCCGGACGCGGCGACGTTCATCGCCAAGGCGCTCAGTCCGGCCAAGGTGCTGAGTGTGCAGATGGACGAGGATCCGGATGGGCGGAAATCGGCGAGCGTCGTCGTTCCTGAGGATCAGCTGTCGCTCGCCATCGGTCGAGCGGGACAGAACGCGCGATTGGCGGCGAAGTTGAGCGATCACCGCATCGACATTCAGGGTGTCACCGAGGCGGCCACCTGGGCCTTGCAGCGCGTCAATGAGGATGCCGACGTGCTGCCGAGCCTGGGTTCGGCGGCGGAGCTGCTTCCCTCGGTCGCCAACATCCTGCAGCGCCACGAAGAGGAAGAGGACATGCCGTACTCCAGTGAGGAGTTGCTGAAGATGCGGCGGGTCATCGAGGCGGTGTGGAACCACTACGCGTCGCTGCGCAGCGCCGAGCGGGAGCGCCAGAAGGCGGAGGAGGACGCCCGTCTCGAGGCCCTGGAGAAAGTGCGCGAGATCATACCCGATGAGGCCTACGAGACGCCTGTCGAGGACATGGAGCTGGCCACGCGCACCGTCGGCCGTCTGGAGGGCGTCGGATTGGCGACCGCTGGCCAGGTGATGGAGCGCTTGATCGCTGAGGGCGACGAAGGGCTCCTGGAACTGGACGGGATCGGGCCCAAGACCGTCGAGCAGGTGAAGCAAGGGATCAGCGAGCTTGGCTTGCTCGAGGGCGAACCCGCTCCGACGGAGGAAGAAGCCGTCGGTGAGGCAGAGGTGGAAGAGGGTGCCGCCGAGCTTGCTCCGGAGGGCGTGGAGGAAGGGGAAGCCCCCGTTGCCGAGGAAGTGGCGCCCGCAGAGGAAGAGGCACCGGCCGAAGAAGAGGCCGTGGACAAAGCGGCTGCGCTCGAGAGGGCGATGCGATCCCAGGATGTAGAGCCTGAAGAGGGAGAGGTCGGGGTTGAGGAAGAGGAAGCCGAGGAAGAGGAATTCGAGGGCGAAGGACCGGAGTACTTCTTCGAAGACGAAGAGCCGATCGACCGTGAGGAGAAGTTGAAGCGAGAGCGGGGCCGCCGCGTCCAGCTGGTGTACGATGAAGAGACGGGCGAGCTGATCCCGCGCCGTCGCCGGAAGCGAGAAGAGGGCCCCGAGGATTGGCAGGAGTATGTGGACTACTAGTCCCATGGGCAGGCGGACTGTGAGGCGAAAGCATATTCCGCAGCGGACGTGCGTTGGGTGCCGCACGGTGCGTCCCAAGCGAGAGTTGGTGCGCATCGTACGCACACCCGAAGGATGTGTGACTGTGGACGAGACGGGCAAGCGCAGTGGTCGCGGCGCCTATCTCTGCCCGGAGCCCAGTTGCTGGGAGAGAGCCCTGTCGAAGGGCCAGCTGAGCCGCGCACTGCGGACGAATCTGACAGAGGAGGTCCGAGCTCGGCTTCGAGAATACGCGGCCGGTCTTTGACCAGGGACCGGAGCTTTGATGAAGGGAGTGGGTGAAGATGAATGACGAAGTGAGGATCCGGGAAGAGGGCGTCGTTGAGATCCCAGAGTTCCTGACGGTGCGCGAGCTGGCTCAGCTCCTTGATGTCAGCCCCATCGACGTGATCAAGGAGCTGATGAGCGCCGGCGTGATGGCGAACATCAATCAGGAGATCGACTACGAGACGGCGGCTATTGTGGCGCAGGAGATGGGTTTCGAGCCTGTGGAGGAATCTCAAGTCGCTGTCGAGGAGGTCGCGGAAGAGGGGCCAAGCCCTCTGTGGGAGCGATTCTACGCCGGTGAGGCTCCCGAGAATCTGAAACCGCGCCCGCCCGTGGTCACAACTCTGGGACACGTGGATCATGGAAAGACGTCGCTGCTGGATGTCATCCGCCATACGAACGTGGCCGGCGGCGAGGCGGGGGGGATTACCCAGCATATCGGCGCCTATCAGGTGCAGCACGACGGACAACTCATCACCTTCATTGACACGCCCGGTCACGAGGCTTTCACGGAGATGCGGGCCCGGGGAGCGCACACCACCGACATCGCCATCCTGGTGGTAGCGGCCGACGACGGCGTCATGCCGCAGACCATTGAGGCTATCAATCACGCCCGGGCTGCTCGTGTCCCCATCGTGGTGGCGCTCAACAAGATGGATCTGGCCACCGCTCAACCGGAGAAAACCAAGCAGGAGCTGGCCGATCAAGGTCTGGTACCTGACGATTGGGGCGGAGAGACGCTCTGCATCCCCGTCTCCGCCAAGGACAAGACAGGCCTGGCGGATCTCCTAGACGCCCTCCTGCTCGTGGCGGAGGACTCCGAACAGATCAAGGCGAATCCGGACCGCCCAGCGATGGGCACGGTCCTGGAAGGCCGCCTGGATCGAGCGCGCGGCGCGACGGCGACGGTGCTGGTGCAGAATGGGACATTGTATATCGGGGATGACATCGTTGCAGGGCTCAGTTGCGGCCGCGTGCGGCAGATGATCGACCAGAACGGAGAGCCGATAAGGGAGGCGGGGCCTTCCACGCCTGTTCTGGTTCTCGGTCTGTCCGATGTGCCTGAGGCGGGGGAGATTTTCAAGGTCGTCGCGGAGTCCTGCATCGCCCGTGAGATCGTCGCCCAGCGTGAGGACGAGCTTGCGGCCGAGGCTCCCGGGCCCTTGCGGACGTTTACGCTCGACGACTTCGCTAGCCGGATCAAGGCTGGAAGGGCGAAGGAGCTCAACCTCATCATCAAAGCGGACGCACAGGGCTCCATCAGTCCCATCGTCAGCTCGTTGGGGCAATTGGGCGATGAGGAGTTGAAGGTCAACATCCTCCACGCTGCAACGGGGAGCATTGGCAAGTCGGACGTCAACCTGGCTATCGCCTCTCGGGCGATTATCATTGGCTTCAACGTGAGGCCAGATCCGGCCGCGCGTAACCTGGCGGAGAGCGAGGGCGTGGACATCCGGACGTATGACATCATCTACAAGCTGATAGATGACGTCGATCAGGCGCTGAAAGGATTGCTCGAACCCACGTACGTCAAGGTGCTGGTGGGGGAGGCGGAGGTGCGCGATACGTTCCACATCCCCGACCTTGGCACCGTGGCCGGGTGTTACCTTCGCAAGGGAGAGGCGAGGAGAAACGCCAGGGCCCGGGTCATTCGAGATGGCAATCAGCTGCACGACGGTCCTGTCTCTTCGCTCAAGCGCTTCGCGGAGGACGTCCGTACGGTTCGGAAGGGCTACGAGTGTGGGGTGGGGCTAGCTGGCTTCAGTGACTTCGAGATTGGCGACGTGATCCAGTTCTACGAAGAGCGGGAGCAGCAGGCCGAGTAGTGCTGCAGAGCTGGAGGGCATTGAATCGCGATGGGCAAAAAGTATCAACGCCGTGTATCGGAGCTCGTTCACGTCCGCTTGTCCAACCTTCTGGAGCGCGAAGTCAAGGATCCGCGCCTGGATATGGTCACCATCACCGACGTGGTGGTGACGCCCGACGCAGCGCGCGCCAACGTCTACTTCACCGTGCTGGGTGGAGAAGGGGCGGTCAAGCAGGCTCAGGAGGGGCTGGAAAGCGCGGCCGGTTGGCTGCGTCGTGAGCTGGGCCGAGAGCTGCGCCTGCGCAGGACACCCGAGCTGGTCTTCCACTACGATCGTTCGGTGGAGAGGGGCGAACGGATCGCTGCAATACTCGACGAGTTGGGACTCGGTGACGAAGAGAGCGACACTGAGGCGAGCTAGCCAACTCATTCGAGAGGCTGATCAGCCTCTACTCATATGTCACGTCGCCCCGGATGGTGATGCCCTCGGAAGTCTGACCGGGCTGGCTCGGGCGTTGCGCCGGATCGGTCAGTCGCCAATTGCGGCGTGTGCCGACGGTGTTCCTTCCCGGTTCAACTATGTCCCGGGTGTCGAGTCGGTCGTTCAGGAAGTGAACGATTTCTTCGATCTGGTGATTGCCGTCGACTGCTCTCACCCGGAGAGGTTGGGGCTGTTTCGTGAGCTGCCCCACTTCGATCAGCATCCTCTGATCAATATTGACCATCACGTCACCAATGTCGGTTTTGGTGACGTCAATGTGGTCGATCCCCGCGCATCATCCACCGCTGAAGTCATCCTGGAGTTGCTCGATCACCTCCATGTCAACCTTGACGAATCGTTGGCCACCTCCTTGCTGGTCGGCATCGTCACCGACACGCGTGGATTCCGTACCAACAACGTGACGCCGCAGGTACTCCGAGCTGCCTTGCGGTTGATGGAGGCCGGGGCGTCGCTGCCCTATGTCAGCCAACACGGTCTGGATCGAAGGCCGATGGCTGTCATTCGCTTGTGGGGGGCCGCCCTTTCCCGCCTTCGGTCTGAGGACAGCGTCGTCTGGTGCACTATCCCGTTGAGCATGCGGCGTGGGGTCGGCTATCAGGGCGGGGGCGACGCCGGGTTGGCGAGTTTCCTGCTGAGTGCCGACGAAGCCGACATCTCCCTCGTTCTCGCCGAGCAGGAGGATGGCCGAATTGATGTGGGGATGCGTGCCGCTCCTGGTTTCGACGTCGCCCGGTTCGCACTCCGCTTCGGGGGAGGCGGCCATGCCCTTGCTGCCGGCTTCGACACGGAGGGGCCACTGGATCAGGCAGAGGAGCGGGTGTTGGATGCCTTGCGGGCCGACCTGACCGATCAGCGGGCGTCCGACGCTGGGACGCCAGACGCCTAGACAAGGGATGCCTCACGGAGTCCTGAACGTCGATAAGCCGCTTGGAGAGACCTCGCACGACGTTGTGGAGCGCGTGCGGGAGCTGACCGGCGTTCGCCGTGTCGGTCATGCGGGTACCCTGGATCCGCTGGCGACCGGTGTGCTGCTCGTCTGTGTTGGCCGGCCTGCCACCCGTGTCGCCGAGTTTCTGATGGACAGGCCGAAGACGTATCGCGCGGAGGCTCGGCTGGGGCTCACCACCGATACGTTCGATGCCGAGGGTCGAATCGTCGCCAAATCGCCCGTCGACGTGGGTCGGGATCAGGTTGAGGAAGCACTGAACCGGTTCCGAGGCTCCATTGAGCAGCTCCCGCCCATGTACTCCGCGGTCAAGCACAAGGGGAAGCCCCTCTATCGCCTCGCTCGCCAGGGCATCGAGGTGGAGCGTGCCTCGCGTCGAGTTGAGGTCTATCGTCTGGAGCTGGTCGAGTGGGACCCCCCGGACTGCTCGCTGGAGATGAGGTGCTCGGCCGGGACCTATGTGCGGGTGCTGGTTCACGAGCTCGGTCAGGCCCTCGGCTGCGGTGCCTACGTGACCGGCCTGACTCGGCTTGCCAGTGGCTCATTCCGTCTGGAGCATGCGGTAAGCCTGGACCGATTCGCTCACATGGCCAGGGAGAGCCGCTGGCCTCAGTTGCTTCTTCCCATCGACGATGCCCTCACCGATCAGTTCCCGGCTCTTACGCTGGATGAGGATGCAGCGCGACGGCTGTGCTCCGGACAGATGCTCCAGCGTGGTGGCACGGAGGCCGAAGACGGGGCATGGGTCCGGGTGTACGGACCGGAGGGTCGCTTCCTGGCGCTGGCCTCCTATGATGCGGGCGATGAGGTCTGGCGTCCGCGGAAGGTGTTCGTCTCCCCATATCCGGGACCGGGTTCCGAGCTCGACGAACGAGGCTGATCGATGCGCATTGTCCACCGTCTGAGCGAAGTACGTCCACCGTCACGTTCCTACGTCACTGTGGGCGTCTTCGATGGGGTACATCGGGGTCACCAGCGGATCATCGGAGGCCTGGTGGATGCAGCCCGCGCCACAGGGAACGACGCGGTCTCCGTTACCTTCGACCCTCATCCGGCTGCTGTGCTGAGTGAGACCGCCCCCCTTCTGTTAACCACGATTGGGGAGCGGATCGAGCTGATGGCGGACCTCGGGCTGGACACGCTGGTTGTGTTCCCATTCACCGAAGAGGTTGTGCGTACCCCGGCCGCTGATTTCGTGGAGAGCTTGGTGCACCATCTCCGTCTGGCCGAGCTGTGGGTTGGGCCGGATTTTACCCTTGGCCACGAGTGCGAGGGGGACATCCCGTTCCTGCAAAGCATGGGGTGTCGCCGCGGGTTCAAAGTGCGGGTCGTCGAGCCGGTGGAGTGGGGAGGCGGTGTCGTCCACAGCAGTCGTGTGCGAGAGGCTCTGCGCCGAGGAGACGTCCGGGAGGCGACCGGTTGCCTGGGCCGTCCCTATCGGCTGTCCGGGGTCGTTGTCCATGGGCGCGGAATTGGCCAAGATATCGGCGTGCCCACGGCCAACATCTCACCGCCGCCAAATCGCCTCGTTCCCGCCGGGGGGGTCTACGCGTGTTGGGCGCACACGGAGCGGTGGGGTACATTCCCGGCGGCGGCCAACATCGGCACCCGCCCGACGTTCACGGCCAATGCCCAGGGTCTGACAGTGGAAGCGCACTTACTCGATTTCGACCGCCGGCTCTACGACCAGGTGTTGGGGCTCGATTTTGTCAAGCGCTTGCGGGACGAGCGTACCCACCCCACGTTGAACGCGTTGGTAGCGCAGCTTCGGGAGGATATCGCGCAGGTCAGAGCGCTTCTGGCTGAGAGAAACCCCGGCGAAGGATAAGCCCCTCAGGGCTCGAGGGTAGTCACCTCATTCAAGCCCGGCGATCTCAAACGAATACCCCAGCAGCTCAAGCAACGCGGAGTCAGTGCCGGGTCTCTGATACTGGAGTTCAATCACCTGTTCCTCGCCCGGCTCGATCGACCACGGCAGCGGTGGCGCCGCCGCCATCAGCTCACTCGTACCGCCGGTCGACGAGAGGGTGACGTCAGCTGTCTCCACGGTGAGGGGCTCCCCCCGACCATTTCGAACCTTGCCCACCACGATGAGCACCTCGTCATCGAGGAAGGCGTCGTCCACCGTCACCTCCACCTGTGCAACCGCAGTGCCTATCACGCTCTCATAGGGGATGCCTATCGTCATCTCTTCCGCAGATCCCGGACGCGGCGAGAACGACCACGTGATAGGGCCGGCCGACAGAGGATCTGGCACGAGGTAGCCGGCGGTGGCGTCCGCTGAGGCGCCGGGGTCGATCTCTCCACTGAGGGGGCCATGGTCGCCAGCCTCGCTGGCCGAAGGGGAGACGAGGTATGTGTTTCCCAGGGCATCCCGCAGCCGCATGGAGAACAGCCCGGTCGGCAGCGGCACGTCCCCGACGTTCTGCACCGAGAACTCCACCAGATAGTACATCGTGCCCGCCGGGAGGCCATCAGCCCGCTCGGCATGGCCCTCCCTGACCGTTACCCGGGCATCACCTGCCCGCACAGGCTGCCCGAGCTGGGCCGATGGTTCAGAGGAGACGGCCTGTGCCGGATCCTCTTCGGCGACGTAATCCGCCGTGGCGACTTGCCACACGTCGCCCTCGGCCAGGATCAGCGTCAAGCCAGGCTGTCGCTGTGCCAGAACCCCCTCGTCGCCCGCCGGTACCTCCTGGCGGCCAACAAAGCGAAAGGGCAGAACGGTGCCATTCGCCAGTTGGAGCCTGATCCTCTCACCCGGAGTCAGACTCGTCATCAACCCCTCGTTCTCTGGCGTCGGCTCCAGGGCGATGGCGTAGTTCACCACCGTTCCGCAGACCCACACCGCTACGTCCGATCGATCCGCCGGGTAGTTCCAGGCGTCCTGTTCGGGCACGATTGTCTCCACGGCGAATTGGGCACCCTTGATCGTCGCCGAGACAGGATGGGCTACGCTCACCTCGACGTTGCCGCTGCTGATGAGTGTCTCGCAGCTCGGGGTTGGCAGGGGAGAGCTGGGGGATGTCGACGTCATCTCCACCTCATCCGTTGAGGGCGGTTCATCCGCATTCCCCTCTTCCGATCCCCTCAGCCCAAGGAAGACGATGATGGCGACGGCGGCAAACAACAGGATCGCGCCCCCCGCGATGGAGAGAATCAACTCTTCACGGCTCTTTGGCGAGCGGGGCTCCGGCGTTCTCTGTGCTCCAGGAATGGGCCCGTCCATCAGGGGGCTCCTCCGATACCTGATCGGGGTGGAATGCGAACCTGGATATCGGCCTCTTCACCCACGACCAGGTGGCTTACGCCCAGATAGGGAACGGCGAGGCGCACCGGTCCCTGCGCTGAGACGCTGAAGGTCAGGCTGCCCTGGGAGTCTGTGTAGTCCTGAGCAAGCAACTCGTTCGTTGCCACCTCGTTGGCCCGCGCAGACATGCCGGCGATCCCCTCGCCTGCACCTCGCTGACCATCCCCGTTGGCGTCGTAGTAGACGAGGAGACGGATCGCCACGAAGCGAGGACGGGGTGTCTCAGCCGGTACCGGTGTGGCCATCGGCCGCACGGACACGGCCTGGGCTTCCGATGCGGGCGTGGCGATGGGGGATCCAGGCTCCGTGGGGGTGGGCGTTGGTGTACGCGTGCCCGTCGGAGTTGGCGTGCCCGGCGTGGGGCTCCTAGTCGGCACCGGTGATGGCAGCTTACCCGAAGCATCTGACGTTGGTCTGGGCGTACCGGTTGCCAGGAAAGGCGTCGTGCTCTTGTCGCAGCGCAGCGTGTAGCTGCTCTCCGATACGTCGCTGGGCGTGCGATCGCCCGTGCCGATGAGCACATACAGCCAACCCGTATAGTCGGCGAAGAAGCTCAGGGCGCTGTTGAAGTCACAGGGCTCGACGTCGTCGTTCCCCGCGATGGCGGCGTCCCACGACGGACCTCTAAACATAATCATGTTCGGATCTACGCCCGGCGCCAGATCTGACGTCTCACACCGGTAATGGAGACCGGCCTTGATCCAGACCTTGTAGAAGTCGTTGTCCGGCCCTTCGCCGAAGGCGGGTACCAGATTGAAGGTCTGGTACTTTCCCAGGGGGATGATACATGCATGCTCGAAGTCGGGGTTTGGCTCACAATCGTCGGCGCTGGTGCGTGGGGTTGGGGCTGTAGGAGACGGGCCCGGCGTGGGGGCGGCGACTTCATCGATCGTCAGGTTGTAGCTGCCGCTGGAATCGACGTTGTTTCGGACCACAACGAAGTAGTATCCATCGTAGTCCGCCTTCCAGCTGGCCCGGGACGCAAGGCCTCCGGCGCTGTCGTCGTCCCTCTCGATCCTCTTCTGATCTCTATCGTAGATCTCCAGCACCGTGTCGACGCGGTTGAGGTCGCTCGTCGAGGCCTGATACCATCTATCGCTCTTCGTGTAGAACTGGAAGAAATCGCTGTCCTGTGCCGAATGGAACGTCAGCTCCAGGATAAGCGGCACCTGGATGGGCAGCGTCGGCGCCTGGGCAAAGCTATCATTCGGTTCGTAACCGTCCTCGCCAGCGACCGGAGCCTCTGTCGGCGTGGGTGTCGCGGTTGGCCCGGTCACGGAGGCGTCGAGATCGTACGTCCTTCCGGTACAAGATGGAGTGATCTGGAACACCTGGAAGAAATAAGGACCCTGGCTCTCCGGCTTGAGGGTGACCTTGGCCCGGTTGTTATCCACGGGGTCTGCGTCTGTGATGATCTTCGTCAGGTCGCGGTCGTAGACGACGATGCCGAGGCTGTAGTTTGTCGTCCTGTTGGGAAGGGCTTCCACCGTATACACCGCGCCAACCTGTGCGTTGTCGAGCCGGAACCAATCCGTGTGAACCGGGACCTCTTTCTCCTGGCCTTCTGGCACGGTTGTCTTGGCGACCAGCGCCAGGTCATCGTAATTGGCCAAAGTCACCGCCCGATTGATGCACACGCTTGGATCCTCGCCCACGGGGCAGGCGTTGCTGTTGTTCAGGCTGTCCGTCGTGGTGGTCGTGAGCGTGCAGCTGATTTCCTCCGCCTGATACAGAGGGGAGAAGCTCAGCCTCAGGAGCTCGTCGAGGGAATCGTGGGTGAGACGGGGTGCGGCCCACGCAGGATCTGAGTGTCTGGGAACGGCAGAGATGAGCACCAGCAGCAAAGCGATGGTTGCCACAGTGGTCAGGAGCAGTAGGTGAGATCGCTTCATAGGTGCATTCCTCCCCGCCGGTCGACGCGCTTCGTCGCAGGCTCCACAGGACGACTATACCACAGACGAGGACAGAGTTCAAGCTGCCCTGACTACGGGCTCTTGAACCCCAGACGATCCAGCTGCTGTTCGTCCTCTCGCCATTTCTTGCGCACCTTCACCCACAGATCGAGATAGACCTTGCCCCCGACCAGGCGCTCAATGGCCCGGCGCGCGTCCGATCCGATCTGACGGATCATGCGTCCTCTCCGCCCGATGATGATCCCCTTCTGCGAATCCTTCTCGACGAAGATGCTGGCTCCGATGTACGTCACGTTCTGCGCCCGCTCCTTGAACTCCTCCACCAGTACGGCGACTGAGTGTGGGACTTCCTGGTAGGTATGGCGGAGGACCTGCTCTCGAATCAGTTCGGCGACGATCTCGCGCTCGGTCTGGTCGGTGATGTACTCTCGTGGATAGTAACGCGGGCCCTCTGGGAGCCGGACCACAATCTTTTCCAGCAGCTCACCCAGATTCGCTCCCTGTGTGGCCACAGTCATCATCCAGTCCTCGTGGAAGGGAGCGAGCTCCCAGTAGGCCTCCGTACGGACCCTGACCTTCTCTGGCGACAGAAGGTCCATCTTGTTCAGCACCAGAATGATCGGTGCACCCGCCCGCTGCTCGAGGATATCCGCGATCATGTGGTCCTCTTCTGTCGGCGGTACCGACACATCCACCATGAACAACACGACGTCTGCGTCGGGGATGACGTTGACGGCGGTGTCGACCATGAGTTCCCCCAGCCTGTGAAGAGGACGATGGATTCCTGGGGTATCCACGAAGATCACCTGGAGGTCTTCTTGGGTCAGAATGCCCAGAACGCGGCTGCGCGTGGTCTGCGGCTTTGACGAGACGATGGCCACCTTCTCGCCCACGTATCGGTTCATCAGCGTGGACTTGCCCACGTTGGGCCGGCCGATCACCGCGACGAAGCCCGATCTGTGGCCTTCGGGGACGGCGTACGGATCCGAGAGATCGTGGTTGGCAGTGGTGGACATAGGTAATGTGAACCTCAGCTAACGTATTCGACCGGCGGGATTGCCGAACCCCAGACGCCGACGGCCCGGGTTGAGCGTGCCTCACGCTCCGTTTCTGCCACCCTCAGGCACCAGATAGATGCCCGGCAGGCTGACCAACGTCACCACACCCTTCACGATGATGTTGGACAGGAAGATCGACCACACCGTTGCGCCCGCGTATCGCCCCCCGAAAGCACCCCAACTGAAGATGAGGCTGTCGAGAGGCACGCTGACTGCGTTGCTGACCAGCACCCGTGTCCACTCCCAGCGTCGCGTCACCCGGTTCACCCACAGGTGATAGACCTCCGTGTCCGCGAGCTCGCTGAAGAGCTCGGCCGCGATAGAAGCGATCACGATCCGCCAGACCGGGCTGAGCACGGCGGCGAACTCGCCCTGAAGCGGCCAATCCGGATCGGGCGGCAGCCAGGCCGCGAAGCGAAAGAGTAGCGCCATCACCAGATTGATGACGCCAGCGGCCAGAATGACCGCCCGAGCGGCCGATCGCCCCAGGAGCTTATGGACCAGATCGCGCAGCGTGAACGTGAACGGGTAGATGAACGTGCCGGCATCGATGCTGAACCCCGCCACGGTGGCGATCTTGAGGCTGAGGACATCGGCCATCATCTGCGCCGCGATGTAGGCAGCGATGACCCACACGCCTGTGATGGACAGGGAGATCGCCCGGTTCGCGTTTCTCATCGGAATCTTGCCATCGTACGGACAAACAACAGAGACCCGCTCCGAGAACGGAAGAAGCGAGCCTCGTGTCCTCTCCAAGTTGCTGGGCAAACGTGTGCGGCTGCTAGGAGCTTTGCTCCCGTTGGTGCGCCTCCACGATCTCCTCCGTCAGGTGCGAGGGCACCTGTTCGTAGTGATCGAACGCCATCGAGTAGAGCCCGCGACCCTGGGTCAAGCTTCGCAAGTCCGTGGCATACCGCTGCATCTCGGCGAACGGGACCAGCGCGTTTATGACGGTCTTTCCAGCGCTCTGGTCCATCCCCTGGACCTGGGCCCGCCTCGTGTTCAGGTCCCCGATGATGTCACCGGTGTACTCCTCCGGCACGGTGACCGATACCTTGTATATCGGCTCAAGGAGCACCGGCCCGGCACCTCGGACGACCTTCTTGAACACCTCACGCCCCGCAATCTGGAAGGCGATGTCCTTCGAGTCGACCGGGTGCTCCTTGCCATCGTAGACGGTGGCCCGAAGATCCACCACGGGATACCCAGCGATGACGCCCTGCTCTATCACCTGCCTGATCCCCTTTTCGATCGAGCCCTGAAACCCGGTGGATATGGCACCTCCGCTTACCTTCCACTCATACTCGAAGCCGGCGCCGCGGGGCAGTGGCTCGACCCTCAGGTGGACCTCGGCGAACTGACCAGCACCGCCGGTCTGTTTCTTGTGGCGATACTGGTCGGCATAGGTGCGCGTGACCGTCTCCCGATAGGGCACCTTCGGCGTCGACGTCTCTACTTCCACGTCGAATCGATTCGACATGCGTTGGATGGCGATGTCCAGGTGGGCTCCACCCATTCCCTGAAGGAGCATCTGCTTCGTGCTCGGCTCTTGGTGCCACTGGAGCGTCGGATCTTCTTCGCAGATTCGGCTCATGGTGGGGCCGAGCTTCGCCTGATCGGCCTTGCTCTTTGGCGAGACGGCCACACTGTAAACGGGCGACGGGAAGACCGGCCCTGGCAACGTCACGGGATGGTCCTCGTCGCACAGCGTGTCGCCGGTCAGCGTGTTGGCTAGCTTCGCGACTGCGCCGATGTCTCCAGGTCGGAGGTGGGGCACGCTGATTTGCTCCTTCCCGCGCATCACATATAGCTGGCCGAGTCGCTCCTCTTCATCAGCCCGGCTATTGTACACGCGGGTGTCCGATCGCATGACGCCGCGGTAGACCCGGAAGTAGGTCAGCTTGCCCACGTAGGGGTCGGCCGTCGTCTTGAAGACCAGCGCGGTCAGCGGACCGTCTTCATCCGGTCTGATCTCCTCATCCCCGGAGGGGCCTTCCGCCGTGACTGGTTCTCGATCCGCAGGAGATGGAGCGTAGTTGACCACGGCATCGAGCAGGGCCTTCGTCCCGATGTTCTCCGTAGCTGCTGTGACCATCACCGGCACGGTCGCACCCTCCAGGATTGCCCTTCGAAGCCCGCGCTGGATCTCCTCCTCGGAAAGGCTCTCCCCCTCGAGGTACTTCATGATCAGCTCATCATCCGCCTCGGCCGCAGCCTCGATCAGTTGAACCCGCGCATCCTCTGCCTGATCGGCCATGTCGCTGGGGATATCCGCCACCTTTCCTTCTGTGCCCAGCAGCGCTCGCATGTTCACCAGATCGACCACGCCGGTGCATTTCTCTGCGGTTCCAATCGGCAGGTGGGTGAGGATGAAGTTCTCCCCAAAGCTCTCCTCAAGTTCTTCCATGATGTGGTCAAGGTGGACATTCTCTCGATTGATCTTGTTGACCACGATCATACGCGGGAGGTTCTGCTCGTCAGCGAATTTCCACACCAGCTCGGTTCCCACCTCGACCCCGGACACGGCATCTACCACAACCAGCGCTCCATCCGCTACTCGCACTGCGCTCTTGACCTCCCCGACGAAGTCCGTGTAGCCGGGGGTGTCAATCACGTTGATCTTATGCCCTTGCCATTCAACGGGAACCAGGGCCAGGTTGAGGGAGATGTGGCGGCGTCTTTCCTCTTCGTCGTAGTCGGAGACGGTGGTGCCATCCTCCACGCTTCCCATGCGGTTGATTGCACCACTGGAGTACACCATCGCCTCCGCAAGAGAGGTTTTCCCGGAGCTGCCGTGACCGAGCAGAACAACGTTCCGCAATTGTTCAGTATGATAGTCCTTCGTTGACACCATGTAGACAGTGACTCCTTACATCTAGTCTGTATACGCCAGGCACAACAGACAAGACCGAACTGGTGGCAAACCAGGGTTCCAGTTCACGTCCTATGTCTTGCGCTGTGGCCGGTTGCACTCAGATCGTCGATGACAATGAGGTATTCTAAACGAGAATGGCGGGCCTGTCAATTGCCCAACCTGATGAACGGTAGTACACTATGAGCCACTCGACAGGCGCCACCAGCTGGCAGAAGAAAGGAGACCATCGTGGCCGAGTTTCCCATCGAACCGTTCAAGATCAAGGTCGTGGAGCCGATCCGCAGGACGACGCCCGAGGAGCGAGAGGGGATTCTGAGCACGTCGGGCTACAATCTCTTCGCCGTGCGGGCCGAGGATATCTATATCGACCTCTTGACCGATTCCGGCACAGCCGCCATGTCCGATAGTCAGTGGGCAGGGATGATGATTGGCGACGAGAGCTATGCGGGCTGTCGGAACTTCTTGAACCTGGAGGAGGCCGTCGCATCCATCACCGGCTTTCGCCGTTTTCTGCCCACCCATCAAGGTCGGGCGGCCGAGAACGTCCTTTTCGCGTGCATGGTGGAGTCGGGCGACCGGGTGCCCAGCAACATGCACTTCGACACCACCCAGGCCAACGTCATCGCCCAGGGAGGCGAGCCGGTCGACCTCGTCGCTGACGAGGGCCTCGATCCCACCAAGCACGCCGCGTTCAAAGGGAACATAGACCTGGAGAAGCTCGAGGCTTTCATTGAGGAGACCGGGCCCGAGGCCATCCCGTTGGGAATGCTCACGATCACGAACAACTCTGGCGGGGGGCAGCCCGTTTCGATGGCGAATATCCGCGCCACCGCCGAGATCCTCCATCGCTACGGCATCCCCTTCTTTCTCGATGCCTGCCGCTATGCTGAGAACGCCTACTTCATCAAGCTGCGCGATCCCGAGTACGCCGAGACGCCCGTCCTCGAGATCGCTCGGGAGATGTTCTCCTACGCGGATGGGTGCACGATGTCGGCGAAGAAAGATGCCCTGGTCAATATCGGTGGATTCCTCGCCATGAACGATGAGTGGCTCTTCGAACAAGCCCGCCAGGAGCTGATCATCCGCGAGGGCTTCCCCACCTACGGTGGCCTGGCCGGACGCGACCTGGAGGCCGTCGCGCGTGGGCTATGGGAGGGTCTCGACGAGGACTACCTGGCTTACCGCATTGCCCACACCAAGTATCTGGCCGATCGCCTGAGCGAGGAGGGCATCCCCATTCTCGAGCCCCCGGGTGGACACGCCGTCTACCTCGACGCCAAGCGCTTCCTACCGCACATCCCCCAGGGGCACCTGCCTGGCCAGGCACTCGTCTGCGCCCTCTACCTTCAGGGCGGGATTCGGAGTGTGGAGATTGGCAGCGTCATGTTCGCTCGGGAGGACTCTCGCACCGGCGAGATCATCTACCCGGAGTTGGAGTTGGTCCGTCTGGCCATTCCACGGCGCGTCTACACGCAAGCTCACCTCGACTACGTCGCGGAGACGTGCAGGCACCTGTACCAGAACCGGGAGGAGATCAGTGGCCTGCGCTACACGTACGCGCCAAAGCTCCTGCGCCACTTCACGGCCCGATTTGAGCCTCTGTAGTCGCTCGGCCCTGGTCCCTGCAGGAAGATGAGCCTGAGAGGGGTGCGGGCGGACGTCTAGTTCCCTTTGTCCGTGTGGGACAGGAAGACGAGGGTGAGGATCACGATGACACCGATGCTCACCAGTGCCACCAGCTTCTGCCACGGGGCTGCGACCAGCGCCAGCAATCCGAACCCAGCGCAGAAGGTCCAATAGACGAAGACGATCGCTCGCTTTGAGAGACCCAGATCGCGCAGGCGATAATGGAGATGGCCCCGATCCCCCTGGACCGGTGAGCGCTTGTGGCGTACCCGGTCGAAGATCTGCCAGGCAACGTCGACGATGGGCAGTCCCATGACCATCAGCACTGTTGCCGTCCGCCCTCCGGCGATCAGACCCAGGGCGGCCAGCGCATAGCCCAGGAAGAAGGCCCCCGTGCTTCCCATGAAAATCCTCGCCGGCGCAATGTTGAACGGGAGGAACCCTACCAACGCGCCCATCAGCGCCACCGGCAGAAGCGCGGCGCTGGCCTGGGGCTGGGCCGCGCGATAGCGCATGTGGATTGCCAGGACCAGACAGAGGATCGCTCCCACCCCAGCGGCGAGCCCGTCGAGCCCGTCCAGCCAGTTGACCGTGTTGATCATGCCCATCACCCACAGGGTCGTCAGCGGAACGTAGACAAGCGGGCCCCATGGGTAGTCGTTCAGCTTGATGGTGCCGAAGAAGGGCAGGGTGAAGCGCTCCAGCCAGAGCAGGGTGGCCAACGCCACCAGCGAGAGGGTGAACTGGAAGGCGAACTGCGGCCAGGGGGAGAGGTTGAAGCGATCGTCCACCAGACCGAACAGGAACGCCGCTGCACCGCCGATCAAGAGCCCCTTGAGGCGGAGGATGTCGTTCGAACCGTAGCCTGCCGTCAGGGTCCCTCGCCACGCAGCCACGCCGACAGCCGCACTGAATGCCACGAACACGGCCACGCCGCCCAGGCGCGGAACGGCGCCTGTGTGACGTCGGCGCCCTCCCGGGTGGTCCACGATATCGAATCGCCTGGCCAGGCGCCCGGCGATGGGGGCCATCAGTGCGGCCAGGCCAACCGAGGTGCCGAAGATGAGGGCGTACTGGTAGAGAGGCATGTGAGGATAATTCGAATGGTCTACGCGGGTTTGTGCACGGCCACAGCCGTCATCCGGTGCCGAAGAGCCGATCGCCGGCGTCTCCCAGGCCTGGGACGATCAACCCCTCATCGTTGAGCTGCTCATCCACGGCGGCGAGGAACAGCGGGACATCAGGATGGGCGTCTGACAGGCGCCGTATCCCCTCGGTCGAGGCGATGACCCCCACGAACTTGATACGTCTGGTTCCCCACTCCTTCAGGATGTCCATCGCCGCTGTCGCTGATCCGCCGGTAGCCAGCATGGGATCGAGGACGAGGCACACGTCCACCGTTGGGCTGACGGGCAGGCGGGCGTAGTATTCGATTGGCTGAAGCGTCTGCTCGTCTCGCCGTAGCCCGATGTGCCACACCTCGGCGTTTGGTATCGAGTTCCACACGCCCTCAACCATGCCCAGCCCGGCGCGGAGAATGGGGACCAACCCGACCCGCTCCACCAGGCGATGTTCGTTCGATTGCCCCAAGGGCGTGATGACCGAAACCTCTTCTGTGGCCAGATCAGCCGTGGCCTCATAGGTCAGCAGGACCGAGATCTCCCGCAGCAGCTCGCGGAACTTCTTTGGATCGGTGCGCTGGTCACGCAGCAGGCCCATCTTGTGCTTCACCAGTGGGTGGGCTGAGACGTGTGCTTGGGGTGTCATCGTTCACCTCCTAGAGAATAGTGCGCCCATTCTACTCTCCCATCCGTGCCTTGTCAAAGGACCGCTTTCCATCTCGACCGTTCCTAGTATAATACCGTCCAGCATGGACGAGAGGATAATCTCACCGGAGCCCGAAGACGACGAGTTCGTCCTCGACCAAGCTCTGCGTCCGCAGCGTCTCCAGGATCTGATCGGGCAGGACCATGTCTGCGCCAATCTGTCGATCCTCATTCAAGCGGCTCAGAAGCGTGACGAGGCGATCGATCACGTGTTGCTCTACGGGCCCCCCGGGCTGGGGAAGACGACCCTGGCCCATATCATCGCCAACGAGATGGACGTGCCTATTCGCGTGACCTCCGGACCAGCGATCGAGCGGACCGGGGACCTGGCAGCCATCCTCAGCAACCTTCGACATAAGGAGGTCTTCTTCATTGACGAAGTCCATCGCCTCGGTCGCGCGGTGGAGGAGATCCTCTATCCGGCGATGGAGGACTTCGCGCTTGATTTCGTCATCGGCAAGGGACCTAGCGCACGCTCGATCCGGCTCAATCTCCCTCGCTTCACCGTTGTAGGGGCTACCACACGCCTCGCGCTGCTGACCGCGCCGCTGAGATCGCGCTTCGGTGCCACGTTCCGCGTGGATTTCTACGATCAAGCAGCGTTGACCACCATCGTGCGGCGTGCCGCCGGTGTCCTGGAGGTGGAGATCGACCAGAGCGGCGCAGCTGAAATCGCCAGGCGTGGCCGAGGGACGCCTCGGGTGGCTCTCCGGCTCCTGAAACGCGTCCGCGATTTCGCCCAGGTCCGGGCTGATGGCCACGTCAGCGCCGACGTCGCCTGCGAGGCCCTCGAGATGTTGAACGTGGATCAGAAAGGACTGGACGATGTGGACCGGCGCGTGCTCTGGACCATCATCGACAAGTTCGACGGAGGACCGGTTGGTCTCGACACCATCGCCGCCGCAGTAAGCGAGGAGCCGGACACCATCATGGACGTCATCGAACCGTACCTGCTTCGTCTGGGCTTCCTGGACCGCACGCCCCGGGGACGCGTGGCCACCATCCGAGCGTACAGGCACCTCGATCTCCCCTACGATCGGTCGGAGCAACCTTCCCTGTTGTGACGCCCGGCCCGATATCCAGCGAAATCCGGCAGGGGAGAGGAGCCAAGTCCCCCCTCTCTCAGAAGAGGAGCCGAATGCCCTCTCCCTCTCAGGGAGAGGGTTAGGGTGAGGGTATTTCTTCATGAAGACAAACCAAGGCCGCAAGTACGAAATCCCATACGGTCGCTCGACCCTGACCTTCGAACTCCCTCTCGGCATGAAAGGGACGGTCGTGGTCTCCAAGCCGGCACAGCCCCTGGATGATCTCGAGGCGGCTGTCCAGGAGGCTCTGGCCCATCCCATTGAATCGCCGCCGCTCCGCGAGTTGGCGCGCTCCGGCGACCGCGTCTGTATCGTGTTCACGGACATCACCCGTGCCAGCCCCGACCACGTGCTGGTCCCGGCCCTCCTGCGAGAGCTGGAGATCGCCGGCGTGCGTGACGACGACATCACACTCCTCTGCGGCATCGGCATGCACCGGCCCTCCACAGACGAGGAGAAGGTGGTCAAGCTGGGCCCAGACGTGGTCGAGCGCTATCGGGTGATCGACAACGAGCCACGGAACGACGAGGCCCTCGTCGATCTCGGCACCACCCGGGGGGGCGTGCCCGTGTCCGCGCATCGTGCAGCCGTGCACGCCGACCTGCTGATCGCCACCGGGCTGGTGGAGCCGCACCAGTACGCTGGCTACTCCGGTGGGCGGAAGACCGTGGCCGTGGGGGCGGCGGGAGAGGAGCTCATCGCATATACCCATGGACCCGGTTTCGTCGACCATCCCGCCACTCGGCTGGGGCGCATCGAGGGGAACCCTTTCCACGAGGCGATCACGGAGGCGGCGGACCGCGCAGGATTGGACTTCATCCTCAACGTGGTCTTGGACGACGAAAAGCGGGCGGTGTGTGTCAAGGGCGGGGAGCCGGTGGAGACGCATCGGCAGCTGGTGGGTTTCGCTCGCTCGATCTACGAGGTACCGATCCCTCACCAATACGACGCGGTCATCGGTGGGGTGGGGTATCCCAAGGACGCCAATCTCTATCAGGCCAGCCGGGCAGCCTCTTATCTTTTCTTCGCGCCGACGCCGGTGGTAAAGCCCGGAGGGACCGTCATTGTCCCTGCCCCGTGTGAGGAGGGGGCGGGGGAGGGAGTGGGCGAACAACGCTTCCTCGAAGCGATGCGAGATGCTCCCGACGTTCAGGGTATTCTCTGCGACGCGCGTGAGCACGGCTATCCACCTGGACAGCAGCGTGCCTTTGTCATGGCGAAGGTGTTGGAGAAAGCGAATGTGATCATTGTGGGCAGCGAGTGCCCCGAGGTGGTCGCCGCCTGCAAGATGAAGCCGGCGGAGACCGTGGAGCAGGCGCTGGAGTGGGCCGCGGAGGATCTTGGACGGGATCTTGAGGTACTCATCGTGCCCCACGCCCTGCTCACACTGCCCGTGGTCAGTTTGGAGGAGCCAGCGTGATGCGAGATCACTTTCTGAGCCGTTTACGGTCCGGCGACGTCATCGTTGCCGATGGTGCCATGGGCACGATGCTGCAGGAGGCGGGCCTCCCCCCTGGCACGCCTCCCGAAGGCTGGCTGCTGGAGAGACCTGAGGCCGTGGTCCGGGTCCACCAAGCCTACGTCGAGGCGGGAGCGGATCTGATCCTCACCTGCACGTTCGGCGCCACCCGGCCGCGGCTGGAACGGAGTGGGCTCGGCGACCGCCTGGGCGAGATCAACCGGCGGGCTGTGGAGATCGCCCGGGAGGCCGCTGGCCGGGACGGACTTGTGGCTGGCGATATCGGTCCCACGGGCGAGTTTCTGGCCCCCCTTGGTCGGTTGAGCTACGAGGAAGCCGTCGACATCTTCGCCGAGCAGGCCGAGGCGTTGGCCGATGCCGGTGTGGACGTCCTCTACATCGAGACGATGGCTGCCCTGGAGGAAGTGAGGGCGGCTGTGGAGGGGGCCCTGCAGGCGGGGGAGGGTACGCCCGTAACTGCGACGCTCTCCTTTGATAGCCATGGGCGGACCAACATGGGGGTGCGTCCAGAGGAGGCAGCCGAGGCGCTTCTCGAGCTGGGTGTCGACGCCCTCGGCGGCAACTGCGGCGCGACCCTCGATATGACGCTGGGCGCGGTACAGGCGATGCGCGAGGTCGCGCCCCGGACGCCGCTCATCGTCAAGCCAAACGCCGGCAAGCCCCGGATGGTCGAGGATGAGGTCGTCTACGATGCGACCCCGGAGGACATGGCCGCCTACGCACGCAAGTTCGTGGATCTGAGGGCCAGAATCGTCGGCGGCTGCTGCGGTTCAACCCCGGAGCACATCGCCGCCATCGCTCGAGCCGTCCGCTCGTGAGCCGGAGCCCGTGCGGGCCGCATGGTGCGGGGCCCGTCACGGCCTCTCGTGAGCCTGCATGTCGCGCTGCCGCTGACGGATCAGAAGGCGCCGCATCCGGGCGTGACGGAGCCGTGTGATGGGGTAGAACCAGGCGACTGTGATGGCACCGATCAGAAGTGCCGCGCCTATCGGCCCCGTCATCACCCGAATCGCCCACAGAGTCGCGGTCGACTGGCTGAACTGCGTGGCGGATTCGGGCGGCGCTTGATAGCCGAACCAGCCGAGCGCCTGAAGCCCCAAGAAGATGGCCACTGCGCCGGCCAGCTTGCGGATGAAGTTCTTTGCCCCGTAGTAGACGCCCTCGTGGCGGCGTCTCGTGCGCAGCTCGTCCCACTCGATCACGTCGGGGAATATCGCGTCGGGCAGGACGTGCGCCGTGGAGACGCTGAGGCCGGCCAGAATCGCCAGCACCAGGATGAACGTGACCTGACCCGGCTGCACGAAGATCACCAACATCTGGACGACGGCCCAGAAGCTCATCCCCATCACGTAGGCGATGCGCTTGCTCAGTCTCTGTGCTAGCCAGGTCCAGACGGGGAGCGCCGCAACCGCCGTGATCAACATCAGACCCAGCACCGCGGACTCCAGCGCGACTTCTGCCCCGAAGAGGGTCGCCGTGGCCAGCAGATCCCCGCCGGCAACCCAATACGTCAGCATGAACGGCAGCATCAGGGCCACCAGGTCAAACGTGATCCAGTTCAGGACGTAGATGCCCGTGGCGAAGCGGAATGGCACGTTTCTCCAGGCGGTGCGGGCGACCGACCGGAAACTCGACGACCTCGCCCCCCGCTGATCGAAGCGCTCTCGGACGACGAAGAACATCACGATGAAAGGCACTGCTGCCAATCCCCCGAACAACGCCGCGACCGTGAGGTAGCCCTGGCGCAGCGTCAAGCCCGCCCTCAGCGCTCCGTCCACGATCAGTGGCGCCGAGACCGCTGTTGCCAGGGATGCCAGCAGGTTGAAGAGCATCCGATAGCCGGTGAGCGCCGTTCTCTCGTCATAGTCAGGCGTGATCTCCGGCGTCAGCGCATAGAATGGCACCGAGACCAGGGTCTGCAGGGTGTCGCTGATCATGTAGGCCAGTGTGATGTGCACCGTCAATCCCAGCTGGCTCTGCCAAGGGGGTGCCCACCAGAGAAGCAGGAACCCGATGCCGAAGGGGATGGAGAACAGCAGCAAGAAGGGCCGCCGGCGACCCCAGCGCGTGCTGACCCGATCGCTCAGCGCTCCCACGAGAGGGTCATTGATCGCGTCCCAGATGACGCCCAGCAAGGCGGCTATTGATGCCAGACGCGGTTCCAATCCCACCGCATCGGTCAGGAAGATGGCGTAGAAGATCTGACGTAGCGTGCCGAAGCTCGCCAACGACCAGTCGCCGCTGCCGTAGACCACCTTCGTCCAGAGGGACAGCGTCTCGTCGCCAGGGCTGGCAGGTCTTGCAGCCACAGCCTCGTTATCCGAGAGTCCAGATGCCATTATTGTGTCTGCTTCATGTGAGCTTCCTGTAGTCCCCGCCGGTGGGTGCGGTGGCGCTTGTACCACTCCCCGCCCACAGCCGCCACCTCGCCCAAGCTTTCGATGTTGGTATCTGCCACCTGGACTAGGTCTGCGTGTTCGAAGCCGAACTCCAACGTGCTCTTCGCCAACTCGGTGTACAGCACGGCGTTCGCCCCCACCCCCTGATGCTCCGGAAGCAGCCCCACGCCGTTGAAGTTGACCCACTTCGTGCGCTTGAACTCGAGGAGGATGTGTATCCAGCCGAACGGCCAGAGCCGACCGTTCGCTCGCTGGATCCCCGCCGAGACGTCCGGGTATCCGATGACGAAGCCTACCACCTTCTCCCCCTTCATCACCAGCTTGATCAGCCGGGGATCTGCGGCCAGCAGCATGCGATCGGCGATGGCGCTGGCCTCGGCCTCGTCGATGGGGAAGTAGCCCCAACCGTCGGTGAAGGCTTCATTGTTCACGCGCTGGACCCCCGGCACCCATCTGCGCAGTTCGCGCTTGCTGGTGAACGATTTCACCCGGAACCCGCGGCGCTCCTTGACCTTCTCGGCGATATCGTAGAAGCGCGGCGGGAGGTCGTACTTCCCGCTCAGGTGGGCGGACAGGAAGTCGATCTCTTTCTCGAATCCCAGCTCTTCCAGGAAAGAGGCATAGTAGGGAGGGTTGTATGGGATGCCCATGGCCGGTCGATGTTCGAAGCCCTCCACGAGCAGCCCATGCCCGTCGGCTCGCAGGAGCCCGCGAGGGCCCACCACCTCATCCAGACCACGATCCAGAGCCCATTCGAAGACGGCGTTGAACAGGGCGCGGGCCACCTCAAAATCCTGTACCACCTCGAAGTAGTAGAAGAACGCGGTACGGCAGCCGTGATACTCATTGTACCGTCGGTTGTGGATCGCCGTGATGCGACCCAGCGTCCGGTCCCCCTCCTCGGCGACGAAGAAGTCAGCTTCCGAATGGCGATAGAAGGGATACCGGTCCCGATTCAGGGCCAGCTTCATATCTGGCACGAGTGGCGGCACCCACTGAGGGCAGTCGCCATACAGTTCAAACGGAAAGTTGATGAATTGCCGCACGTCTTGAGCTTGGGAGGTGTCGATCTTTCGGATAGGCATGTTCGCTCCGCTCGGCTAATCGGCGACGAAGAAGGCCACCGCCAGCACGCCGGGCCCGGCGTGCGTGACGATGGCGGGCGGCACGTCCAGGATTGGCACGGAAGGGAGGTCCAGGCTGGCGCGCAGGTCCTCTGCCAGGGCGCGTGCCTCGTCGGGGGCAGATGCGTGCATCACGGAGAGGTGACCGCTCCCATCCCCCGGGATCTGCTCCAGCACCAGCTCCTTCAGACGGGCGATAGCCCGCCCCTGCGTTCGGGTCCGTTCGAGCTGATCCGCGCGTCCGTCTCGCAGCGTGAGGATCGGCTTCACCCGCAGCACGCTCCCCAGCAGGGCGGCCGCGCCACCGATGCGCCCGCCTTTGGCCAGGTATTCGAGCGTTGCCACCAGGAAGTAGATACGACAGCGGGGGATCAGGTCCCGAACCCGTGCCTCAATCGTGTCGGCGTCCACGCCCTCCGCGCTCCACTCGGCCGCCAGCGTCACCAGCGTGGCCAGGGGGCTGCCGATCACCCGGGTGTCGATCACCCGGATGTCGGCATCAGGGAACTTGGCCGCTGCAACGGTGGCCGAGCGGACCGTCCCGCTCAGCTCGCTTGAGGGATGGATGCACATGATCGGGTCCCCCTCGGGCACCAGATGTTCGAACTCCTGAGCGAAGAGTTCCGGGGGTGGCGCCGAGGTCTTCGGCAGATCGTCCGATTGCTCCAACTGCTCCATGAATGTGGCGTGGTCGATCTCCTGTCCCTCGAGATAGGAATCAGATCCGAGAATGATCACCTGTGGAATGACGGGTATGTCGTATCGTCTTGCGACTTCATCCGGCAGGCCTGCCGTCGTGTCGGTGATGATCTTGACCATACTCTCTCCTCCTTGGGGTTCTGCGTTGATGGACCTCCTTGCGCCGTACAGCCGACTGGCTAAAGGATCCGCCGGTCCCGCCCCTCCGGGCCGCCCATCTTGAGCTGTGTCTGGGTGACCGCTCAGCGGAGTGCGGACTTGTTTCCTTCGCTGTCTCCGTCTCTCTGCTGAGAGCTCATATATCAGTCTCTCCACGCGCCGCTGTTCCGTGGGAAGGTTAGCCAATGATACCATGGGATGACGTCCGAGACGAATCATCCCGCGGCCCCAACCCCTCTCGGCCAGGCAACGCAGTAGACGCTCGTCTCGGTGACCCCAACCGAAGCGGTACGGACGCACACCGTCCTTCGATCCGGACCGGGCACAGAGGTCCCCCTCTGCTCTGAGTTGACGCCCCCATCATGGGTGGACGCGAGAGGCCAGCTCTGCCAGCGCAGCTTCTCTGATGGGCGAGTGGGCCACCGACTGAACCGTGTTGCTAACCTATCTCGAAACAAGCGGAAGAAAGACAGACGACATCTCATCTTGCTCCGCGTCTTCGACTGTGAGGGTGAAGGACTGTGTGGCATGTGGGTCGACACCGTTGCTGGCTTCGAGCGTCAGGGGCCAGACACCATCCGTGCCAGCATCTGGCGTGCCAGACAGAATCGCTGTGGCGTCTCCGTTGTCGGTGAAGGTGACACCGGAAGGCAGCTCGCCGGTTCCTGAGATTGCTGGGGTCGGAATACCTGTTGCAGTGATGGTGAAGGTCCCTACTTCGCCAACAGTGAAGGTTGTGTTGTCGTCGCTGGTGATAGCTGGCGCTGTGACGAGTATCGTATTCAGGACCGCTTCAAGTACAGAACCAGAGCCGTTGAACTTACCAGTTCCACCATAGCCGCGCGCGCGGATCCATAGATTCTGTCCGTCGGGCAGTGACAACCCAGTCAGGCGCCAGCCACCCTCTATGCGTGTCGCACCACCGAGCGGTGTGTAATGGATCCCATCCGTGGACAGCTCGAAGGTCACGCGCCAGACTTCCGGGCTTGCGCCGCCACGCAGCCAGGTGATCCCTTGGCCATTGGGATAGACGGACAGTGTTTGCCCGGCAGCGGTGTTGTTCGAGATTCGGGCGAAGTAGTTATGTGGATGACCGTTCACCTCGGTGAAGCAGCCCCCCACCAGGATTCTGCCATCCGCTTCCATTGCCAGGGCCAAGACATAAGAGCCAGAACCGCTGGCATCGAGGTCGAAGTCGATGTCGAGCTTTCCGTTGGACTCCAGCCGGCCGATGTTGTTGCTTGACCCGCCGCCTATTTCCGTGAACTGCCCCCCCACCAGGATCTTCCCGTCCACTTGTACTGCCAGTGTGCTGACATAGTCGCCGACCACATCCGGGAGGAAATCCCCATCCAGGTCGCCGTCGGGGGACAGCCGGGCAATTCCGATCTGTTTCGTTTCATTCACCTCCTTGAACGTCCCTCCCATCAGGATCCCACCGTCCGCCTGCACTGCCAAGGCCATGACAGAGACCCCCACCACGTCCGGTTTGAAGTACTCATCCACGCTGCCATCGGGGTGCAGTCGAGCGATACGTTCGCGTGTCCGTCCGTTCACTTCGCTGAAGCGGCCACCTATCAGGATCTTGCCGTCCGCCTGTACAGCCAGGGTCCAAACAACGTCGTTCGCATCGGGATTGAAGCTGGCATCCAGGGTGCCGTCAGGGTCCAGTCGGGCGAGCCTCTGAATTGTCACCCCGTCCAACTCGGTGAATGGACCTGCAACTAGAATCTTGCCGTCCGGTTGCACTACCATAGCATTGATGTAAGCATCTGCCCCAGGGTCGAAGGCGGTGTCCAGATTGCCATCTGAGTCCAGCCGGGCGATGCGGTTACGTGCCTCCCCGCTCATCTGGTTGAATGCGCCCCCGACCAAGATCTTCCCGTCAGGTTGGACTGCCAGGGCGTCGACACGGCCGTTCGCACTCGGATTGAAGCTGGTGTCCAGGCTGCCGTCAGCGTTCAGCCGGGCGATGTGGTTTCGTTCCACTCCATTTACTTGCGTAAAATAGCCTCCTATCAGGATCCGACCGTCCGCCTGTACCGCCAACGCCGCGACAGTATCGTCCGGACCCGGTATTGTGGAGGGCGGTTCTCCCAGATACAGCCGGCCGTGTCCGTAGATATCATCCATCCCTGCCCCGCCCATGTCGACAGCGCGGTCCTCCAGGAAGCTCTGCAATTGGTCAGGGGGGTACGAAGGGTGAGCGCTCAAGACCAGTGCAGCGGCACCGGCCACGTGAGGCGTCGCTGACGATGTGCCGTTGAACTTCGATCCTTCTTCCGTACCATAGCTGACGGTATTCACGTTGGCAAAGGCGGCGATGTCGGGTTTGGTGAAACCACCCGATGCCGTACCACCAGATCCATTGGTTGGGCCTTCAGAGCTGTATACCTCTTGAGGGTACGGAGAACTCACATCCAGTGCTGCCACCGTCACTGCGGACGGCGCGTCTGCCAGGTTCTCCAGGCTGCGGGCGTGCAAGAGGTACTCGAGACGCGCAACCTTTGGTGCAAACACCTCAAGATTAACATCTCTGTCGCTATCGTACCGCACGATCTGGAATCCGTAGGCAGCTTCTTGGTCTGTGACGTAAGAAATCTGTTCAGTCGGCCACGGATAGCCACCGGATTGGTCGTTCTCACTCGCAGCTACCTGAACCCATGCAGCACCGTCCAATCGAAACAGATATAGATCGTAGTCCTGATCGACGTCCGTCCAATCATCCCAGCGCAGGTAGACATTGATCGGCCAGCCTGCTCTGATGAGGTACGCAGTCCATTCATCACCAGGGCCGAAGTAGTTGACGTTCTGGGTGAGTGAGAAGTAGTGAGTATTGTCGTCGTCCGCTGTATATGAGGGGTTGTTGAAAGGCCCACCCCAGTGGGCCTCGCGATCATTTCCAGCCGCCGTGAGCCACAGGATGCCGGCATCCCGCGCCTCCTGGACAAGATCTTCAAACTGCCCAGTCCCGTCACCGGGTGTCAGGTTGAACCAACCCATTGAGGTGGAGATGATATCCACTTGGTGTGTGTCCTTCAGCCAGGCCACAGCCTCTGCCAGATCCAGGTTGGTATTGACCTTGGCCAGGTACAGGCTTGCCTCGGGTGCGATGTCGTGGATTATTTCAGCACAAGCAGTACCGTGCTCCGTCGTACCATTGACCTGCGCATCGCTTTCACCATCCACGAAGTTCTTGACATCCACCGATGGTGGAAGATCGCTGCTCAGCAGGCCTGCATAGCCCAGAAAACCACCATCGATGACGCCAATCTTCACACCAGCACCGCGATAACCGGCGCCATGCCAGGCTTCGCCGTTGATCACCGTCAGTCCTTCTGTCGTTTGACTTCCGGTACGTTCAACCTCCAAGAGGATGGCCTCCGCAGGGCGACGGATGAGATGAATATCATCGTGCGCGGCGACAACCTCGAGCTTATCGATGGGCAGCCATCCCTGGATCAAATTCCCGTCTCTGCTGGTCTTTGTTACCTCTCCGCCTGCCCCATGGACTGCCTCAATCGCCCCCTGCAAGCTGTCACCATCCGTCACAATCTGGACGTGCACCTGGTCACCTGACATTCTCAGCGACCGCGACTTGATGAGTGCCCCCTTCGCAGCGGCATCCCCAGCTCCTGCCAGGTCACCCAAGGTTGAATCAAGTTTGGGGTTCCTTGAATCGCGCGCGGGCTGATCGATGAAATCGCGGTGCCCGGTGAGCGCCTCTGGCGGCAGGGATATGGTCTGAAACGGCTGGTCTTGCTGGGGAATAGGCGCTCCCATGCTTTGTGCGTTGCCGAACAGGAGCGTTAATGCCGCCAGGGCAATGAGTCCACGACCGACAATGCGATCTCTATGACCATGCAGGTTCGAGTCCATCTTGCTTTCCCCCTTCTGAATATAGTATCTGAGCTGTTCAGGCACCACTAGAGCGCCACAGACGTTCTACCCGCTGGCAGGGCTGTTGCTGCTACGGAAGCACAGCTTGAGCGGCCGGGCGGACTGCCAGTACCGCGTCCAGATTCGCGAGCTCGCAGAGCTGGTCAAAAGGTGCGAAGCCCTGTACTTGATTGCCAGACTGTGACCCCAGCTCTACACCGTAATCCAGCAAGAAGCCTGTCTCTTCCCCCGCCAGGACAAACAAGACCTGTACCTTGTCGTCCTTCACCCTGAAGCCCAATTGCTCGGCCACCAGTGGCGGATCATCAGTCTGAGTCAGCTGATGAAGCTGGCTCTCCAGAGCTGGGCAGCAGTCATTTGGTTCGCGAGACGGTATCGTCTCCGGATCTCTGCTAAGGTCGCCTTCGACAATCTCGCGTTCACTCATTTGACCATCCCTACCCGGGTGAGGAGCGGACGTCCAGGTACACGCTCCCGTCAATGCTAAGGAAAAGGCTGCTGTCGCGCTGATCAACAGCAGCCTGACTCCTGATTGCGTCTGACGTGCCTCTGGGAAGCTTCCGTTGTTCTTGGGTGTCAGAACTTCCTCCTCGCGTACGCCTCCGGCGTCATCCTGAGGTTCAACGAGAGGGACCACCATCCAGTATCTCATCCGGATGAGCCGTTTGAGCGTCGGTCCTAAGCGTCACTTCCTGCAAGAAGGCCTTCAGTGCCACCCAATCACGGAAGTAACGTGCTTCGCCGCTCGACACGTGCTGGACCTTGCCACGCAGTTCAGTCTGCCCGCCACCCAGGCCTTCTCGCCATAACCGCAGCGTGAACAGGTGTGAGCGGTGCGTGGGTTGCTCTGGATCCACGGTCAGTCCCATCATGACGGTCTCCGTGTATGCACCTGGGTTGTTTTGAATCTCACGGACAATGACCTTGGGGGAGTTCCCTCACTCCTCTTCGGCCATTCTTGATTCGACCAGCCGGCCCAGCGACAGAAGCCGGTCTGAACTCGGGGGCATCGCAGCTTTCGTTATGGTGACATACGCAACCGCATGTCCTTCTTGCCACAGGAGTTGACCGGCATTCATCTGCGTCAATTCGACCAGCCTGCTCTGTTGACCGATCCTGGGTGCCCCGGAATCGACCTCGCCCCCGATGTACGCGGCGATGGCATGGTATGCATCGCGAGCAGCCTCGACGTTGCCGAAGAGGACGACCCCGCTGGAAATCTGCTCCCAATAATAATACCCGCCACCTCGATAGTCGTAGACAACGACGTGCGCCTTGACCACGTGCTCATGCGCCTCTGGCACATCCGGGTACACCTCTGCCCAATCCTTGACCGCACGAGTGTTGAACCTGTCGGGCACATCATCATCCTGCAGGGCAATCCTCGATGGATCCTGCTTCTCCAGCTGGGGACCAGCAGGAGTCCGCGTGGGGTCCGCTGGGGTTGCTTCCCTGATGGCAGTTGGGCCCTCTGTCCCGGTTGGATCAGGAGCAACCGTCTCCTCTACTGTACTGGTGGGTGGGGCCGCTGTTCGGGTGACCGTCGCGAAGGGTGATGACGGCCCGCAGGCGGCAAGGAGAATGACAGTCGCGGGAGCCAGGACGGCCATTCTCCAGTCAGCTGGTCCCCTCGGCTGGCCTCCATGCTCCTTCGACGTTGCGCCCGGATCCAGCCTTCGAGCCAAAGCCCTGAGCGTCCCTTCCGTGCCTAAGGGAGCCCCTGCCATCTTTGGACCGTGGGCTGCGTGACTGACGGGTCGGCTCTGTGTGTCACCTGGCCTTGAACAAGGCCTGCGGGTGGAGAGATGGAGGCCAGGATAAGCATCGGTTTGACAGAGGCCAGCTGCGCTGAGGATGGATTCTGAGCCATAGTCAGCCCCAGTTCGAGTTCTATTCTCTCCGTTTACGGAAGCCCCCCCACCACCTGGAACGTGTCGACGATCCGCACGAATGCGTCCATATCGGCATCGCTGACAAGCTGGGCAAGAACGAAGACGAGGAAAGACCCGTCCTCAGGCTCTGCCGCAATGTTGACGATGGTGCTCAGCCCGCCGCCGCAGTCGGTGTACAGGTCGTAGTATCCGACGTAGTACCCATCGTCGTAGTCGTATCGCCCATCGTACAGGCAGCCGCCGGCAAAGTTGAAGGCGTCGAGGAGGCTGTACAGGTCGTATTCCGCGATAATCACCCTGGATGCACCGAAGAAGAGCCCGGGCGTATCCCAGGTGTCGTTGAAGCCCACCAGGTCGGTAGAGGCAGACACGGCTGCTCCGATCTCTCTGCCCTCCATCATCCAGGCGCCGCCGTCGATATCGTTCCATTCCCGGGGAACCTCCACCTGCAGGAGTCCGTAGTCGTCGGCAATGAGGACATAACCCGCATAGCCCGGAGAGGTAGGCTCACCCTCGGCCACAGCCGGGGTCGGGACCACGGGGAGAGATACCACCTCGAGTTCGCGCCCGTTGAGCTGCCCCTCGAGCCTCTCGCCGGTCTCAAAGCGGAACACGTCGACACTGAGGACGTCGCCGGGGTCGTGGCTGCGCAAGATGTCGCAGTAGTCCGACATGGTACCATCCGTGGCCAGGATCAGGCCCTCGACGCGGTAGATGATGTCCCCGCCGCGAATACCGGCCTGGTCGGCCGGCGAGCCCGACTCGACCGATGAGACCCAGATGCCGGAGAGCCCCTCGCCGTCGTTCACGGCCACGCCGTTGACCCCGATCGACGTCACATCCTGGCCAGCACGCAGCTGGTCGATCACCTTGAGGGCCTCGTCGCGGGCAATGGCGAAGCACTGGTCGGACAGGTCCGCGCTGCGGCGGGCCCTGTAGTGGATGCCCACCACATTTCCATCTTCTGTCACAAGCGCCCCCCCCGAGTTGCCCGGGTTGGCGCCTGCATCGTGTTGGATGACCGTGTCGACTGAAGCCCAGTTTGTCTCACCGTCAGCCCGCTCCTTGGCGACGATGCCACGAACCAGGGTGTACTCGGGGTCGCCCAGCGGGAAGCCAGCCACATAGATGTCGAGACCGGCCGAGACTGGGCCGTCGTACCATTCGAGATAGGGGAATCCGTCGCCGTCGATATCGATGATCGCCAGATCGGAGCACTCGGACACGGCCACGACTTTGGCATTGCGGGGCTCGCTCTCGCCACCCACCCAGACTTTGAGCAGCGCCGCCCCGGTGACGACGTGGTTGTTGGTCACGGCGATCCCTGATTCGTCGATGATGAAGCCAGAACCACGACCGGCCACGTTCATCTGGGTGCCAACGCCGGGCTCGACGAAACTGCCCTGCGCTTCGATCTGGACGACTGCGCTCTTGACGTCTTCGAGCGTCGTCACCGCTGCGGATGGCGTCTCGGTGGGGGGTGGGGCTTGAGTCGCTGGTGGGGGCTCAGTGGGCTCCGGAGCCTCAGTGGGCGCTGCGTCTCCGCCACATCCCGCAAGGGCCAGGACCAACACCCAGATCCACATAGACTTAGAACGGCTGGCACTCATAGTTCTCCTCCTTACGTTGGTACATGTGCAGACAACCTCGTCGTCCCTTTCTCCGTCAGGGACTGGAGAGAAAGCCGGAACGCCCGATGTCCACTCATCATACCAGAGGGGGCGTTTGTAGAGCGTTTGGTGGGGCGCTTACTGTGGCGCTGTCGTGGGGAAAAGCGAATCAGAGGGGCCTGGGCCAGCTACTCTACAGGAGAGGCTTCTGGGTTTCGCTACAGGTAGCCCATCTCGCGGGCCAATTCCAGGGCGCGATTCATGTGCGAACGTGCCACCGCCGCGTCACCGGCGACTCTCCCCTGAATCGCTGCCTCCAGAGCGCCGCTCAGTTCATCGGGCAGGCGTTGTTGTGGAGGGTCGAGCAGCGCCTGCGCATGCGCCCATGCCTCGTGCTCCCGGCCTCGCGCCAGCGCCACGGCGATCAGGGGCCACAGGGCCTGCCATTGAAAGGGGTACACGAGGGGCGTCTGTTCCCAGAGCGCAATCGCTTCCTGGCCGAGTTGCTCCGCTGCGGAGAGGTCCCCTCTGCGCCAGGCGTGCCACGCCTGGTTACCCCTGGCCGCAGCCACATAGTCGGGCATCTCGGCTGCCTCCGCGCCCTCCTGGGCACGGGCTGCGTAATCCAAGACCGCATCCAGCTGATCCCGGAAGCGGTACAGCACGGTCAGATAAGTTAGACTGAGGACTTGCATCGGCACAATTCCGGAGCTTTCGGCCAGCTCGAGGGCGGCTTGCAGGTGCTCCTCAGCCTCATTGAGTTCGTGCCGCCACAGGTGGAGAAATCCGAGCTCGAACTCACTTTCAACCCGAATTCTCGGGCTGTCCATCCCCTGGCTCAAAGCGAGCGATTCACGCGAGTTTGCCAGCATCCCGTCCGATACTGCATACCGTTCCCTCCGCAAGCGCATCATGCAGGAGACCATCAGCAAGCGCTGGCGGCTGGCAGCGCTTTCGCGGGCCTGCACGACCGGCTCTACCTTCTTCACCAACTCGTCCATCTCTGGCAGCTGGCACAACCAGTAGTGCACCCAAACCTGCTGAATTTGCACTTCAATCCATTCTTCCCACCAGCGGCTGCTCTCCTCGTCTGGTTGCCTGCCCAGCGTGGCCTCGGCTCGACGGCACGCATCCAACGCCTCCACATAGCGCCTCTGCTCGCAGAGGACCGCTCCCGACTTGCGATTGAGCCGGGCCCGTCTCATTCGATCGATGCAGCGAACGTCGGCCCCGGCGTCTTGGTACGCCTGCAGAGCTTCAGCGTGGCGTGCCGTGAGTTCGAGAACGTCACCCAGCCTCTCCCAGAGATCTGCTGCAAGCTCACAGGCGAGCTCCCCCCCTCCTGTCCTTGCCCTATCTTCTTCGAGAAGCATCAGACCACGCTGCAGCAGCCCGATGGCGTCCTCGTTGGCATAGACCTGCCGTGCCACCTCGGCCGCGCGTAAGTAGTAGGGCACTGCTCGTCCTGGCAGACCGGCACGTTCATAGTGGGTCGCCACCTGGTAGCTGACAGGGCCCGTGTCTCGGGCATGGAGCGTCTCCAGGGCCCGGGCCACGCGTTCATGCAGCAGTCGTCGTCGCCCTGAGCTCAAGCAGTTGTAGGCCACCTCCCGGAGCTTGTCATGGCTGAAGTCGTAGGCGTCGGTGCCGCGCTCTCGCACGATGCCCCGCTTCCACAGCTCGTCGATCTCGTGGATCAGTGTATCTTCATCACAATCGCTGGCCTGGGCGAGTAACTGGAAACTGAACTCCCGGCCGATCGTGGCCGCGAGCTCCGCCCGTTCCCGCGCAGAAGACGAGACCTGAGCCAGGCGCGCTTCAAGCACCAGCTGCACCTTGCGAGGGAGAGCTAGATCACCGGACAGATAGTCGTGCGGCGATCCTTGCGCCGCAGCGGCATCCAGCCTTGGGCCGCCCGTGGGCAGTCCAGCCCGCAGGGTCTCAACCACGAACAGGGGGTTGCCCTCCGTCTCCCGGTAGAGGAACTGAGCTGTCTCCATGTCCAGCTCTCTGCCGGCCACGCCCTCCGCCAGCGCCTGCGTGGCGCCCTCGCTGAGTGGGCGCAGGTGGAACTCCGTCACCTGTTCGTCACGACGAAGTGCTTGGAGCAGGGACATCAGCGCATGGCTGTCCCCAACCTCCTCCGGTCGGTAGGTGCCGATGACCAGCAGCCGGGCAGCAGGGTCGAATCGCAGCAGGAAATGGAGCCAGTGCAGGGTGTCCCGATCGCACCACTGGAGGTCGTCGATCGTCAGCAGGAGGGGCTGATTTCCGCCCAAGACGGAGCGCGACAGTGCTTCAAAGAGGCGCTGTCGCTGCCAGGCCTCGGTTAGTGGGCCCAGCCGAGGCAGGTCCGGTCGATCGCCCAACACCTCTGGCAGCAGCCGCGCTACCTCCGCGAGCCAGACATCCTCCAGAGGTGGCAGCGGATGGGCCCGCAGCCAGGCGGTAACCGGTGCGTAGGCCAGCTCGCCCTCAGCCGCATAGCAGCAGGCATTGGCGGTAGTGATCCCCTGGCGATCCGCCCACTGAAGCAGCTCCTCAGCGAGTCTGGTCTTGCCGATTCCCGCTTCTCCACGCACCAGCACAAGATGGGATCCCCCATCTGCCGCAACCAGTCGCCAGGCCCATTGCAGCTGCCTCCATTCCTCGTCTCGCTCCACCAGCGGAGATCTGCCAGGCGAGGCGAGTATTGGTGGAGGCCAGGCCTCCATGTCGAGCAAGCGCTCGTACGCTTCCTGAGTCGGGCGACTGGGCTCCACACCCAGCTCGCGCTCCAGGACGGTAGCGCATTCGTGATAGACCCGCAGTGCACCGGCGCGGTTACCGTTGAGGTCGTGGAGGCGGATGAGACGTCGATACGTCGCCTCGTGCAAGGGATCGTCCCGCAACAAGCGCCGGGCGTAGACAATGGCCGCCTGGAAGTCGCGCTGTTCTTCCATCATCCAAACCAGTCGTTCCAGAGCGGCCAGATAGCGCTGACGCAGTTCTTCACGGTGGGGGATGATCCAGTCGTCGTAGCAGCTGGGTAGCAAGTCACCCCTGTACAGGGCTATTGCCCGCTCCAACGCCTCTTGAGCTGGGGCCGAATCGCTCGCTCTGCGCGCCTTCTCTGCCTGCGCGAGCGCGGCATAGAAGTCGGCCACGTCCAGGGTGAACGCGGCGCCCGGCCGCCACTGCAGCGTCAATACGTCCGCGTGGAGGAGAGCATCTGCATCCGGTAAGGCACGGCGCAGGTGATAGAGCACGTGGCGCAGGTTAGCTCGGGCCTGGGCTTCGCTCGATTCAGGCCAGAAGAGAAAGGCCAGATGGGCGCGCGATTGGGAGGCCTCGCTGTGCAGCAGCAGATAGGCCAGCAGTGATTGGAGGCGCGGTGTATCGACGCCGGGGACGGGCGTTTCGTCGTCTGTAATGCGAAAACCGCCCAATAGCGAAACGCTCAGCATTGAGGTGGAGTCCCATCGTTCCCGGCCCTTGGTCGTTACGGAGCCAGGAGGCGACACCGGAGAGCCGCTTCATCCTGCCGGTCGTGGGCCGCGGGCCAAGATGGCACCGGAAAACCTTCGTGGCGGCTATGATACTACAGATCGGACGTAGGACAAGACGCGATGGGGGGTCGGATGTCCTCGGGTAATCTCCCCGTCGACGGCCACAGGCGTCCCCGTGCGTCGATTCGTAGCCTCGCTGACAAGGTTTCCACCGGGTTAGCAGACAGCGCGTCAAGTCAACAGATGCGAGGGGCGCGAGCTCCCCTCGGCAACGCTGACCGAATGAAATCGGTGGCTTGCCAGGGGACTCCTTTGAGAGCAGCATCCGGCGCCAGGCCCTCACAGCGTTCACACGCCAGCGGCCGATGCCGACTTCGCCAGCGAATTGGGCAATCTGGTGACGGAGCGGTACGTCGCGGCGTCGCTCGCTGACCAGGGCTGGTTCGACCATGGGCTGGTGTTCGGCCGCGCAGCCCACTACCAGGCTGTGCCTTCCACCCCCGGTGCCGCTGCGCCGAGGAGTGCCGCAGGGAGGGGGTGGCTCCGCCACGACCCATTGGAGGTCAGGATCATCTGTCTGCCTGTTACTTCCCAGATCGGGCGTCAGGTGTGATGGTGACGATAGATGTGCGGGAGGGGGCCGAGTCCAGTGACACGCCATCTGGACGAGTGCCCGTGCTGGACGCGCCGGGGCTTTCCGTGTATACTTCTCCCTGCGATGCCCGTTTCAGACACCGATACCATGCACTCCTCAACGCGCGATTCGTGTTCTGTACGTGCGGCCCCGGGTGCCATCCATCCGGAGGCTGGGCTCTGATCCCGCTGCTCAAGCTGATTCTCGTCTTCGCGGGCATCGTTCTGCTTATCAGCCGCAAGTGGAATCTCGGTCTGGTGTTGCTGCTCGCTACCGTCGTGACCGGTCTGTTGTTTGGGCATCCCCTGACGGCGGTCGGGGTTGACGTCGTCTTAGCCAGCGTCGATATCCTCACCCTCCGCTTGGCGCTCGCCGTGGTACTCATTATGACGCTGAGCGAGTTGCTGCGCGAGACGGCCAGCCTCCACCGGATGGTGGAGGCGCTGCAGGTGCTGATCCCGAGTGGTCGCCTGGTCATTGCAGCGCTTCCCTCGCTCATTGGGCTCCTGCCCATGGTCGGCGGAGCGATGTTCTCGGCGCCGATGGTGGATGAGGTCGGGGACCGACTGGGTCTAGATCGGGAGCGGAAGACGTTTGTCAACTACTGGTTTCGACATATCTGGGAGTATGTCTTCCCCCTCTACCCTTCCTTCATGCTCGCGGCTGCTCTCATGAATCTGGAGCCGTTGCGGCTGGCCAGCGCGACGTGGCCGCTGACGGCAGGCGCTGTGGTGAGCGGGGTGATCTTCGGATTGTTGGGCATCTCGGAGAACTCGGACGATGGGCCATCTTCTTCCCGCCTCGAGAGCGTTCAACCGTTGCTGGTGAGCATCTGGCCCGTTATGCTGGTAATCGTCCTGTCGTTGACGCTGCCCGTGGACGAGCGTGCTACCTTGATCCTGAGTCTGGTCGTCACCATCGGGCTGATGATGGGAGTCAATCGGATTTCACTGGGCAAGCTGGGAGTGGTTCTGCGTCAGCGAATTCCCTGGCCGACGATCGGTGTCCTCTTCGGCGCCTTGATCTTTCGTCGCGTCTTGGACAACAGCGGCGCGGTTCACGCCGTCTCCGAGGCTCTGGCTCAACCATACGTCCCTGTGCCGGTGGTCACGTTCTTCATCCCCTTTATCGCTGGCTTGCTCACCGGGCTTTCCGCCGGTGCCTTCAGCATCGGGTTGCCCGTCGTCGTCCCCCTGGTTGTCGCTGATGGGGGTACCCTCTCATCCGGATGGGCCGCTTGGCTGATGGCCGGGGGATTCCTGGGCGTGATGTGCTCTCCGCTCCATCTCTGCCTCTCCCTGACGCGCGTATACTTTGAGGCGGAGTGGGGACCGATCTATCGGCGCATCGTTCCCTCGAGCATCGTTGTGGCCGTCATCGCGGTGGTCCTGTTGCTCATCTGACCACGCCCTCCAATCCAGCCATAGGGGCGCTCGGCAGGTGGGGTTTCTTCCAGCGGCCAGCATGCCGGACAACCGCGCTCGGCCGGACGCTCCAAGTCCGTGCCGGTCGACTTCGGAAGTCTGGCGCTCGCAGTTTCCCTATGTCAATGCCCTCACCGGGCTCGGTCTGAGGCTCCCCGACGCGGCCGAGCCAACCCCACTTGCGGAGTTCCGTGGTTCGTGTTACAACTACCTCGCAAAGGAAAAGGAGACCGGATGCCACTCATTCCACCCACTGTGCTCAAGAAGCTCTACGTCAAGGGCTCGCTGAGGCGCGAGGACGAAGGCTTCGCCTTCGACCTGAAGAACCTTATCGCACCCGCCACCATCACGAGCCTGGAGGGCCTCGAGGTGGATGGGGAGCAGGTCGATGGCTCCCGTGTGACCATCGTGCCCCCAAGCGGCAACGCCCGGCCCATAGAACGAATCTCGTCTGCCAGGCCGCTCAATTTCCCGGTCGGAGTCGTCGTCACCCTTCACGTGTCCGGTGAGACACTGGAGCCGGGCAAGCACGACCTGGCCCTCCGCGTGAACGTGAAGGAAATTGGCTGGCTTGATATTCCCGTATCCGACCGCATCGCCTGACGAGCCCCCAAGAATCGTCCACCATCTCAACCTCAGTCTGGTCAAGGGGGTCTCTTCCCCACCGGAGGGCTCGGTCGCGAGATCTCACACGATCTTGCTCCGCCTCTCCCCGCTCCTTTCCTCCTTCTTACCCTCCTCCTCTCTGCCGATGAACTGGGCGTCACGGTCATCGGCCGCGGTGCATGTCGATGGATAGCAGCCGCCGCCGTGGCTGGACGTTCGCCGTTGGCCTCCTGGTTGTCTGTCTTGCAGCAGCCGCGCTGCGCTTCTACCGCCTGTCCGACCTGCCCGTGGGTATGCACTATGATGAGGCAGCCAACGGCATCCTGGCTGGAGAGATTGCCAGGGGTGTCAGGAGACCGATCTTCATCCCGGCCTACACCGGCAAGGAGGTTCTGTTCTTCTACTGGGCGGCTCTGTGGATGAAGGTTCTGGGCATCACGCCCTTCGCGCTCCGGCTCGCGGCAGCTTCAATCGGCACAGCAACCGTCGCGGCGACCGTCTGGACGGTCTACGAGCTCCTCTACGAGCGCGATGAGGGACTGTGGATCGCGCTCGGTGCTGCGGCGTTCCTTGCGGTCTCCTTCTGGCACCTCGTCCTCAGTCGTTATGGATTTCGGGCCGTCACGCAGCCCCTGCTCCAGGCGCTCACGGTTGCTGCCCTGTGGCGCGGGCTGCGAACCGCGGAGAGGGGCTGGTTGGTGGCGGCGGGTCTCTTCTGCGGCCTGACCGCCTACACCTATCTGGCCGCCCGCGCCTTTCCCGTCCCGCTCACCGTAGCGCTCGCGGTTCTCCTCGTCGCCGATCGAGACCAGAGACGGGAGCGTCTCCTGCAGCTGGCGATCTTCGCCGCCGCTGCTGCGCTTGTGCTGGCGCCTCTGGCTCACTATTGGCTGACCCATCCGGGCACCTTCATGGTCCGCGCCAGGCAGGTTGCTGCCGACACCTGGGGGGAGGCCTGGAGGGGCTTCCTGGCCTGCCTCCAGATGTTCTTCCTCCGCGGTGATCCCTACGTGCGCTTCAACCTGCCTCATCGCCCGCTCTTCCTGCCTGGTGCCGCGGCTTTCCTCGTGGTCGGCGTTGGGCTGGCGGCGTGGCGGTTCGTGCATCTGTGGCAGGCTCGGGTACGTCGGTCTTCTTCTCTCCCCCTGGCGTCGTACGCCTTTCTTCTCGCCTCGATGCCCGTGATGCTCGTGCCCAGCGCGCTGGCCACTGGGGAGATCACGCCAAGCAACCTCCGCACCGTCGGTCTCCTTCCGTTCGTGGTCGTGTTTCCGGCGCTGGGGTTGTTTGCTCTGAAGTCGTGGCTGTGGCGCGCGGTCCAGCGAGGCAGCAGGGAGCAGGGGGGTCCGGCAACCAGACGGGCGCTCCAGCTCCTGCTCGTCGGTCTGGTGCTCGCGGTGGGCACGCCTGCAACCGCTGCCGCCTACTTCCGAGACTGGGCGTCGTCCCCGGCGTTGTACGAGGCGGCTGACGGTGACCTGGCTCACGTGGCCGACTACCTCAGTCGGGCGGATCTCGCGTCGATGGAGCCGTACGTCGCCAGCCAACACTATCGCCACCCCACGTTGGCTTTCCTCGCCCACGACTACGACGCGGTGCGCTGGCTCGTCGGAGGACAGACTCTCGTATTCCCCGCCGATGGGGATGCGCTCCTCATCCTTCCACGCTCGGCGGCAGCCGATCTGGACTGGGTGGACTCGATGTTGCCCGGTGATGCTCTGGTCGGCTCCCCGTCGGGCCCTGATCGATCTCCCGACTTCCACGCCTATCGGGTGAGTGGCGAGCACGATCCGACGCCGGCACGATCGCAGGCCGCGAATTTCGGCGACGTGGTCCACTTGCTGGGCTACACCGTTCTTGTCCAATCTCGCTCCGGCGACTGCGTGGAGCTGACGCTGTGGTGGAAGGTGGTCGACCTCCCGGATCGCCATGACTATCGCCCCATCCTGCGTTTCGTTGATCGGGAGGGCTTCCTGTGGGGGGAGAGCCAGCCCTTTCACTACCCTTCTGAGCAGTGGCTGCCCGGGCAGGTGGTCGTGGATCACATCTCGATCCCTGTCGCCGCTGGTGCACCACCGGGCGACTACCTTGTACGTCTTGGGTTCTACTCGCCGGGTGCCGACGCTCGAATGCCTCTACTCGACGACGGCGGGGCGTACGCAGGGGCGTACGTCGAGCTCCCGGTCTCTCTGGCCCGTGCGAAGGAGCCTCCTCCTGTCGGTGCCCTCGACATCCACAATCCCTTGGGCGTCGACGTGGACGGCCTGACGCTGCTCGGGGCCACGGTAGAGGCGACGACGATCCGGCCCGGAGAGCGGCTCCGGCTGACACTCTTCTGGCGCGCGGATGCCGGGGAACTGCCGTCGAACCCGGTCTCTCTCTGGTTAGGTGATACGAAGCTCTACGACGGCGACCCCGTGCGCGGGACCTATCCCTTCGGCGTCTGGTCAGTGGGAGAGGTCGTCGGCGATCGCTACGCCCCCCGCATACCCCTCGACACCCGCCCCGGCGAGCACCGTCTCCAGGTTCGGATGGCTGACACCACCGTAGACCTGGGTCGTGTTACCGTTCAGGAGACGGACCGGTCGTTCGAGGTGCCGTCGCTGTCGCATCTGATCGGCGTCTCGCTCGGGAATCGCGTCGAGTTGCTGGGATATGACCTCTCGGCCGGTTCGGTCGCGCCCGGGGAGACGCTCGTCCTCACCCTCTACTGGCGCGCGCTGACCGAGATGAGCAGGGAGTACACGGTCTTCACGCATCTGCTCGCGCCCGATGGCTCGATGACCGGGCAGCAGGACAACCAACCGGTCAGGGGCAGCTATCCCACCACTCTGTGGCTGCCAGGTGAGGTCGTTGCCGATGCCTACGAGATCTCTGTCCGCCCCGACGCTGCCGGGGGCGAGCATCGGTTGGAGGTTGGGATGTACGAGCCGGAGACCGGAACCCGCCTTCCCGTTGCCGGGCGCGCGGATAATGCGGTCCCCCTGCAGGTCGTCCGCGTCGTAGAGTGACCCGGTGGCAGCAGAACGTTGTTGTTCGTCGACTCATTGACCCACGGAGCGACTCATGAGCGCACTGTTTGACTGGTTCCTTGCCTTCGCGCCCGTCCTGGTCGTCCTCATCCTGATGCTCCGCTACCGCTGTGGCGGCGCTCGAGCGGGCGCTGTGGGGTGGGGCGTCGCCCTCGTCGTGGCTGGTCTCCGCTTCGGCGCGGGAGTCCGCGTCCTCGGCTATGCCCAGATCAAGGGGCTGCTTCTCATGCTCTTCGTGCTCTACATCATCTGGGGAGCGCTGCTGTTCTATCGGGTGGCCGACGAGGCGGGCGCAGTCGACGGCATCGGCGAGGGGCTCTCCCGGCTCACGCCGGACCGCGGCATGCAGGCGTTGCTGCTGGGCTGGGTCTTCACCACCTTTCTGCAGGGGATCGGGGGATTCGGCGTGCCGGTCGCCGTCACCGCGCCGCTGTTGGTGGGACTGGGGTTTCCCCCCCTGGCGGCCGTCGTCATTCCGTCGGTGGGGTTCTCCTGGGCGGTAACCTTCGGCTCCCTGGGCTCGTCGTTCTTCGCGCTGATGGCAGCTACAGGACGGAGCGGGGAGTCGCTGGCACCCTGGAGTGCGGTCCTGCTGGGGCTGGCTTGCCTGGGCTGCGGCGCGGCCACGCTCTGGGCCGCCGGCGGCAGGCGGACACTCAGATCGGAGCTCGGCGCGTTGCTCGTTATCGCCGCCGTCATGGGCGCCACCCAGTATCTGGTGGTCACCAATGGGCTTTGGCCCATCGGCGCGATGACGGCCGGGCTGGCAGGACTGGTTATCGGTGTCCTGTGGGCACGCTGGCGGGCCAGGGATTGGCAGGCCGTTTCTGCACCCCTGGGTGTGCCCTCCTGGCGGCAAGACGGTGGTTCAACGGTGTCTCTCCGCTGGGCCCTGGTTCCCTACGTGCTGTTGATCGCTATCGTCCTCGCGGCTCAATTCGTGCCCCCCATCCGTGACCTCCTTGGTCAGGTCGTGCTCCGTGTCCAGTTCCCGGAGCTAACCACCGCCCGCGGCTGGGTGACGCCCGCGGAGGAAGGACGTACGATTGAGGTCTTCGGTCACCCTGGAGCCCTGTTGGTGTACGCTTCTCTGGTGGCATATGCGCTGTTCGCGTGGCGTGGGGCGTACGGCCCCGAGACGCCGCGACGCATCGCCCACGGCGTGGCGAGCCGCGCCACCCGATCCAGCCTCGGCACGGCGGCCATGGTCGGCATGGCGGTGACTATGGAGCATGCGGGGATGACGCACCTCCTGGCTGAGGGTGTCGCGGGCGTGGCCGGACCTGCGTTCCCGTTGGCAGCTCCCTTCGTTGGCGCGCTGGGTGCCTTTATGACCGGCTCCAACACCAACTCCAACGTGATTTTCGGAGATCTGCAGCAGCGTGTGGCGGGATTGGTCGGCGTCAACCCGCTGGTGATCCTGGCCGCGCAGACGGCCGGGGGAGCCATCGGCTCGTCGTTCGCTCCCGCCAAGGTCATCGTTGGATGCAGCACCGTGGACGCGGACGAGAGCCTGGCACTTCAGGCTGCGATGCGCTACGGGCTTGCCATCGTAGCCGTTCTCGCTCTCGCCACCGGCGCGGTGATCTACGTGTGCGGACGCACCTGATCCGTCATGCGGCGGTTGGGTCCTGGTGGCCCGCAGGAGCGTGACCGCGACGCTTTCTTGCGGCACTGCCCTTGTTGGTCGGCTTGGGGTCCGCGGGATGGCCCGTCTGTGGCTGACGTCCGTTTTCGCTCAACGTCGGGTCACTCGTCCGATCCCTCAGGGGGATCATAGCCGGGGCCGTAGTGATAGGCAGCCCGTCGGGGCTCGAACTTGCTCACGAACGTATCGTCGTACACCACCTCGCCGTTTGCGTCGGTGACTCGACGCTTGATGGTCGCCGTCAGGCCGTCCACCGCCGACTGCCACTTCGTGACCGTTCCCGGCGCCAGATCCTCGTCCAGCTCGTAGATTGGCGGACCCGGCGCGGTCCGGCCCGTGATCTCCGGGCCTTCCATCTCCACGGTGCGCCCGTCATCGGTGGAGTAGAAGCGGAAGATCAGGCGATGGGTCGCCTCTTCGACCTCAGTCTCGATCAGCAGGGGGGCTGGGCGATCGTTCACGAACTTGAGGTCGACGTGAGGGGAATAGATTGTTGCGTCCATCCCCACCTCGCCGCCGCGCAGTTCGTAATAGGCAACGCGCTGCGAGTGTGCCCAGCGCTCCGTGATCGGGTACCCGCCCCAGAACGCGGCGCGGAACGCCGTCGTGCTGACCTGACAGATGCCGCCGCCGACGCCCATCGCCAGCTGCTCGCCCGCGGTGATAAACGATCTGTCGTAGCCGGCGTCGGCCGTGATCTCCCCCAGATGCTCATTGAACGAGAATGTCTCGCCTGGCGGAATCACCAGGCCATCGAACTGGCTTGCCGCCAGTCGGATGTTGTGGTCACGGCCGGAGGGGGATCCGATGAAGTAGGACTCGCCCGTGGCCACGCGGTCGACGATCCCCAGTTCCTCGGCGCTGGCGGTATCGGGGTAATCTGGTGGTACTTGCTTCACCACCAGCAGCACCTCCCGCTCCCCGCCCTCCAGTTTCTGAACGATCGTCGTGACGGTCGCTTCCACATCCAGCATGCGTCCTTGCTCGCTGGCCGTGATGGGCTCCAATGCTCCTGTCAACTCGTTGAAGTGGAAGCGCGCGTCAACGGGCTCGATTCGCAGGGCCGGAGCGATCTTCTCCACGTACAAGCGGAGCATCTCCATATCTATGGTCGTGTGGAGCACGCCTTCCTCTATGTGCAGCTTCAGCATCCCCACCAGCTCTTCGGGCAGGATCACCCAGGGGCCGGGGTCCTCTTCGAGGGGCTCTGCCAGGGCCAGGGTCAGGGGCCCATCGAGCAATCTCTCCGCCTCAGCCCGCGCCGGCTCGGCGTCTGCCACGTCGGGGGGCACCTCTTCCACCACCAGGGGTACCGTCGCCGGCTTGAGCCGGGTGACGGCCGGGGAGAGGGCCGCCAGGGTCTGCTCCACGGCCAACCGCTGGCCGGGCATGGATGGCTTGACCACGGGCGTGGTTCCCTCCAGCGTCAGCTCGGCGTCCACAGGGGGGACGTCCACCTGTTCGGACAGGGCCTCCAGGTACCGCCGCGCTTCGGACTCGTCGTACGTGATCACCGGTGGGAGAGTGGCGCCGAAGGCGAGAAGCTCCAGCCGGGAGACCACATTGTCAACCCATGAGCCCTCTCGCCCTGCCTCATAGGCTCGCGACAGCGTCGACGCGGACTCCAACCGAAGTCCCAGGTCGGCCGGGCGGACGTCCCAGGAGCCGTCGGGCCCGCTCAGGGTGATGAGCGGCTCGTGGAGCGTGGAGTTGTTCTCCAATCTGGCGGCGGCCCTCTCTGGCACCATGCCGCCTACCTCGATGCCCCATACGGAGACGCCCGGGTAGATTCGATTGGCGTGCACCACCTCAAATGCGGCCACAGAGCCAATCACCAGGACGACCAGAATCAGCAGCAGGCAGCCTGGAACGCGCGCGCTCATCCTATCGCCACTGATCGTCCTGCCAGGGGTGATAGCGACCCGCGTAATGGGCCGTTGGGCGGGATGCGATGAGGCGGATCACGGCCAATCCGAACACGAATCCGCCGATGTGGGCCCACCACGCCACGCCGCCGCTCTGGAACACGTCGGCAGCGGCCAGGGCGAAGAGCCCGTTGAACAGCTGGGAGATGAACCAGAACCCCAGGTAGACCACGGCCGGGATCTCAATCAGGCGAACGAAGTAGAAGACGGGCACCAAGGTCAGCACGCGGGCCTGGGGGTAGAGCATCAGGTACGCCCCCAGCACGCCCGCGATTGCGCCGCTCGCCCCCACTGTCGGCAGCGTCGATTCCGCATAGGCGACCAGATGGGCTCCCGCCGCCGCCAGGCCGCTGAGAAGGTAGAAGAAGAGGTAGCGCAGATGGCCCACGCGGTCTTCTATGTTGTCACCGAAGATGTAGAGGGCGAGCATGTTGGAGATCAGGTGCCACCAGCCGCCATGGAGGAACATGGAGGTGAACAGCGTGAGCCACGAGTGAGGGCCCCCCACCTGCCAGAACCTGGCGGGGACGAGCCCCCAGGTGAAAGCGAATCGATTGAGCGGATCCGATCCCAGGAATGCACTCTCGAGCAGGAAGATCAACACGTTGAGGACGATCAGGGTCGTGTTGACGATGGGAAAACGGTGCGACGGGATATTGTCCCGCAGTGGAATCACGTCTGGGCCTCCAGATGAAGCACCCAGGGACAACTTTCACGCTCACGCCGGAGTTGTTCTTGGATGCGGCCGAACCGACACGCAGACCCTGTGCAAGGTCTGCTCCATTGTACCCGGAGAAATGGGAGTTGCAAGTGAACCTGCCTGCTTTTGACCTGCTCACCAACATGCCCTATACTCTCCCTTAGGATGTTTTGCTTCGGTCGTGCTCAGGTCCAATCACCAAAGGAGAGCAACATGGCTGACGATAGGATTCCTCACGATTCGGCCCGTCCATCTCGGTTGGCTCATACGTTCTCCATCGTCGCCCGCGATCCGGGCAGCGGTCGGATGGGCGTCGCCGTGCAGTCACACTGGTTCTCGGTCGGCTCGGTGGTCACGTGGGCCGAGGCCGGGGTGGGCGCCGTAGCGACGCAAGCGCTGGTCGAGGTCAGCTATGGACCGCTGGGGCTGGATCTGATGCGCGGGGGACGATCTGCATCTGGAGCGCTGAAGGCGTTGCTGGCTGCCGATGACGGGCGGGCGCTGCGTCAGGTGGCGATGATCGATGCTGAGGGGTGCACAGCCACCCACACCGGCGAGCGCTGCATTGCCGACGCCGGTCACGTTGTTGGCGAGGGCTTTTCGGTCCAGGCGAACATGATGGCCTCCCCGGATGTTTGGCGGGCTATGGCCGATGCGTATCGCAGGTCGAGCGGCGACCTACCTGAGCGCATGCTCGCGGCTCTTGAGGCCGGACAGAGGGCCGGGGGCGATCTTCGCGGGCGTCAGAGCGCCGCTATTCTGGTCGTGGAGGCAGGGGCGACCGGCCGGCCGTGGGCCGATACGGTCATGGACCTGCGTGTCGAGGATCACCAGGAGCCTATCGAGGAGCTCCGTCGTCTGGCGACGCTCCATCGAGCGTATCAGCACATGAACCGAGGGGATGAACTCCTTGGCTCTGGGCAGGTCGAGGACGCCCTGGAAGCCTACCGCACCGCCGCGCAGATGGTCCCCGAGATTGACGAACTCCCGTTCTGGCACGCCGTCACCCTCGCGGACCTCGGGCGTGTGGAAGAGGCCCTCCCCATCTTCCGCCAGGTCTTCGCGGAGAACGATGCCTGGGCCACCCTCGTGCAGCGTCTGCCCCCGGTGGGCATGCTGCGTGAAGATCCCGAGATGATGGATCGAATTCTGGCGGTGCGACCGGGGTCCTGAGATAGCGTCAGTCGCTGCCCTGCAGCGCGTCCTGCAGCGCGTCCAGCAGATCCTCGTGGATCAGCCCGTTCGTGGCCGCGCAGCGCGGGAGGCTGATGTCGTATGCGCTGCCATCGTACGTCGTGTATCGCCCACCTGCCTCGGCGACGAGCAACACAGCGGCTGCCGCGTCCCACGGGTGGAGCGCAAGGTGGAAGTATCCCTCAAGCCAGCCTGCTGCCACGTATGTCAGGCCCAGCGCCGCCGAGCCCATTGAGCGTACCGTGTGACAGAGGGGGGCAACGCGCTCCAGCTTGGAGAGCACCTGGTTGCGGGCCTCCACGCCGCGTGCCCAGTCGAAGCCCACCAGCGAATGCTCAAGCTCCACGATGGTGCTGACCTGTAACGGCTCATCATTGAGTGTTGCCCCGCTTCCTCGTTGCCCCGCAAACAGGTGCTCCCGCATCGGGTCGTAGACGACGCCGATGATGGGATCGCCCTGCTCCAGCACAGCGATGGACACCGAGAAGATCGGCAGGCGGTGGGCATAGTTGCTCGTCCCGTCCAGGGGATCGATCACCCACGTGTAGCCTGCGCCGATCTCTCCCCCCGCCGCCTCCTCGGAGAGAACGGCGTGGTCAGGGAAGCGCTGATGGATCAGCTCGAGGATCGTCTCCTCGGCAGCGATGTCGGTCTCGGTGACCAGATCCCGGTATCCCTTGTGCGAAACGTCCCGCGCAGTGGGATACTGCTCGGCGATCAGTTGCCCGGCTCGACGGGCGGCCTCCACGGCGGTCTCTAGCAAGGTCTCTCCTCTCACAATAGGTCGACGGTGATCTGTTCAGCGACCGCGATCGCCTGCTCGCTCACTTCGCACCCCCAGGCGTGCACCGCTACCCCGGCTGCGGCGGCGCGCCGAAGCGCCCTGCCGAAGAGGGGATCCGCGCCATCGTGGGGGGTGAAGCGGCGAGCGTCGGGCCGCTGGACGATGAACACAATCGCGGCCCGAGCCCCCTCGCTGACCACTCGGGTCAACTCCTCGACATGGCGCGTGCCGCGAGCGGTGGGAGCGTCGGGGAACAGGGCCACGCCCTCCTCCACCAGCGTGACCGACTTCGTTTCGACCCACAGGATACCTCGCGGCTTCATCAGGCGGAAATCGATGCGGCTCTTGCCCAGCGATGCCTCTCGCTCGAACCTGTGATATGCTCGGAAGGGGGCCAGTTGCCCCTGCTCCAGAGCCTCGGCTAAGAGCGGGTTGGGCAGTCGGGCGTCGACCGAGACCAGGACGTCCCCATACTCGACGAGCTTGAGGTCGTAATTGGTCTTCCGACCCGCGCTGCTCCTCGGGTCCAGCCAGCAGGGACGTCCTGGGGTCAACAGCTCCCTCAGGCGCCCCGAGTTGGGCAGGTGCGCGTCGACTGAATGTCCGTCGACGGTGACCGTGACGCGGAAGCGATTGACCCGCTGTTCAAACCGACCTGCGACCAGCGACGGTAGCTTCATCGGGCGGTTCTGAGGAGGGTCAGGTGACCCGCTCCGAAGATGACACCGGTCACCGGGGCGAACACCCCTCCGGCGAGCAATCTCCCAGGCCTTCCCCGCCGCAAGTCGCGTACGGCGCTCGCCAGGACTGGAGCACTGATGAGTTGGAGAACTGATAGAGATCGTAAGAGCACCCAGGGGTTGTCCACGATGTGCCTCATTATAGCGTGCCTGCCCCGGCTGATCAAGATTGACAGACGCTGTCTCCCATGCTAGCATACGGCTCAACCCGGAGAGCGCAGGGTGGAGTCCTGTTGCATCCGGGCCTGGTCGGCCGCAGCCGTGTCCCTCTTCCCGTCAGCGGCTCGGCTGGTTCTGTCTGGTCTGGTCAGTGGTCGGCCCATTGCCAGCCTTCCGGTCCCGAAGGCTGGTTTTGTCTTGCAGTAGAAGGAGGCTGTCGATGCAGAGGATGTCCCAGCTCTTTGGACGGACGTTGCGCAAGGCCCCCACCGGTACAGAGCTGACCAGTCACAAGCTGGCGCTCCGCGCCGGATTGGTACGCTTCCTGGGCGCAGGACTCTACAGCTATCTTCCCCTTGGGTGGAGGGTTGCCCGGAATATCGAGGCAATCCTCCGTCAGGAGATGGACGCCCTTGGCGCTCAGGAGATGAAGATGCCCGTTCTTAACCCGGCTGAGCTCTGGAAAGCCACTGGACGGTGGGACAGCGTCGGGCCCGCGCTGATGCGCGTGACCGATCGGGGGGACCGGGAGTACGCCCTGGCCATGACCCATGAGGAGGTCGTCGCTGAGTTGGCCCGCCAGGAGATTCAGTCGTACCGCGATCTGCCCCGGGTGGTCTATCACATTCAAACCAAGTTGCGGGACGAGCCGCGTCCGCGGGGAGGGCTCCTGAGAGTCCGGGAGTTTCGGATGAAGGATGCCTACAGCCTCGACAGGGATCGCGCAGGGCTGGACGCGTTCTATCCACGGATGATGGAGGCCTACCAGCGCGTCTTCGCGCGCTGCAGGCTCGATCCTGTTTCTGTGGAAGCTGACACAGGCATGATGGGTGGGGCCGATTCGCACGAGTTCATGCTGCCGCACCCTGACGGTGAGGATACGTTCATCCGCTGTGGGACGTGCGACTACGCCGCCAATGCAGAGCGGGCCGAGTTCCAGCTGCCGGAGGTCGAATCTGAACCGCTGGAGGAACCGGAGCAGGTGGCCACCCCTGGCTGCGAGACCATCGCCGACGTGGCCGACTTCGTAGGCGTTCCCACCAGGAAGACACTGAAGGCGGTCTTCTACACCCGAGGTGACGGAGAGCTGGTGCTCGTCCTCATCCGGGGAGATCTGGAGGTCAATGAGACGAAGCTGGCGAACCTCCTCGATGGTGCGACGCTCGAGCCGGCGCTCGAGGAGGACGTCCGACGAGCGGGTGCCGAGCCGGGATACGGCTCGCCGGTCGGGCTGAACGTGCGAGGGTCCCTTGACGATGTCGGTGTGCTGGTTGTGGCGGACCGTTCGATTGAGAAGGGGAGAAACTTCGTGGCGGGTGCGAATCGGCCCGGATATCACCTGGTGGGCGTCAACTACCCACGCGACTTCGCTGTCACCACCCTCGACGACATTGCCCAGGCCAAGGACGGGTATCTCTGCCCCAGATGCGAGGGGACCCTGATCGCGGAGGCGGCGATTGAGCTGGGCCACTGCTTCAAACTGGGCACCCACTACGCGGAGGCGGTCGGGGCTACCTTCCTCGATCCCGATGGAGAGGAGCACCCCGTCGTGATGGGCTCGTATGGGATCGGCGTCGGCCGGCTCATGGCTGCCGTCGTTGAGGAGCATCACGACGACTACGGGATCATCTGGCCCCCAGCCCTGGCCCCCTTCGATGTCTATCTACTCACGTTGGGGACGGACGAGGAGACGCAGGAGCGAGCCGATTTGTTCTGTGCGGAGCTGGAGGATGCCGGTCTGGACGTCCTCTTCGACGACCGGGAGGAGAGCGCCGGGGTCAAGTTCACCGACGCCGACCTGATCGGCTGTCCGGTGCGGGCCACGGTCAGTCGGCGTAGCCTGGAGCAGGGTGGCGTCGAGTTGAAGGCGCGCTGGACGAGGGACGCGCAGGTGGTGCGGATTGAGGACTTGGCCGCCGCGGTGAACGCGCTGATCAGCACCTTCTAGCTAGTCGCTGGACGAATCCTCCGCCAGCGACACGATCCGCGGGTAGCCCTCGTCGATCAGCTGCTCCAGTTCTCGGGCGACGGTAGTGTACTCGAGCCGTGTTCCCCCGTAAGGGTCCCAGATGTCGTGGGATTCCCCGACCAGCTCGCTCAGCATGTTAACCTTGTCGGCGTAATCGGGGAACGCCGCCGAGAGGGCCTCGGCGTGGTTTCGGGTCATCACCAGCACAAGGTCTGCCTCTGCCATCACCTGCTCGTTCACGCTGCGTGATCGGTGGGCGCGTATGTCGATTCCCCGATCGGCCATCTCTGCCACGGAACACTCGCTCGCCGGACGCCCCTCGGCGGCCCAGGTACCGGCTGAAAGGACGCGCCAGCCGTGACGCTCTGGGTCGTCCTCCAGCCGGCGCCGGAGTAACCCTGCCGCCATCGGCGAACGGCAGATGTTTCCCGTGCACACGAACAGGATGGTCGTCACTGCTGGCTCCCCTCGTCCGGAGCGGGGGTGACCGCCCTCCGCGCCTCCGTCAATGCCATCAGGCCCCCGGCCACCACCGAATGCCCACCCATCACCACTGGGACAGGGGCATCCGCTGCGGCGCGAGTGAGGCGGCGCAAGAAGGGGTCGTCCACATGGTGCCAGCGGTAGAGATCCGCATGGAACCGGTCGATCGCCGATGGCCACAGGTTTCTGGCCGCCAGAATGACCCGGTTGTCGAGTAGGATCGCGTTGGCAAGCCCCCCCAATCCTTCGAAGAACCCCTCAATCCCCACCAGATCGAGGTAGTCGGCCAGGAGGGAGCGCACCGCTCCACTCGCCTGCCGCCCACTCGCTCGCATTCCTCGTTCCTCGGCGAACACCCGCACCCAGCACTGAGTGCTTTCTTCGAGGGAGCGCCAAGCTGCCGAGGAGGCGCGACCCGCCACGATCAGGCTTCCGCCCTCGCGTCCCATCTCGCTCAGCACACCATCCAGTTGGGGGCACTGCCAATCGAGTCTGTCCAGGTGCCTGCGCAAGTGTGGGCCGATCCCTGGGTGACGGTGTGCGATCAGCAAGTCCGCTGGGGTGTCGATGTCGAACCGCGAGCTGGCTGACGCTTTCATATCCTCCGCGGGAAATCCAGCCTCGTGAGCCAGTGCCCAGGCGATAGCGTTGTCGTTCACCTGGTCGGCGATCAGCCAGCAAGCCTCCTCGGACGGCGTGAAGGCAGCCCAGTCGGAGGAATGCACGTTGTTCGTGATCACCAGGCGCTTCGCCCGCCCTAGCCTGTCCACGACCCTGGCCCACTCGTTCCCCTTCAACAGTGGCGCAGAGCCACCTCCTGTGTAGAGCACCCGGTCCGCATCATATCGCTCGATCAACTCCGCCAGGCGCCGCCCGAAGTGAAAAGGCTCATTGACGGGGTCCAGGTCTACCTCCACCGGAAGATCGGCCAGGGTGGTGGTCCAGGATGGATCATCGGTGGCGACGACGGCGAGACCGATCGATGGGATGGGCAAGAGCGTCTCCAGCAGATCCCGGGCGGCTGCGCGGTGGGCGCCGTCTACAGCTTGCTCCACCTCGCTGTTCCCCGATCCTCCGGTCAGGAGGAAGAGTGTTGTCTTTCCCATGCCCGCGCCCTGTTCACGCAAACTGCCTTCATCAGCAAGAGGGGGCTCGCTCGCCGACCCCCCTCTCTGTCTATCCTGGCGCTCCCAGGCTCTCTTGGCGTTTGTGATCAACCCACCTGGGGCTGAAGCAGCCCGTAGTTGCCATCTCTTCGCTTGTAGACGGTGTTGATCGTGCCTTCCTCAGCGTTCAGAAAAACGAAAAAATGATGCCCCAGAAGCTCCATCTGCTCGATGGCTTCCTGGGGCGTCATCGGTCGCACCTCGAACCGCTTGACGCGGACGATCTCTCCCTCGGCCTCTTCCTCGACGGGCTCTTCAAGGGGGAGTGCCTCGACCCGTGACTGCCAGCGGTCCTGGCGCTTTCCCTTGTAACGCGCGATCTGCCGGTACATCTTGTCCAGGACCGCGTCGATGGAGGCGAAAATGTCGCCTGTCCGCTCCTCCGCCCGCAGGATCGTACCGCGCGTCCACACCGTCAGCTGCGCTACCTGTCGGTCCTCATCGCTGCGTGTGTCCTCCACTTCCAGATCCAGCCGCGCCTCGTCGATGGTGGGCAGATAGCGATCCAGCTTCTCGACCTTGCTCTCTGCGTATTCCTGCAGACGCGGCGTCATCTCTAGCTTGCGGGTGAAGATAGATAGTTCCATCGGTGCCCTCCTTATATGAAAACCCTGTAGACAACCCGTAATCTTGTTTCAGCGTGCGCGGGCCAGGGTCAGTGCCTGTACGCTGTCCACTCCCCCTCCTCGTAGCGCCACAGCGCACGCCTCCAGCGTCGAGCCGCTCGTACACACGTCATCGATGAGCAGCACCTGCCTGTTCGCGAGCCTCCTGCTGGTACACCGAAAAGCGTCCTGCACGTTGGCCTTTCTCTGTTCGACATCGAGTCCCACCTGGGAGGCCGTCGCCCGATGGCGCACCAATGTGGTGTCGTCCATGGCCAGGTTGGTTCGTTCCGACAGCTCGCCGGCCAACAGCCTTGCCTGGTTGAACCCCCGCTTGCGGACGCGCTCCCTGTGCAGCGGGACGGGTACGATCATATCACTTTGCATCGGATGCGTCAACCAGTGCTCGGCCATCAGGCGACCCAGAGGTGGCGCCAGAGCGGTGATTCCGTCGTACTTGAGTCTGTGAATGGCCTCGCGGATGACGCCTTCGAAGGTGAATACCGAGCGTATGCGCTCGATCTTGAGTGGGGCGGCCCGACACTGAGGGCAGAGAGTTGAGGCTGGATCGTCCAACTTCCGTCCACAGCGGATGCAGAAGGGGGGTTCCACCCGGGCTGTCTGATGGATGCATCGCTGACACAACCAGGTGCCGGCCTCGCCGCAGCCCACGCAGCGCGGAGGAAAGAGAAGGTCGAGCGTTGACCTCCACAGGCGTTGAACTGTCACCAGGGCCAAGGGGGGCCGTCCACCTCTCGGTTCTCAGACTCCAGCCGGTTCCGTGACCTGGGGATTGTACGCCTTCTCGGCGGGGTCGGCAAGCAGCGCGAGGGCAACGGCTGCGCCGAGAGGGATCCGATGGTTGTGGGTCGACGCTGCCTAGGGCAGACCGCCGCCCAGGCCGCCTATGTTCAATGTCATGATCCGGAGGACGGCTGGTCCGAGCAACACGACGAAGATAGCGGGGAAGATCAGGAAGGCGATGGCGGGCAGCATCTTGATCGGGGCCTGTCGAGCCAGCTCCTCGGCCCGCTGGCGCCGTCGCCGGCGCATCTCGTCCGCCTGAATGCGCAGCACCTTGGCGATACTGACTCCCAGCTCCTCCGCCTGGACGATGGCCGCAACGAACGTCGATACCTCCGGCACCTCTATGCGGTTCGCCATGTTCCGCAGCGCCTCACGGCGGAGTTTCCCGAGTTGGATCTCCTGGAGGACCCGTCTGAACTCTCGGCTCAGCTCATTGTCCCACTTCTCCGCCACCCGAGCGATGGCGGCGTCAAACCCAAGCCCCGCTTCCACGCAGATCGTCAGCAGGTCAAGCGCGTCGGGCAACGATCTCCTGATCTCCCGCTGGCGGCTGCTCGTCTTGCTCCGCAACCACAGTGACGGCAGGTAGTACCCGCCCACGGCCATAACGCCGGTCAGGGCGACGCGGCGTGGAAGTCCCACGCCCTTCGCCAGCACCAGCACCACCAGCCCCAATCCGCCCAACAGCAGTGCTGCTAGGAGACGGAAGCCCACAAACTGCATGGGGCTCCATCCATAGGGGTTCCCCGCCAGGTCGAGGTTGTGCTGGATGTTCTCCATGCCCCCCTGGGGATTGATGCGCGTCGCGAGATCGGCCAGCCCTTCCAGCAGCGGGATCACCACGCGATCGGTGAATGGCTCCGAGAGCTCGATCTCCTCCAGGGTTGGGGGCTGCTCCAGCGTGCCGAACTCATCCAGGCGGTCCTCAATGGAGGTAGACTCCCTCGACCGAAGCAGCTTGACGCTGATCAGGGCCAGGCCCACCAGAACGGCTGCGACCAGAACGATTGGCACTAGAAATGACATGTATCTCTCCAGGGAAGCGCTCAGGAGCTCGTTCACCTCTCGGCCCCCCGAGGCGGAGGGGCCGCTCCTCGGGTTGCGAGCTCGCCTCCGAGCGCGGTTCAGTCTCTATACGTCGATGTCTACGATCTTGTTGATGACGAAGAAGCCCGCGCCGATCCCCAGCGCCGCCACGCCGATCATAATGTGTCCGCACGTGTGCTCGAACAGCAGGCCCATAAAATCCGGACTGATCAGGTAAATGACGCCGGACAGCACGACCGGGACGATAGCCACCATGTACCCCGAGATACGACTCTGCGCCGTGAGAGCGACGATCTCCCCCTTGATGCGGATGCGTTCTCGAATCGTGAAGCTTATCGACTCCAGAACCTCGGCGAGATTCCCTCCCACCTCCCGCTGGATGTTGATTGCGGTGATCATCATATCCAGATCTTCGCTGGGGACGCGTCGCAGCATGTGGTCAAGAGCTTCGTCCACCGGTATGCCGAGCTGCACCTCCTGGACGACGCGTCCGAACTCGGTGGAGATAGGCGGAGCCATCTCATCGGAGACAGCCCGCATCGCCTGCAGAATGCTGTATCCGGCGCGGATGCTGTTTACCATCAGGTTGATCGTATCACCCAGCTGCTGGTTAAAGGCCTTCAATCGGCGACCGCGGCGGAGACCGACGTAGGCGCGCGGCGCGAAGAACGCTGCCAGACAAGCTACTGCGGTGACGATGACGTCCCGTCTCCACATGAAGCTCAACCCCGCCGCCAACACCACCAGGATGACGGTGAGGGCCGCGAACTCCCCGACGGTGAGCTTCAGGTTCGCGCGCGCTAGCTGCGTGGCCAGATCGTCCCCGATGCCCCGCTCCGCGAGCACGCGATCCAGGGCATCTGTCAGCGGGGCGGGCCTCTCGTACTCCGGCTCACGTCTCGCGCCTCTGCGGTCCTCAAGTCCCAGTCGTTTCTCGATCAAGTCGCTGTCGCCTCGGCGGGACATAACAACCCCGCCGACCAGAGTGCCCAGACCGACGACCGCCAGTGCTGCCAGAGCTAACCAGAGCATCTCTTCACTTCCCCCGACTAGAACCTTCTTCGGCTCCGCGCGCCAAAGATACTTGGTGGCACGTGGATATCCTCTGCCTCGATCTTCTCCATAAACCTGGGTCGCAGCCCCGTCGGACGGAGCTTGCCGATCACGCGGCCGTTCTCATATCCAGCCCTTTCGAACTTGAAGATGTCGGACATGGTCACGATGTCACCCTCCATGCCCTGGACCTCGCTGACCGTGACCACCTTGCGGCTGCCGTCCCGCAGTCGCTCCAGCTGGATGATCACGTCGAGAGCGGCGGCGATCTGCTCACGGATCGCGCTGTGGGGCAGCTCCATGCCGGCCATCAGGACCATGTTCTCCAACCGGCCGAGAGCATCCCTTGTGTTGTTGGCGTGGATGGTGGTCATGCTGCCCTCGTGGCCCGTATTCATGGCCTGCAGCATGTCGAAGGCCTCTGGCCCCCGGCACTCACCGACGATGATACGATCCGGTCGCATACGCAAGCTGTTGATCACCAGATCCTGGATCGTGACCGTCCCCTTGCCTTCAATATTCGCAGGGCGGGACTCCAGCGTCACCACATGCTCCTGGCGCAGCTGGAGCTCCGCGGCGTTCTCGATAGTGACGATGCGTTCATCCACGGGAATGAATCCCGACAGGACGTTCAGGAACGTCGTCTTGCCGGCGCCCGTCCCGCCTGAGATAAGGATGTTCAGCCTCGCTTTTACGGCAGCCTCCAGCAGCGCCATCGCCTCCGCGCTGACGGTGCCGAACTCGATTAGCTCGTCCACAGTCAGAGGGTCTTCCGAGAACTTGCGGATGGTCACGGTCGGACCTACCAGCGAGATGGGGGGGATGACCGCGTTCACACGCGATCCATCGGGGAGACGGGCGTCTACCATCGGCGAGCTCTCATCGATTCGCCGTCCCAGCGGAGCGACGATGCGCTCGATGATGCGCATCAAGTGGTCGTCCGACTCGAACACGGCGTCCGTCTTCGTGATCTTCCCGTCGCGCTCGATGTAGATGTCGTCGATGCCGTTTACCATGATCTCTGTGATGCTGGGATCGGCCAGGAGCGGCTCCAGCGGGCCCAACCCCAGGATCTCCGCCACGATCTGCTCGAAGAGCCGCTCGCGTTCCGTTCGGCTGAGCACGACGCTTTCATCTTTGAGGATATCGTCGTACATCTCCCGGATCGCCCGACGCACCTCTCCGGTGTGGACGGCATTCATCGTTGGATCCAGCTCGGCGATCAGTTTGTCCTGGATGCGTGCCTTGAGGTTCTGATAGGCGTCGTGGACGGAAGACGCGGGTTTGCGCCGTATCTGTATCTGGTCCTTGCCCAGCGGCGCCCTGTTCTGCGTCTTGCTCTCCTGTTCGATTCGGCTTAGCAGCGACATCTCTTGTCCTTTCTGTCAGGTCTAAGACCGGGGTTGACCGTGCTCCGAGTGTCCTAACCTCGGCTGAACGCTCTCTTCAACCGGAATAGATTGGTACCGCCCACGCCTTCTGTCTCGCGCTCCTCGTCCTCGGCGGCAGCTTCTTCCGTCGCGGACAGCCTGTCGTAGATGACCTCCGCCAGCTCCAGGAGGCTCTGGGAGATTGGTCGATCTCGATCTTGCACGACGAGCGGCACGCCACGGTTGGCGGCCGCCAGAGCGGCGTGGTCGTCGTAGGGGATCTCGACCCCGACCGGCATCATGGCCTGCTCGATCTGCTTCGCCCGCAGGCTGCCGCGCCGATCCGCTCCGCTGACGACCAGGAGGATCTTGTCTTGCGGGTAGTCAAGCTTCCCGGCCAGCTCCAGGAACAGGCGAGCACTCTTGATTGCCGGGATGTCCGGCGTGACGACGAGGACGATCAGCGTAGCTGCGTCGAGGAGCGTCAATGAGACGTCGTCTACCCAACTCCACAGGTCGGCAACGACGAAATCGAAGTCCTCCCGCATCGCTCCCAAAATGGCCTCAAGCGCCGTCACGCCCTCTTCTTCATTCTGAACCGCGAGCAGGCTCTCCGCTGCCTCGGGCCGGGGTGGGGCTAACAGGACTTTGATGCCCGATCCGTGAGCCGTCATCACCCCGCTGAGCAGGTCCCTGTCCAGTTCGTCGATGCGTTGCGCCAGATCCGCTATGCTCCGATTGGGCCGCAGATTGAGCATCACGCCGACATCTCCGAATTGGAGGTGGGCGTCCATCAGTGCCACCTTGCGGTCGTCGTCGGCCATCTGCTGCAGGGCGACGGCGGTGTTGACGGCAATCGTGGTACCCCCCACCCCTCCCTTGGGGGCGAAGACGGCGACGAGCTCTCCGGCCCGTCGAGACTGTTTCTTCGCGGCCGCCTTGCCCTCGGGGGCGTCGGGACGCATCACCTTCCCTCGACCGGATTGGGTCTTGCCCATCTCGAAGACGCGGTGAATCGTGTTGACCAGTTCGTCACCGCTGGCCGGCTTGGTGAGATAATCGCGGGCGCCGGCGAGCATCGCCCGTCGCAGATAGTCGGTCTCTCCTTGTACCGATAGCATCACCACCTGAGCTGTTGGCACCTCCTGCAGCAGCTTCTCTGTCGCGGTGATGCCGTCCATGTCCGGCATGTTGATGTCCATCAGGACCACGTGCGGCTCGAGCTGCTGCGCCAGCTCGACGCCCTCCGCTCCTCCCGCGGCTGCCCCAACAACCTCAAGGCCGGTTTCAAACGAGAGCAACTTGCGCAGGTTCTCTCGCGTCTCGGCGATGTCGTCTATGATGAGGACCTTGATCTTCTCGATAGTCTCTCGAGTCACGTTAACCGTCCGCTGGCTTGGTGAGCGTGATTGTCATCGCCTACCTACTCCCCCCCTACGGTTCCACCACTGGTGTCCCCTGACGAGCCGTACTGACCCGCCGATTCGCTGTGGGGGATGCGCTCCAACTCCGAGAGTGGCGGCGTCACCCCGTGGGGCAGCTTCGGCGGCAGCTCGATGTTGTACCGCTCCATCAGATACCTGAGCGTCACCGATTCCGTCGTCGATGTGCCCTCATCGCCCGCGCGGCGGAGTACGAAGTTGATCCTCGCGCCCACCGCCTGAGCGTAGTCGAGGGCGATTGCGTCCTGGGGGCTGACGGCCAGCGTCACCGGTCTGACAGGAGGAGCCGGCGTCGGAGCCACCGTCGCCTCCTCCCCTCCGCCTTCCTCTCCCTGTGGAGGTGGCGCCGGCGTCGGTGCCATGTCCGCCGACCAGTCCCCCACCTGCAGCACCGTGGCGTTCTGGATCGTCAGCTGTGTCACCAGGCGCGGGCGTTGATCCCCGCTCGGGGTCATATTCACGATCCACCCGTTCGGGAGGGACTCCAGTCGTCCCATTCTTCCGCTCTGACATTCCTCTCCCTCAGCCGGGGAGACGCACGTGTACTCGTTGGGCAGCACGCTCTGGAACTCCTCGTCAAGATCGATCATCAGGAGTGACAGGATCACGTCGACGTGATCGCCCGGTTGCAGCGCCCAGGCGACGCTCGAGTAGCGCGCGATCGGCATGGCGTAGGCCACCTTGTTCTCGGGGATGTGCAACGCCGCATCGGATCCGCTGGCGCCGAACTCACCCGGGAGCTCGGTGAGCATGTTCTCTAGCACGGGCATGCCGCGGGCGATGTCGACTCTGGCGATCCGGCCATACGTCGATTCCAGATTCCGCACAGCCCCGTCGGGGACGGCATCCCGGGACCACTCGCCGACAGCCAGCGCTCCCTCCTTTACCCTGTCCTCCGTGAGTCTCATCCCGCGGGGGATGTTCTGGGCGGCCACGACGATCGGTTCGGTGTCCGCCGGTCTCACTGTGGCTTCAGACTCCTCTTGGCCGGGAACGGGTCCGGCAGTCTCGCCGCCCGGCAGGCCCCCCTGGCTCATGAGCATGTATACCCCCACGGCCAGGACGCCGAGAAGAATGACCAATCCTACGACGAGAAGTGAGCGACCTCTACGCATGGTACCCTCCTGTTCATAGTGTTCGGAATTGCGGTGCTTCTATGATGTGGTGCGTCAGCGCGCTACTGTTGTCTGCCTCACGGAGTCGGTGGCTATCCTGGCCTCACGTCTCGCCCCGGTCAGGCTGGACATTCGTCCTTCGCCCGGCCCCGCCCTACCTCCAAAGCGTGACCGTCGTCAGCGCTGTCCTCTCGCATACACCGTGACCGTAGCCGTCGTTGGGGCTTGGCACACCCTGACCCATAATCAACCGCGCCAACTCTGCCTCGATCTCGCCCCCGCCCTGGCTGCAGCCGGTGATCCTCGTGCCGGCGAAGCCGACGATGTGGTAGCAGTATCCCCCCCCCTGCGTCGGGCAGCCTGGCTTTGGATCGGGGATGGGTTCCTCCGGGCAGTCGGGGATGTAATCATAGACCGGTATGATGATCTCCACCGGATATCCCGGGGCCTTGCAGATGGCGCTGGAGTTGGTACCGGGCTTGGCGTGGACGTAGTCTCCCCATCCACATTCGGTGGGAGCGGCCCACAGGCAGTCCGCGTAGAGCGTACCCTGCCAGCCGTTCTCCATCCACTCCTTCAATTGATTGGCATCGGTGCTGTCGTCCACGGCTCTTCCGAAGGTGTCATTCTCCCCCTGGTTCCAGACGTATCCAAGGTTCATCCACCCCCGGTGCTGAGCGATGTTCCCTGCCCAGATGATCTCTCCTCCGTCGTTCTTGAAGCTGATGGAGAAGGTGTTGTTGTCAGGATCGTCTGGGTCGAGGTCCTCTACCAGCTCGATCGGCACGCCGAATGGCCTCAACCCGCCGCCTGCGGCCAGCGGACCGGTCACCGCGATCGCGGGCGCGGTAGCGCCCGCGGTGGGGATCCCGATCAGCCTGACCAGGTGAGTGGACCGCTCGATCTTCATGGTCGCTGAGATACCCGCGGCGCCGTCTGGAATGCCTTGTCCTCCTGATAGAGAGTTTCCTACCAGCACCCCGGGGCTGAAGGGAACGACGTCGTCGCCGTCGAACCTCATGTATTCGGCCACCGCGTTGCTCGCCGGATCGGCGACGCCGTTCTTCTGCGCGTAATTCCTCACCTCTGCCAGGATCCGCTGATCCCCGTGTTCAGCACTCACGCTCTCATCGCACATCAACTCCGCCAGTTCACGCGTGCCCGCCAGTGCTGCTGCGTCCGCCGCGTTCTGCATGCGGCGACGCTCAAGAAAGACCGTCCCGCCGTCCACGGCCAGGCCGACCATCGCCAGCAGGCCGACGATCGCAAAGACGAAGATTACCAGCGTCTGCCCCTTTTCATCCCGGTTGCGTCTCTCCATGTTGACCTCCTGAACGGACGCGCGTACGTGCGCGCCCGTAGCCCGCCCGGGATACCGTATCATTCCAGTGCCCCTCCCAGGATCGCCTCGGTGGCCACGGCTCGGAGGGGGATGACGCCTCCGGGCACGATGGCCTCCACAATCGGCGTCGCCAGGGTGAACGAGTAGGTGACGGTGACCGTGATGGGATCGCCGGAGGAGACGGCCGGACAGGTCGGGCAGAAGTACTCCACGTCGCTGTCGGCGGCCGTGATCGTGCTGGCGTCCCTGGCGCGTTCTACGACGGCGCTCTCGTCTCTGGGATGGGCCGCGGCGTACGCGGCTCCCTCCGATGCAGCATCGGTGACCGCCACGTAGGAGAAGTAGAGGCGCCCCAGGTCGAGAGCGCCGGCCGCGATGATGAGCAGAACCGGCAGGATGATGGCGAACTCCACCAGGCTTTGTCCCCTCTGCGGTTGGTTCCGTTCCATACCTACTCCTCTCCGTCCTTCGACGCGCTGGATCGCACCTCTAGCGTCTCGGCGTCGATCCGCAGTGCCAGGACGGACCGGTCGTCCGTCGACAGCGCCGCCACATCCCACAGGGAGCCCTCCCCATCCCGGTTCGCCAGGTGCACGGAGACCACCGTCTCTTCGTGTCTCTCCAGGAACTCACGCCCCCCGCGGGCCAGGAACACCAGGAGTGGGTCCCGCGGTCCCTCCTCCCACGTCCCCTCGGCCAGAGTCATCGGGGCATCCCGCGCGGGTGTCTGACTCGCCACCCTCGCCGATTCCTTGGTCGCGACGACGCTGAGCGTTTTCTGGTCGTCAGGTGCATAGAACCCGAATGACCATTGCCCGGCCCCGTTCAGCAGCGCGTCCTCGGTGGCCGATTGCCACTGGGCAGAGGCCGACACAGGCTGCACCGCCGCTCCACTCTCCTCCGCTGATGTTCGCGCTCGCTCGTAGGCCTCCCACAGGTCGACCGACTCTTGCGCCAGCGACGCTGCAGGCCCTGCCGGTCCCGATCTCTCCTCAACACGACTGCTCCAGAACAGGTAGCCGTACAGCGACACGCAGATGATCGCCAGCACCAGGAGCATCACCTTCAGCAGTCGATCCATCTTCTCGCTCCTCAGACCTCAGCCGTGCCTTATGACCAGCGGCAGAAACACGCAGTTCGTGGCCCGGGCGTAGTAGATCTCGTAGTAAGGCTGTGCGCTGATAATATCGACGCGCTGCTGCCACACCCCGTGCAGCGTGCCCGATGCGTCGAAAACGAGGGAGGGCCGGATCGAGGGATCCTGACCCTCCGCGGCTGCCGCAGGAAACGCGGACATCGTTCTTGGTCGCTTCCACGTCTCGCCGCCATCCCGGGAGCAGCTCACTAACGCGTCTTCTGCATCTCCGGTCCGGAAACCGTGCCAGGTAACGCACAGGCGAACCTCGCTCTGGGTCTCCCAAAGAGCCAGCCGGGGAGATGGTTCAGTCGGGTTGATTTGATTGATGAAGACACGGTCAGTGTCGATTCGCTTGCTCTCGGAGCACCGCTTCTGACCGGGATCATAGCGACAGTAGCGCACGTAGTAGGAGTTTCTCTCGCCGCCCGCCTCTCCCCACACCACATGGATGTCGCCGCCAGAGCTGACGGCGATATCGGGCTTCAGCGACGGGATGTTGTCGGTCGACAGCTGGCGAGGAGTTGTCCAGCTCACGTCGGAGCCACTTGGAGAGCCATGGCTATACCACACGCCACGCCCCACATTCGAGACTCTCTCCCAGACGACATGCAACTCGTCTTCTTCTGAGTTGACAGCCAAGGCTGGGAACCACGACAGACTCCCGTCAGGAAAGGTGTGGACCCGGCTTGCTTCTGACCACGTTGTGTTGTCGAGGTCGCGCGAACTGTAATAGATGTGCGATCCTTTTGCCTCAACATTCACTGCATTGAACACGATGTGCAGTGTATCCCGGCCGACTGCTAGACGAGGTGCGGTCGCAATGCCCGACGGTGCATCCGCCATCGGAATGGGCACAAGGCGCCGACTGCCCCCAAGCTCTGCTTCATATACTCTGAAAGTCGTGCTCTCGTTGGTGCTGCCCTCGTCTGTCCAAGCGATGTATACTCTCCCATCCAGGATGACCACGTCAGGCAACTGCGACTTAGCGCGGGTCTCTGAAACCAACTCTGGGCTTTGTTGATGACTCAGGTTGGCGGCGTAGATGTTAGGCCAGGAGCCTCCCTGGCTGCGGTCTCGCCACACAGCGACGATTTGACCCGAGGGGCCGACTGCAACGGCTGGCTGTCGAGCTTCGTCCGTATCGCTCTGCGAGATGTTCGTCGGCGTCGTGCCCGTCCAATCAGGGTCGGTCATCGCGATGGCGACGCCCGCGCTGAATCCCATCGCTGCCATCACTATC
>JAWLCP010000003.1:0-3504 GCA_041687115.1 Anaerolineae bacterium
GTGGTGCCAGAACGCGAGCATCTCCCAGATGCCACGGGAGAGGCATTTCATCATGGGGGAGGAGGCCAGCCCGGAGGAGATCGTGCGTGCGGCGAAGCGCTCGGGCTGCCGCAGCATCGCCTACACCTATACCGAGCCCACCATCTTCTTCGAGTATGCCTACGACACGGCGAAGCTGGCTCACGAGGAGGACATCGCCAACGTCTACGTCACCAACGGGTTTATGACGGCTGGCCCTGGGGAGATGCTGGAGACGTTTAATCCCTATCTGGACGCCGCAAACGTGGACCTGAAGGCGTTTCGCGACGAGACGTACCGGCGATATGTGGGGGCGCGCCTGCAGCCGGTGCTGGACAGCCTGAAAAAGATGAAGGAGTTGGGGATCTGGGTGGAGGTGACGACGCTGGTGATCCCGGACATCAACGACGACGAGGAGGAGATTCGGGATGCGGCCCGCTTCGTGGCCCAGGAGCTGGGACCGGAGACGCCGTGGCACATCAGCCGCTTCTACCCCAGCTACCAGATGACGGATCGGCCTCCGACGCCCATTGCGACGCTCGAGAAAGCGCAGCAGATTGGCAAGGAGGAGGGGCTGCGGTACATCTACGTGGGGAACGTGCCGGGGGAGGCGAACACGGAGTGCCACAATTGTGGTGAGGCTCTGATTCGCCGCGCAGGGTACCGAATCCTGGGGAATCGGATCGAGTCGGGGCAGGCATGTCCGAACTGTGGGACGGCGGTGGCCGGGGTGGGGATGGCGCGGACGTGAGAGGCGGCGGGTCTCCCCTCACCCACCCCTCTCCCCGGGGGGGAGAGGGGTATACGGCGGGGACGTGGCGGGTGGTGTGGTCGGGGGTGGCGGATGGCGCGACGAATATGGCGGTGGACGAGGCCATCCTGCGGGCGGTAGGGTCCCAGGGGGCACCTCCGACGCTTCGTCTCTACGGCTGGGATCCGCCCTGCCTGTCGCTGGGCAGGGCACAGGCGGTGGACGACGTAGATTGGAAGGCGGTGGAGACTGCCGGGTACGACCTGGTGCGCCGGCCGACAGGGGGGCGGGCGATCCTCCACGTCGATGAGCTGACGTACAGCGTTATCGCCCCGGAGAGGGAGCCGCGGGTGGCCGGGGGGGTGGTGGAGAGCTACCGGCGGCTGAGCGCGGGGCTGGTACGGGGGTTGGAGGTGCTGGGCGTGGAGCGGATTGAGGCAGACGAGCGCGTGGAGAACCGGGGTGCGGAGGGCCCGGTCTGCTTCGAAGTGCCGTCGGACTACGAGATTGCGGTGGCGGGGAGGAAGCTGGTGGGCAGCGCCCAGATGCGGGCGCGAGGCGTGGTGCTGCAGCACGGGGCGGTGCCGCTCCACGGGGACATCGCGCGCATCTGCCCGCTGTTGAGGGAGCATCCGGACCCAGCAAGGGTGCGATCCAGGGCGACGACGGTGGAGGAGGCGGTGGGCCGCCAGGTGGGGTGGGAGGAGGGGGCCGAGGCGTTGGTGGAGGGCTTCGCGGAGGCGCTCAACATGCGGTTGGAGCCGGGGGAGCTGACAGCGGCGGAGGTTGATTGGGCCGAGAAGCTGCGGGAGGAGAAGTATGCGAGGCGTGCGTGGACGATGACGATTTGACGGTCACTGTCCACGTGCTATACTGAAGTTGTCTCTGATGTGGATTGCGGCGCGGCCATATATCGCCCGCGCTCGGACATATCCAGGTGGGCCAACGCTGGGCGGCCCTGAGGGGAGAATCCCGGTGGGTTCGGACGACGGCCACGCGCATAGACCACGCACACGCACTGCGACTATGATTATCGGCGCCTGCAGCATCGAGTTGCGCATCCCCGGCAACCGTTCCCTGAAGGGAAAGCGACGGATCCTGAAGCCGCTGCTGACCCGGCTGCGGCGTGAGTTCAACGTGTCGACGGCGGAGGTGGGCTTCAATGACATGTGGCAGACGGCGGAGGTGGCCCTGGTCACGGTGGCGAACAACGACCCGGGCTACGTCCAGGCCTTCCTCGAGAAAGTGGTGGAGTGGGTCGAGACGTACCGGCCCGAGGTCCAGGTCGTCGACTGGCACATCGACACGTTCTAGCCCTCGGCGGACCCTTCCTCTCGGCACCGGCGTCTACTCTTTCCAGCGCAGACGTGGGTTGGAAGCTGCTCGGCCCTGTCCCCGGCCCCCGGGCAAGCCACGGCTATCGCCTGCTCCGCGAGGGGAAGCGGTGCTCCCGGGCGCGACTGGGTTCGGACGCCCCCCCCGAAGAGCGGTTGATCCTATCGAGGTCGTGGCGGAGGCGGGAGTTCTTGGGTCTAGAGCGGGGGCTGGTGAGTAGTGGCCGGGCCTGCGGGGTGGACGAGGTGTGGGGGCGGGTTGAGGCGGCACGGTGGACACGGGTCTGTGGTCGGGGCTTCAGCGGGGGCGTCGGAGGATGAGCGCGAGCGTGGTCCTGGCAGGTGAGGTGCGGGGATGGTAGCGCGGGAGGGGTGATGGCACGGAGCGGATTGGGCATACAGTCTCAGATCACGTTCCTCTACTATCGCGACCTGGAGCCGATCGAGAGATTCTACGGGGAGGTCCTGGGGCTCGAGCTGGTGGAGGATCAGGAATGGGCGAAGATCTACGCGGTCGGGGGGAAGGGGTTCCTGGGGATCGTGGCCGGGGAGAGGGGGTTCCATCAGCCCCGGGACGAGAACGCGGTGCTGGTGACGCTGGTCGTCGATGACGTGTCTGGGTGGTATGAGTATTTGAGGAGACAGGGGGTCAATCTGCTGACGGGGGTGAAGGAGGTGGAGCAGATTCAGGTGCGCGCGTTCTTCCTGCGGGATCCGGGGGGATATACGCTGGAGGTTCAGGAGTTTCTGGACCCGGAGGTGGCGCGGATGTTTAGGTAGTAGGGCGGGAGTTTGCTGGTGGCACGGGATTCATTCTCAGGGAGGGATACGATGACGACGCTGCTGGAAGGTAAGGATATCCTGCGGACGGACACGCTGACGGATGACGAGCTGGAGGTGATCCTCTCGACCGCCGGGCGATTGGAGGAGTGGCTGGAGGTAGGCGGGCGGCTGGAGACGATGGTGGGGCAGGTGATGGCGAGCATATTCTACGAGCCCAGCACTCGGACGCGGCTCTCGTTCGAGACGGCGATGCACCGGCTGGGGGGCGACGTGATCACGGTGGCGGACCCGAAGACGTCGTCGGCGGCGAAAGGGGAATCGCTGGCGGACGCGGTGAGGGTAATTGAGGGGTACGCGGACCTGATTGTGATGCGCCACCCGCGGGAGGGGTCGGCGGCGGAGGTGGCCGAGGCGGTGCGGGTCCCGGTGATCAACGGGGGGGACGGGGCGGGGCAACATCCCACGCAGGCGCTGCTGGACGTCTACACGATTCAGAAGGAGAAGGGGACGCTGGACGGGCTGACCGTGGCGTTGGCGGGCGATCTGAGGAACGGGCGCACGGTCCACTCGCTGGTGTATCTGCTGGCGCGCTTCGATATGGAGCTGATCTTCGTCTCG
>JAWLCP010000003.1:3604-73153 GCA_041687115.1 Anaerolineae bacterium
GTGCGATGGATTGGTGTTATGGCTTGAGCTGGAGATCCTGCTCGGCCCAGTCGGGCGGGTAGATGATCTTTCCCTCGCCGTCGAAGTACTGGCGCACGGGGAACATGTAGTATCCCTCGCCGACCACGGGATCGGGCACGGTCTCGGGCGTGTACTTGTACTCGTCCATCACGATGCCGTCGGTGTACGACCAGTCGCCCGTCTGGAGGTTCTCCCTGGCCCACGTGTAGATGGCCTCGCTGGATAGCTCGCCGTGCGCTTCGAGGGCGTTCTGGGCGATTTGGATGAACATATTGGTGCCGTCGTAGGCCAGGCCGGCCGCGGAGGGGCTGGGGGCGACGCCCCACTCCTCCTCGAATGCCTCAGCGAAGGCCTGCCCCTCATCCGTGGCCCACCCCGGGATCTGGTCGATGACGTAGTTGGACGAATCACCCGTCATCCTGTACCACTCACCGGCCCAACCCAGTCCGTCGGCGATGATCAAGCTCTCCACGCCAACCTCGTCCGCCTGATTGATGAAGGCGGCGAACTGGGGCATCGAGGTCGAGGTGGCCCCAATCAGGGCCACATCTTGAGCCTTGAACTTATTGAGCGTGGCGTAGAAGTCGACCTCCTCGAGGCGGCAGTACTCCTGGGCAACCGTCTCCCACCCCTCGGCCTCCAGCTGCTTTTTGATAGCCTCCGCGAAGCTGCGCCCCCAGTGGGTGTTCTCTGCGCAGATGGCGAGGGTCTTCTGGTCGGGGCTCCAGATCCCCCGGTCGATGGCGTCCTCCAGGGCCTGGACGTACGAGGTGGTCAGTTTGGACGAGACGGGCCAGCCCTTGTTCATCCAATAGCTGTACCGGTCCGGGTCGGTGTGGAATTTCTCGTTGATCACCTCGGTGGCGCCGTAGGGGAAGATGTGCGGGATTTGATAGTCGGCGGCCACGTCCATACAGGCCACGGCCACCGAGCTGTGCCAGTTCAGGATGGCAGCCTGGATCCCATCCTCGACGATGGCCTGCGTATACGCCTCGACTGCTGAATCGGGATCGGATTGGGAATCGATCCAGACGGGCTCGATCTTGTAGTCACCGACCCGCCAGTCGATGGCCTCGAAGGCCATGTTCACTGCGCCCTTGAACTCGGCGCCGGTGCTCTCGCTGGGGCCGCTGAACGGTCCCAGGACGCCGAGCTTGAAGACTCCGTCCGCGCTTACGGGTGGCTCGGCCGGGCCCTCGGGCGGGGCCGCAGGCTCGCAGCCGGCGGTCGCGAGAACAAGGGGTAGGATGCTGATGATGAGTGCGAGGGACAGAACGTTGCGTAGGCGCGCTTTGCCCATCGTACACCTCCTCTGGCGTGGGTTGCCTGGGTTGGACAGAGCACGGGTGACCGGGTGACGCGGTCACGTGGGGCGACAGAGTTGCCTGGGGCGACTGCGTCGCCCCGTGGACCCAGGCTCTGTTGCTCCATCATTATAGAGGAGTGGGCGGCGAAATAACAGGGGCAGAGCGGCCCAGTTGTGACCATAACAGATAGCGCAGATCCTGGGCTGTCATGGTCACCTGGGCCGTGGACTGTACCGATAGGCGGGACGGCATCGGCCGGGCGCGCTGGACGCTAGTGAAAGACGGGCAGGTCACCTCTATAGGGGGCGGCTCTGACCGAGGGCGTGATCTCGAGGCGGGCATCCTCAAGCGCCTCGATCAGCACCTGACCCCGCTGGGTGACGACGAACACGTCGCCGGGCGTGAGCACGTAGTCGTGCCAGTCGCGTTCCTGTGTGATCCAGACGATCCCCACCCGGCAGATCACCACGCGCCAGCGGTTGTCCCCGTCGAGCGGTCGCAGGTCGCCCGCGTGCATGTCAATGAGCTGTTCTGCGGCCCTGGGGATGTTGTTGCGGACGACGGGAGCCGGCGCGCCGGGACGGAATGCGTCGAGTTGAGCTTCGGTCACAGCAGACATCAAGCACCTCCTATCCTGTGGGATGAAGTACGGTCCCACCTGCGGTTCTCAACATCAGTATACACGGTCCGGGATGGAATGGTAGGGGCAGAGATGGGGAATTCTGTCCATGACAGATTGCCGGTTCTGGCAGCTGTTATGGTTGTCTTGAACGATTGTGTACTGCGGTAGGCCACGGGGCGCCACTGCGCGAAGCTGCGTGGCGCACTACGAGCGGCTGAGATCGGGAATGCTAATCGGCTTTGCTGCGGAGGGTGCGGCGAGCGGTGGACCCGGACTGATTGGCCCTGCGGCGGCGGGAGAGCATGAGTACGCCGCAGACGACGAGGGCAGAGCCGATGATCTGGTCGATGGTCATGCGCTCGCCGAGGAGGACGTAGGCGTAGAGGGCGACGATGGGAATCTCGACCATGGCCAGGATGGTGGCCACGCTGGCCTGAAGGCGGCCGAGGCCGAAGGTGTAGATGGAGAACCCGCCGATGGTGGCCAGGCCGATGAGCCCGGCGAAGTAGAGGAGGGTAGAGGGCGGCAGAGCCTGCGGCTGGGGGGTGAAGAGCTGGATGGGTAGCAGGACCAAGGCCCCAAAGCCGAAGCCATAGGTGAGGGTGGTGAGAGGGTTGTAGCCCTTGCGGATCTTCTTGATGAAGAGGTTCCAGGCGGCGTAGAGGATGGGCGTGCCCAGGCCGACAAAGAAGCCGGACAGGGTCAGGTCTGCCTCGCCCAGGACGCTCACGCCGGAGACGAGGACCGTGCCGACGAAGGTGAGCACAATGGCGAGAATCTTGGGTCCCGTCAGCGGCTCGCCCCAGATGAGCCAGGCAGCGATGGCGACGATGGCCGGCATGGCGGCCTGCTGGACGGTGGCCACGGCCGCCCCGTTGAGGAATACGGCCAGGTTCCAGAAGATGTGGAAGACGCCGATGCTGACGCCGAGCCCGAACAGCCAGCGCACGTCCTGCCGCCTCACGCGGAGCCACCGTGGCCGGAGCAGCCGAAGCCCGACCAGCAGCACCACAAACGTGGATAGATCGCGCCAGAAGGCGAGGGCGAAGGCGGAAACCTGCTGTTCGGCGAGGATCAGTTTGACGAACAGGCCGGACGTCCCCCAACAGGCCGTCGCGAGCAGGACGGCGAGGGAGCCGAGGAGATCCGGGCTGGGCGAGGGATTGTTGTCGACGGTCGTGCTGGGTTGTGACATCGTCTCACTATCCTGCGACGGCTTGGTTCTTGTGATCCCGCCCGGGCGAATTCAGGTTGGTGGCCCCGGCGTGGCGATGCGGGCCGAGTGGATTGGATTGCTGACCTGGACCCGGTGAGCTATGGCGAGCTCGACTCGAGCCTCAGTGCGGGTGGGGCCCGGCACCATTATACAGGGGTTGGCGACGGAATAACAGGGACAGACACCGGCACTTGTCACCATAACAGCTGACATATGGGGGACGTCTGTGCCGAGGGGCTATCGATCTGTACCGATCGCCCGGGAGGCATACTGTGTCTTGTTATGGTTCTCGTGAGGCGGTATAATATACGATATGGGCCAGCACAAGGGATACAAGTACGAACGGATCGCCGACGACATCGATCATCTGATCGAGTGCGGTGCGTTCAAGCCGGGGGATCGGATCCCGTCGGTCCGGGAGATGAGCCGCCAGCGGAAGGTCAGCATCTCGACGGTCCTCCAGGCCTACTACCTTCTGGAGGCACGCGGGCTGATCCGGGCGCGGCCCCGTTCGGGCTTCTACGTGCGCAGCGATCTGCCCAGCGACCTCCCCGAGCCCGAGATTTCCTCGCCGCAATCGGACCCCACGCAGGTGACCATGCGGGAGCTGGTCTCGATGGTGGTGGTGAGCGACGCTGACAATCCCGATCTGATCCAGCTCGGCGCCGCACATCCGAATCCCTCGCTGGGAGCCGCGGAGGAGCTGAGCCGGACGCTGACCGCGGTGGCGCGGCGGATGGGCGAGAAGAGCGGGCTGTACGACTACGCGCCGGGATGTGAGGCGCTGCGGGCGCAGATCGCACGGCGGTCCCTGAGCGCCGGGTGCAGCTTGTCGCCGGATGAGATCATCATCACGTCGGGGTGCTCGGAGGCGGTGAGCCTCTGCCTGCGGGCGGTCTGCGGGCCCGGAGACGTGGTGGCTATCGAGTCGCCGATCTGCTTCGACACCCTGCAGACGCTCGACGCCATCGAGTTGCAGGCCCTGGAGATACCAACTCATCCCCGTCACGGGATCAGCCTGGATGCGCTGCGGTTCGCGGTTGAGCACAACGATGTGAGCGCCTGCCTGGTGATCTCGAACTTCAACAACCCGCTGGGCAGCTGTATCCCGGACGAGAACAAGCGGGAGCTGGTCGCGCTGCTGGCCGAGCGTGAGATCCCGCTGATCGAGAACGATATCTTCGGGGAGCTCTACTTCGGCGAGTCGCGTCCCTCGGTGGCGAAGGCCTACGACGAGGACGGGTCGGTGATGTTGTGCTCCTCCTTCTCCAAGAGCCTGTGTCCGGGATATCGGGTGGGATGGGTCGTGCCGGGGCGTTTCTACTCACCGATTCAATGGCTGAAGTACACCTCGAGCCTGGCCGCCCCGACGTTGTCGGAGTACGCCATCGCCGAGTTCATGGCCGGCGGCGGGTACGATCCGTATCTCCGCCGGGTGCGCCGCACGTACGAGCGGCACGTGGCGGCCATGTCCCAGGCCGTGCGGCGCTTCTTCCCGGAGGAGACGAAGCTGACCCGGCCTTCCGGCGGGTTCGTGCTCTGGGTCGAACTGCCGGGGGCGGTGGACTCGCTGGTCCTCTACAGACGGGCGCTGAAGGCGGGAATCGCCATCACGCCCGGGTATCTGTTCTCAGCGACAGATCAGTATCGGAACTTCATCCGCCTCAACGCGGCGAACTGGTCGGAGCATGCAGAGGCAGGCGTGGAGCGGTTGGGGGAGTTGATCGACGCGATGGTCCGGTAGGAGACGGCTCAGCAGAGATGAGCCAGACACGTCGCTACAATGGCTTTTGGAACATCATGACGTACTCGTGCTTGAAGACATAGAAGCCCCCGCGCAGGGCGCGATAGCGCCACAGGTTGCTGTCTCGCCCTTTTCCTCGCTCGTTCCCCGCAATATTCTTCACCACGATGGCCTTGGGACGGAACCCGACGCGCCGCATGCGGTCAAGGCAGTAGAAGCTGAGGGGGATCAGCTCGCCCTGGGCGTACGTGTCGCCGATGACGAGGACGGCGAAGCGACGAGGCTCCAGCAGCGCGAAGCCGTGGCGCGCAGCGGCCTCGAAGCGGTCGAGGAACTGGTCGGCGTCGGCGGCGTTGGAGAGGTCGGCCGGGTGGTCGGAGAAGGTGATGATGTCGTGGTAGGGGGGGTGGAGGATGAGGAGCTGGGCGTGGTCGGCGCCCATCTGGGACAAGGTCTGCCGGACGCGGTGGGCGGTCTCCTCCTGGGTTGCATCCCCCTGGAGGAGGTAGATGCGGTCCCCGAGGAGCCCCGGCGCGATCTTGCCGCCCACGTAGTCGACCAGGTCCTCCTTCAGATCGACGCCGATGAGGCGGCGATTCTGACGCTGTGCCTCAATCGCGCTGGTTCCGGAGCCGAGGAACAGGTCGAGGACGATGTCGTCCTCCTTCGTGTAGCGTAGGAATGCCTGCATGGCGATCTGGGGGACGAAGTTACCGTGGTAGTCGAGTTGGTGGCCGCCGGTGGCGTCGCGCGAGTCGATGAGCCACAGGCTGTCGGTCCAGACGTGCTCGTAGTCGCGCCAGCGGCTGAGGTCGATGTCGGAGTAGGGTGGGGTGTGTGGTGGTTTGGGGGTTTCGCTCATAATTGGTCGGCTCCGAGTCTCGTGACGCAAGGGCGCCAGGCCGCAAGGACGCAGGGAAGGGGCGGTGTGTGTCCAGCCGGAATGAGAGGAGCGAGGCGTTGGGCCGGACGGACATCATTCAGGTTGGGGGCGGGGGCGTTGGGGTGGGCCCGCTCTTGGCTCCAGCTCCGCTTTGGTGATGATCTCGTCGAAGATGTCCGCGCCCGTGAGGCCGGTCTTGGCACTGACGGCCACGCTCAGATCACGCCGGAAGCCGTGGGAAAGGTCCTCTCCACTGGCGTAGCGAGTCAGGGCGAGGGCGCGGATGGCGTTGGCGATGGCGTAGCGGGGCTCGTACCGATCGAGGTCGTCGAAGAAGAAGGCGCAGCTGATGTACATACGCTGGCGGTGGAGCTGGGCCTCCAGGAGCTGGAGCAGGCGTCTGGTCTGGTCGGTGGTCAGGTGGCCCAGGCCGTTATTCTTCAGGAAGGCCTCCCCGGAGACCTCCCCCAGGACGACGGCGATGTAGCGGTCGCGCAGCGGCCATGGCTCGAACCCCAGCTGTTGAGCCTGGCAGGTGTAGACCCGGTCGAGGTCGCAGGCCAGGTTGTCGAGGGCGCGCCGCAGGGCGCCCTTGCAGCGGCTGTCCCCTGGCGTGCAGTCGCACCCTACGAGCCAGCGGTCCAAACGGTGGGAGCAGCTCCAGGCGGTGTTCTCGATGACGTTAATCTCGGTCTCTGGCGGATGCTGGTCGAGGTAGAGGCCGAGGGTAGTCAGCTGATAGCCGTGACGTCTGCCTGACGAGAGGATGCGGCTGAGGACGGCGACCCCCTGGCGGTGGTGATGGCCGAACGTCTCGCCGTCGGTGGCGATGACGTGAAGACCATCGCGCCGGCACCGCCAGCCGACGTGCTCCTCCAGCCAGTCATCGACGTAGGCCGAGTCCGGCATGCCGAAGGAGAGGTGGTTGGAGAGGTGTCGATCGCGGACGAAGACGGCGATCGCGTCGCCGTTCGGGAGCGCCACGCGATAGGGACCGCCGCCTGCCTCCAGATGCCCGTAGACCTGCTCGTCCGACAGGATGGTGAAGCGGATGCCCGAGGCAGCGAGGATCTCCAGCGTGTCGTAGTCGACGGCCATCTCCGGGAGCCACATGCCCTGCGGTCGATGGTCGAAGCGGTGCTCGAAGCTGGCGATGCCCCAGCGGACCTGACAGATCTTATCGCGGCGGCGCGCCAGGGGGAGGATGGTGTGGTGGACGGACTGCGCCAGGCCGTTGCCCACGCCGTGGGTGTCCCGATACGTGCGCTCGGCGTCGACGATGCGCTGGTAGGTGTCGTGGGCGCGGTCGTCCAGCCAGCGTGCCAGCGTCCCGCCAAGGTTGAAGCTGATACGCTCGAAGTTACCTGCCCTGGCGTTGGGAGTGTAGCATTCGGCGGTGATCCGTTCGTTCCAGTTGGCGTAGGGGGCCGCGCTGGGCTCCCGGGGGATGCGGCCCGTGAACGGGTCCTCCCGAGGCGGTTGGTAGAAGTGGCCGTGAATGGCGAGATGACAGTGGGGACTAGGTGTGTCGTTCATGGTGTGTTGTGGTTTGGCCCTGTAAGCGTGGTTTCGACGTGTTCCATGGTGCACCTATTGTAGCACCGGAGGTCCGTGGTGGCAAAATGGTCAGAAGGTTTCTGGACAGGATTCGCAGGATTGTAAGGATTGCTGGAGGTGGATGTGGATGCGGGCCGTCGCTCACCACAGCAACGGCTCAGGATCTGGTTGCCTCCAGGAGCTGCTCGAGCTGGTAGTCGGATTCGGCCTCAGCGCGCTGGAGGTCGGCGACGACGTCGTGGCAGGCGACGATGGCCTTGGCTGCCCCTTCGGGTGAGCGAGCCGGGTCGGCGCCGATGGCGACGGCGGCGATGACCTCCATCCACCACAGGAGTTGGTCAAAGGCCTCGGCGTTGAACCAGAGGACGTCCTGGTAGCGGTTGACCCGCAGAAGGTGCTGCACCTCGTCGTCCTGCAGCCAGGCGTGGAGCACCTGGTAGGCGCGGTTGCCATCAGGCCCGGGATCCTCAAACCAGCGCTGGTGCGTGGTCAGGACCTTGATGGTGTTGACCGCCCAGAGGGCCGAGCCGGTGTCGAGCCCCAGGTCCTGGAGGACGCTGGCCGTGATCTTGCCCAGCAGCCACTCGTCCTGCCAGCTGCGGCTTATCTGGGCGAAGGCTGAGGCGTCGGCGACCTTGCCCAGGGCGTGGGTGAAGAGCCAGCCGAAGAGTGTAGACCATGTCTGCACGTCAGCGTCGAGGCCGACGTCGGGAATCGCCGCCGGACCATTCCGGAGGAACTCGGCCGCAGCGTCGGGCAGAGGGAGGTGGTTGCCGATGGTGGGGAGGCGGAGCGCCACGTCGAGCTCGCGCCGCACCTGCACGGCGACGGCCGTCGGATCCCCCTCTCCGTCAGTCCAGGGTTTGATCTCCTGGAGAAGGCGGGCTGACCTGTGTTCCACCTCGTCGAGCAATGCCTCTCGCTCCTCGGCTGTGATGCGGGGTGCTACCTCCTCGTCGCCGCGGGATCGCTCCCGCGCCTCTATCAAGCGGCGGAACGTCTCGGGGTTGACCAGCTCGCGGAAGGGGCGGTGGATGGGTTGGAGGAGGATCTCCTTGAGGGCCTCCTCGATGCTGGGCACGCCCCGCCCGTCGAGGTATGAGGTGAGCTGGGCGTACTGGTGCCATTCTGTGTCTCGGACCTGACGGAAATCGAGGAAGACATGGGCCTTGTAGGCGCCGAGCTCGGCGTAAAGTCCCCTCTCGTGCAGCTCCTGGTTGCTGCGGATGTACTCCAGACCGTTGATGTGGTCGCGGAAGATGGTGAAGGTCTCATCGTCGGCGCGGAGACCGAGGCCCACACCGAGGGAGTGCTGCACCAGACGTTTCTGGTCGTCCCCGCTCTTCACCGCCTGGGCAACGGACGTACGCACCCAGCCGCGGGTCTCGGCGTATTTGTTGTGGTAGACGACGAGGGCGCGCTCGTTGCTGACGCGGTTCGAGTAGGCGAACACGTCCTCGTTGACGTATCCCTCGGGGGTGAAGAAGTCGTAGAGGAGGAAGTCGTCGACGCCGGCGAACAGGTGGCGGCGGTGAAGCAGAGGGAAGATCTCCCGCTCGTGGCGCTCCACCACGTAGGGATCGGGCGTCTCGTCCCAGTAGGCGCGCCGGTACTCCATGCCGTACTTCTCGGCGTACGCTTCGACCTGGCCGTGGCCGAACATCGGGAGACCCGGCAGGGTGGCCAGGAGCGTACAGATCCCGAAGTACTTGTCGCCCTTGCCGAACTGGTCGACGGCGGTGCGCTCGTCCGGGTTGTTCATGAAGTTGACGTACCGCTTCATGATGCGCGGATCGAACTCGAGGGTGTTCTTCATCACGGCGCGGTACTTGGCGTTGTCTTCGTCGCGGAGCATGTTCATGAAGGCGCTGTTGTAGACGCGGTGCATGCCGAGGGTGCGGACGAAGTAGCCCTCCATCAGCCAGAACGCCTCGGCCAGGAGGAGGGTGTCGGGAACCTCCTCGGCGACGCGATCGACGACCTGGCGCCAGAACTCCTCGGGCATGAGCTGGTCGAACTGCTGCCTGGTAAGGCCGTGCTCCGCCCGCGAGGGGATGGCGCCGCCGGTGCCGGGCTCCGGGAACCACAGGCGCTGATAGTGCTTCTTGGCCAGCGTCATAGCGGCGTCGAAGCGGATGATGGGGAACTTCCGCGCCACGTGGAGGATCATCTGTATGACGGCCTCGCGCACCTCCTCCTTGAGGAAGTCCAGCTGTGCGGTGTCGTTCCACGGCATACTCGTGCCGTCGTTCCCGTGGTAGATGTACCTCTCGTCGCCGGTCCAGTGATCGACGCGCTTGAAGACGACGGCGGCGTCGCTGCGGTCGTAGTAGCCATCCTCCAGATAGATGCCCACCCGCTCCTCCTCGCCGAGATCCGGCCCGCTGAAGGAGTAGGAAGGGAAGGGAGGGTGGTCGAGGGAGATGAAGCGGTCGGGGTGCTCGATGACCCAGCGGGAGTCGATCCCCATATGGTTGGGGACCATGTCGCTGGCCAGGCGGATGCCTCGCTGCCAGGCGCGGTGGCGCAGATCCTCGTAGGCCTTCTCTCCACCCAGGTCAGCGGCGACGCGGTAGTCGTCCACGGAGTAGGCGGAGGCGACGGCCTCCGGGTTGCCCATCCTCTGCTTGATGCGCCGTGAGGCGGAGCTGCGCTCCCAGAGGCCGATGAGCCAGAGGCCGGTGAACCCACGTCTGGCCAGAGTATCCAGCTCCTGTTCGGGAATCTGGTCAAGCCGCGTGATGGAGCGCTCGTACTTCCTCGAGAGCTGGTGGAGCCAGACGTAGGCGTTCTTGGCGATGAGGACGACCCGGGGCATCCAATCTTGGTCGGGGCTGAAGCGCTCGAACTCGAGCCCTTCAAACTTGTAGACCCGGCTCGGACCGGGGCCGAGCAAGGCGACCTTCTCCTCCTCGGCGATGAGATCGAGGCTGCTGAGCAGACGGTAGACATACTTGCCCAGGAGCGATCCCCAGCGCTGGCGCATGAACTCCAGCTGTCCGGACAGGGAGTGGGGGGATGATCGGGCGGGAGCCTGGAGCATGTCGATGAGGTTCTCGTCATCGGGGCCGAAGCTGGGCTGGGTGGCGAAGAAGTCGTGGAGCCCGGACATCACCTGGCGGTAGCTGGTCCCCTTCTCCAGCTCAGTGTCATCGAAGAGCTCGATGAAGGGCGAGAAGCCGGGATTCTCGTTGGCGAGCCAGAGGAGGAGCAACTCCTCCAGAACGATGGCGCGGTTGGGTACGCCGTTGGTCTCGTCCTCCAGGTACTCGTCGGGGTCGGTCTCCTGCCGGTAGACGGCAAGCGGGGGGAACTGGTCGACGAATCGACGCAAGGTCTGGTCGAGTTCATCCTTGCCCACCTGCTCCTCGAGCCACTCCAAGGCCTTCTCCATGACCGTCGTCTTTCTCTGTTCCCGGTACTGCTGGACGACGTAGTGGAGGATCTCGTCGATGAGGCCCACGGCGTTGATCTGACCCGCCTTCACGGCCCGCTCCGGATAGCGGACGAGATCGCGCCGCTGATTCATCTTCTGTGCGAAGAGGCGGGCGGCGTGGAAGTTGGCGAAGAGGACGTTGCCGGTGAGGCCAAACAGCGCCTGGTCGAAATCGTATAGGTCACGCACCTCACGGGCGATGTGGAACTCCACAGGGATCCAGGATCTGGCGGGCGCGTCCGACAGGAGAAAGCGCATAGAGGACTCCTTATTCAGTGCGTGCCGAGAGCGGCAACGGACCGATGGAGACTAGGGCTGAAGCCTCCTCAGGCGAAGGATCAGCTCTGCGTCCCAGTGGCGTCCGGGCTCCAGCAGCATATCCCACCATAGGAGGGTGCACGTGCCCTGGTAGACTCGCTCGTACCCGGCCTCCGAGTTGGAGACTACCTCGAGCGGGAACTGCCACAGACTGGCGGGGCGGCCGAGGTCGATGTGCACCTCGCCGTCCAGGTCGGGCAGCGTCGAGCCGATGGTCAGCGCCGCGACGTGTTGGTCACCCTCCAGGGCGTTCAGGTCGCGACGCTCGGCGCCGGTATGAAGGTAGCCGTACTCACTGTCGCCGCCGACGATTCCCCAGTTGAACGCCACACCGAAGCGAAGGTCCGCCGGGATGTCGTCTCGGTTGGTCACCCGGTAGTTGACGGTGAGCTGGGGGGAGCCGGCCTCGACGGCGACGGTCTTCTGGATCTGAACGGGGATGGGGACCTCGCCAGCCCAGACGGTGCCCTCTCGCGTGAGCACGAGCCGGGCCAGGTCTCCGTCCTCTTCGACCTCGGCCTGGTAGGGGCGATCGACGAAGTCGCCCCGCTCTGCGTAGTGGGCCTGGTAGAACGTCTCGGGGGTCGTCCCAGGGTCAAGGAAGTGGTCGAGGAGGGCGATACGGCGGTGCCAGTCGTAAAATAGAGAGGTATGGACGTCTCGCTCCTTTACCCTGACACCGTTTGGTATCTCCTCCTGCCCGGGAAGGAAGATGCGTCCCTCTCGTTCCGCCTTCCGCAGGGCCTCATGATACCCTTCACGCCGGCGGGTCATGGTATTGAGCAGATTGTAGCGGCGATCCCGCCAGTCCCATTCGACCAGGCCGCCCCCGTAGGACGGCTTGAAGATCAGGACCTGTTGGTCGGTGTTGAGGATGATCTCCTCGTGACCGTCGGCGTCGAAATCCCCCCGCTCCACGACTGCCCAGGTCTGGGCCTCCATTCTCTGGCCGTCGGCCAGCTCTTCCGCCGCGATGAGGTGGGCGAAGTTGGCCGCGCGGATGTGGAAGAAGTAGATGCCACCGAACAGGCCGTGCCAGTAGGCGCAGTTGCACTGAGCCGACCAGGTGTGATCGAGGGCCTGCTGCCTGGCGTCTCCCGGGGGCATGGCGTGGGCCTTCCGGCTGACCCACAGCATCTTCTTGTGCATCTGGTTTACCTCGTCGTAGCGACACAAGAAGGAGCGCCAGAATCCGCCCCTGACGAAGCGACGTACGTCCTCCCGCCCCTGTTCCTCCAGCTCGCGGTGCACGGTGGCAAGATCGACCTGGGCACGGGGGGGGAGGGCCCAATGCATCATCTCCTCGTAGGAGGCACATGGCAGGTAGACGCGGCCGAGGGGCGTGTGCTCGGCGGCCACCTCGCCCAGGGGTCGGGTCTGCAGCCAGTCGGCGTTCTCCTCGAGGGCAGCGAAGAAGCGGTCGACCCACCCATCCTCTCCCCAGCAGTAGCTCCAGGTATCGGGCCACAGGCCGAACTTCTCCCCGTCGTCGGCAGCGACGGCGACGCCGCCGGGATGGGCGCGGGCGCGCTGACGGAGCCACTCGATCACCGTCTCGACCGGCTGCCACGGAATGGCGTAGCGCAGGTGCATGACGTTGCCGAAGACTTTCAGGGCGCAGCCTTGCTCCTCGGTGATGTAGGGCCCGAACAGGTCGTCGTCGGTGAGGCCCACCATCTTGAACGGCGTGTCGTCGAGGAGCGTATACTCGACACCGACCTCGACCAGTGGCCTGGGCAGGTGCGGCTCCCAGACCCGTTCGGCGATCCAGGCCCCGGTGGGGCGATGGCCGAATCGACGGAGGAGGAAGGCGGTCATCTTGCGCAGCTGCCCCAGTCTGTCGGCGTCGGGGATGGTGGGGAGGACCGGTTCGTAGTAACCGCCGGTCAGCAGCTCGACCTGCCCCCGTGCCACCAGATCGCCCAGCCGATCCAGGTGGTCGGGACGGCGGGTGCCGAGCCAGTCAAGCAGAGAGCCGCTGTAGTGGAGCCCCAGCCGCACGCCAGGATGGCGTGTCACGGCCTCCAGCATCGGATCGTAAGCCCTTTCGGTCGCCTCGGCGAAGACGTGATCGAGGTTGCCGACCGGCTGATGGTTATGGATCACCAGGGAGAGGGTTAGTGTAGACATCGTTTGATCATCTGGCTGCTACTGTGCATTGGTGATGGAGACTGCGCTTGCCCGTGATTACACGGTATTGTCGTCCATTTTCCTCGTTTGGTCAAGTGCCCCCAGGTGCCTGACCTTGCCATTCTGCTGTATTCGTGCTACACTTCGTGGTTGCCTGTGGTGCGTGGGGTGGTGGATACGTGGTCATCACGGCGCGATGTGGATCAGTGCGAGGAGAATCTATGCACAAGCGGATTCTAGTTGTGGGATTGGTGCTGGTGGTGGTTCTGGCCGCCGGTTCGGTGGGGCGGGCGGCGCCGCTGTTCCAAGCGCAATCGATGATCACCTATCCGGACGACGGGGCGACGGTGAGCAGGCAGGTGGAAATCCGGGGCGTGGCGAAGCATCCCAACATGGACTTCTATCAGCTCCGCTACGCGCCAGGGCCGCAGCCAGAGGGCGGCTCGCAGTGGCAGGATTTCGCCATTGTCGAGGGCCAACAAGTGGAGAACGACGTACTGGGCACCTGGGACACGACCCAGGTTTCGGACGGCGCGTACACGCTGGCGCTGGCGGTGTGGGGAGTCGATGACCCGAACAACCCGTACGTCTACTTCGTCACGAATCTGACGGTGAACAACGCGGATCCCGTCGATACACCAACCCCGGAGCAGACGCCGACCGAGGCTGCGCCGGCGGAGACCCCGACGTCGGGGCCGTCGCCTACGCCGGAGACAGTGGAGCAGCCGCCGACGCCAACCTCGCGACCGACGTCGACCCTGGAGCCGGGCCTGCTGGAGACGCCAACGGTTTCGCCCGACGATGGTCTGGAGGTGCCACTCAACGTGGCGGAGATCCGGGAAAGCTTCTGCACCGGAGGGTTGATCACGGTGCTGCTGCTGTCGCTCTGGGGGCTCTACGTGGTCGCGAAGGCGGGCGTGCGCTGGTTCCTCCGCGAGCGCTCCACGTCATCGGGGATGGGGCGCTGAGGTCTTCGCCAAGCACCCTCGGAGTCGATCCGGTATACCTGTGAGCCGCTATCTCATCGCCGGCCTGGGCAATCCAGGTCGGAAGTACGCTGACAATCGACACAACGTGGGCTTCCGGTGTGTCGAACGTTTTGCCTCTGCCCACAACCTCTCCTTCAGCCGACGCCAGAAGCGGGCCATGGTCGCCATGGGGACGGTGATGAAGCGCTCGGTGATTCTCGCCAAGCCGCAGACCTTCATGAACAGGAGCGGACATGCGGTGGCTGCGCTGGCGAGTTACTATCGCATACCCCTGGAGCGCGTGCTGGTGGTCTACGATGACCTCGACCTCCCGCTGGGCACCACGCGGCTGCGTCCGTCCGGTGGTGCAGGGGGGCATCGCGGCATGAGGTCCATCATCAACCAGCTGGGCAGCGGGGACTTCCCACGTCTCCGCATTGGCATCGGCCGCCCGCCGGGGCGGATGGATCCGGCCGACTACGTGTTGCAGGACTTCTCCGCCGCCGAGGAGTCGTTGGCAGAGGAGGCGTTGGAGCAGGCTGTGGATGCCATCGAGACCTGGCTGGTGGAGGGGATCGATGAAGCGATGAGCCGCTACAACCGGAGCGTGTAGGGTGAACATCTCCGGACTCCTGACGGCGATTGAGGAACTGGAGCCTTATCGCCTCCTGAGGCAGGATCTGCAGCAGGGGGACATACCGGCTCCGCTGGGGCTGATGCGCGCTGCCCGCGCCCCTGTTCTGGCCGCGCTGAGTCGCGGCGTGACTCGCGATCGGTGTGGCGCAGTGCTGGTGGCGGCCGGCACGACGGGGCGGGCGCAGAAGCTGCTGCAGTCCCTCCAAGACTGGTCGGTGGATCCTGCCCGTGTCCTCCGCTTCCCCGAGCCACTGACGCTCTTCTACGACCGGGCCCCTTGGACGGACGAGATCATCATCGGGCGACTACAGGTGCTCTCGGCGCTGCATGAGCAGATGGAGAGCGCCGGGGAAGGACGGCCGCTGATGGTGGTGGCCTCGGCGCGGGCGCTGATGCAGCGCACGCTTCCTCTTCATCAGTACCGTCTCTCGGTCCGAGAGGTGGCCGTGGGACAGATTCTGGATTTGGAGCGGACCCTTCGGCGGTGGGCGGGGCTGGGGTACGAGCCGGTGAGCGTGGTGGAGGCCGCGGGCCAGTACAGCCACCGGGGTGGCATCATCGATATCTTCCCGCCTGCCGACGTCCTGCCAGTGCGGATTGAGCTGTGGGGGAACCAGGTGGACTCGATGCGCCGGTTCGACCCGGCCACTCAGCGTTCGCAGGAGCGGGTGGAGAAGGTGAGGATCACTCCAGCCCGGGAGGCGCTGCCACGGCATGGCGCGGGCGCCGCTGAGCAAGTCGGCGAGCTGCTGGAGGAGGATCTGCCGGAGGACATCCTCGAGGAACTGTCGGAGCACCATCGAGGGTTGGTCGACTCAGCGCCGTTCCCAGGTCTCGAGTTCTACCTTCCGTACCTCTACAGCCGGCCAGCGACGCTGCTCGACTATCTGCCGCAGGACAGCCTGGTGGTGGTAGACGATGGGTGGGACCTGGCGGACGCCTGGGCTGAGCTGGAGCAGGAGGCCCTCGATCTGAAGCGGTCGGTAGAGAAGACGGGGGCCCTCCCGAAGGACTACCCTCTGCCCTACGCCACGTGGGACGAGTGGTCGGAGATGACGACAGACCGGCCTGTGCTCGCGCTGGGGCACGGGAGGGAGGAGGCGCCGTCGCAACTGGGGAACTGTTTCGTCCCCGGTCCCCGCTTTGGGGGGCAGCTCCGACCCCTGTTGGATCACATCGAGACGGCCCAAGTGCAGGGCAATCGAGTGGTGCTCGTCAGCCGGCAGGCCCGGCGGCTGGCGGACCTGTGGAGCAGAGAGCACGCCTATGCGCCGCCGGTGGAGGATCTGAGGGACGCTCCCTGCCCGACGCTTACGTTCGTGCAGGGGGCCCTGGATGAGGGGTGGGTCCTGCAGCCGGTATCGGGCGTATCTACTCAGCTGTTGACGGATGGGGAAATCTTCGGCTGGCGGCGGCCCGCCCCGCGACGACCGGTCCACCGACGAAAGACGGCGCCGGAATCGACGTTCTCGGATTTCTCGCCCGGCGACCACGTGGTCCACGTCGAGTATGGCATCGGTGTCTTCCGCGGATTGGTGACGCGGTCCCTGGAGGGCGGGGAGCAGGAGTACCTGCTCATCGAGTACGGGGGCGAGGACCGCCTCTTCGTCCCCATCTACCAGACGGATCGTCTGAGCCGCTACGTCGGTGCGGACGATCGGCCCCCAGAGCTCAGCCGGCTGGGGAAGGCGCAGTGGCGGGACGTCAAGGAGCGGGTCAAGAAGGCCACGGAGGAGGTGGCGCGGGAGTTGCTCGATCTATACGCCGCCCGCGAGTTGGCGGAGGGACATTCGTACCGCCCGGATACGCCATGGCAGACCGAGCTGGAGGCGTCCTTCCCGTACTACGAGACGCCCGGACAGCGGGAGGCGATCGCGGACGTCAAAGACGACATGGAGAGCCCGCAGCCGATCGACCGGCTGATTTGCGGGGACGTGGGGTATGGCAAGACAGAGGTGGCGGTCCGTGCTGCGTTCAAGGCGGTGATGGACGGCAGGCAGGTGGCTGTCCTGGTTCCGACGACGGTCCTGGCCCAGCAGCATTACGCGACGTTCCGCCAGCGGATGGAGCCTTTTCCGGTGGAGATCCAGATGCTGTCTCGCTTCCGTACCGGCGCGGAGCAAGGGGAGATCCTGGAGAAGCTGTTGGCTGAGCAGATCGACGTGGTGATTGGTACCCACCGGTTGCTCCAGGACGATGTGGCGTTTGCCGATCTGGGGTTGCTGATCATCGACGAGGAGCAGCGTTTCGGGGTCACCCACAAAGAGAAGTTCAAGAAGATGCGCACCCAGCTGGACGTACTGACGATGACGGCGACCCCCATCCCCCGCACGCTGTATATGGCCCTGACGGGGGTGCGGGACATAAGCGTGATCGAGACCCCGCCGGAGGAGCGCCTGCCGGTGTCGACATACGTGGGCGACTACGACACGTCCCTGATCCGGCGTGCGATTCTGCGGGAGCTCGAGCGGGGCGGGCAGGTCTTTTACGTGCACAACCGCGTCCAGACGATCGAGGTGGCCCGGCGGCGGCTGGAGCGGATCGTGCCGGAGGCGACGTTTGGGGTGGCTCACGGTCGGATGCGGGGGCGGGATCTGGAAGACACGATGGTCCGCTTCGTGGATGGGAAGATCGACGTACTGGTGTGTACGACCATCATCGAGAGCGGGCTGGACATCCCGGCGGCGAACACGCTTATCGTGGAGCGGGCAGGGCGGCTTGGGCTGGCACAGCTGTACCAGCTGCGCGGTCGGGTAGGGCGGGCCGCGGAAAGAGCCTACGCATATCTGTTCCACGAACGAGAGAGCCGGCTGACTCCGGAGGCACGCCGCCGGCTGGAGACGATCCGCGAGGCAAGCGGGTTGGGGGATGGCTATGCCATCGCCATGCGGGACCTGGAGATCCGGGGCGCGGGGGACATTCTGGGCACGCGGCAGTCGGGGCACATTTCGGCGGTCGGCTTCCACCTATATACCCGGCTCCTGAGCCGGGCGGTGGAGGAGCTGAAGGCGGAGCGGGAGGGGAAGCCGCCGCCCCCCGAACCGTTGGCCGACATCCGCATCGACCTGCCCATTCCGGTGAGCCTGCCCGAGGACTATGTGGCGGACACGTGGCTGCGGCTGAAGATGTATCGCCGGTTGGCGGGGTTGAACTCGATGGCGGAGATTGAGGAGATGGAGAGGGAGTTGGTCGACCGGTTCGGGCCGCTGCCCAGGCCGGCGCAGAACCTGATGTACCAGCTGCGGCTGAAGGCGCTATCGCGGGACGCGGGTGTGGGCATCGTGACCATGGACAACGGACGTCTGGCGCTGCGGTCGGGGGGCCGGGAGTTCCCACGGGAGGATCTCCTTCAGGTGCTCAATGGGCAGGCGAGCATCAGTCGGTACGGCATCTGGCTGCCGAAGGAGGCCGGGTGGGAGGAGATGCTCGTGGATGTGTTGAAGAAGGTAGCGTCGGTCATGCGCGATTGACGCTCAGCGAGTGCGAGGGTATACTGAATGGAGGAGGGATAGATGGGCATTCTGCGTGACATCTCCGTGATCGTGCTCGCTGCCGGGGCCTTTGTGTTCACTCTGGTACCGCTGGCGCTCTCTGGGGTGCTGGTCTACGGCGTGTGGCGGTTGTTGAAGCATGAGAATCTACCGACCTGGCTTCGGAGAGGGCGAGAGATGCTGACCGCTGGGTTGTCGACCGTCGAGCTGGTGATGGACCGGGTGACCAGACCGATCTTCGCGGTGCAGACGGCCTGTGCTACCGTGGAGGGGTGGATTCGTGGCGTTAGAAGAGGAGGGATCGATAGATGGAGACGAGAACGCGGGTGTTGATCATTGGTGGTGCTCTGGGGGGGCTGATCGGCGTGCTGGCCGCCCACCTGTATCTGCAAGCGGCCGAACGCCGGCGGGGTGAGGGGGAGGAGAGTCTTCCCTCTTTCGAACCCGGTGATCTGATCAAGCTGACGCTCAGCGTCCTGGGCGTGCTGAAGCTGGTCGACCGCCTGGCGAAGCCCGGCGAGTAGCTTGTGTGAGGAGGGGATGGATGGCCTACCCGTTTCCGTCGGATGCGTGGATCAAGGACTTGAGCAATCGGTTGAATGAGAGTGAATCGTACGAGCGTTCGGCGAAGGATTGGGAGGGGGACTTCCTGTTCGTCGTCGGGCCGGACGAGAAGTACGACAAGACCGGGTACCTGTACCTGGGGCTGCTCCACGGCAGGAGCACGGGCGCGGCCGTGGTGGAGAGCGAGGACGCGCGGGAGACGGAGTTCGTGATACGGGCTCCCTACGGCACCTGGAAACAGGTGATCGAAGGGAAGTTGGATCCGATTCAGGGGATCATGACGAAGCAGCTCAAGCTGTCGGGCAACATGATGAAGGTCATGCGGTATCCAAAGGCGGCTCAGGAGATCGTCGCCTGTTGTGCGGAGGTGCCGACGGAGTGGGAGTGTGCGTAGCACGTGACGTGTGACGTGTAAGGCGTAGAACGTAAGGGGGCGACGTGACGCGGTCTGTGCGGGCTCGCGTCACGTTTTGTTTGTCGGGGTGCCGGTGGCTTCTGACAATGCACAGGGTGTGTGCGACCAGGGGGTAGGCAATGTGGCACTTCGTTTCACCGAAGATCGTGTTTGGTGAAGGCGCGCTGGGTGGGCTGGACGAGGTGAGCGGACGGCGGGCGCTGGTGGTTACGGACACCACGCTGGTGAAGCTGGGCCTGGTCGAGCGTGTGGCGTTCCACCTGGGCAGGGCGGGGGTGGAGATCCACACGTTCGAGGAGGTCGAGCCCGACCCCGGCGTGGAGACCGTGTTGAAGGGCGTGGCGCTGGCCCAGGAGATCGAGCCCGACTGGATCGTGGGCGTGGGAGGCGGCTCGCCGATGGACGCCGCCAAAGCGATCTGGGTACTGTACGAGCGGCCCGATCTGGAGCCGGCGGAGCTCAATCCGTTCGTTGAGCTGGGCCTGCGTCAGAAGGCACGGCTGATCACCATCCCGACCACCAGCGGCACCGGTGCAGAGGTGACGTGGGCCATTGTGCTGACCGATCCCGTGGAGCAACGGAAGATGGGCCTGGGCAACCGGGAGAACGTGGCGGACTTGGCGATCGTCGACCCGGTGATGGCGGCCGGAATGCCGCCGTGGCTAACGGCCGACACGGGGCTGGATGCCCTGACCCACGCGATTGAGGGGTACGCGTGTACGTGGCACACCGACCTGACGGATGGTCTGTGTGCCAAGGCGGCTCGAGACGTCATGAGGTACCTGTCCCGTGCTGTGGAGGACGGGTCGGACAGGGAGGCGCGGGAGCGGATGCACAACGCGGCCACATGTGCCGGGCTCGGCTTTGGGAACGCGCTGGCCTCCCTCGCGCACGCGATGGGGCACGCGCTGGGTGCGTCCTTCCACGTGCCACACGGACGTGCCGTGGGGCTGTTCCTTCCTTACACGATCGAGTATGCGGCCAAGGGGGCGGCGGAGCGGTTCGCCGATCTGGCTCGACTGCTCGGCTGCGCCGGGGAAGGGGCCGAAGACAGCGCCCGGGCTCTGGCCGCCGCCGTTCGCAGCCTGGCGGATGAGATTGGCAGCTTTCGCGGGATCGCCGACCTGGGGATCGACCGCGAGGCTTTCGAAGGGAAGATGGAGAAGCTGGTTGACGATGCGTTCAACGATACGCAGATGGTGACCGCCCCCCGGTGTCCCACGTATGCCGAGCTCAGGCAACTCTTCCTGTATGCGTTCGACGGGCACGAGGTCGATTTCTAGGGCAGGACGCAGGTTGGAGAGATCTATGAACGGTTATCTTGGCAAGCTTCTTTATGTGGATCTCAGCCGAGGTGAGCTCCGCGACGAAGCCCTGGATCCAGGGCTTGCCCGTGACTACGTCGGCGGCAGCGGGCTCGCGGCGCGGCTGGTGTACGATCTGGTCGACCGCGAAACGGACCCTCTGGCGCCGGAGAACCCTCTCATCCTCATGACCGGACCGCTCGTGGGGACGACAATGCCGTCGGCCGGGCGATGCAGCGTTTGCGGGCTCTCGCCGCTCACGGGTATCTGGGGAGAGTCGAACACCGGAGGGTTTGTTGGCCCCGAGCTACGATTTGCTGGCTACGATGGGATGGTCATCACCGGGCGGGCAGATGGACCGGTGTGGCTGAGCGTGGTGGACGGCGAGCCTGAGCTTCGGGACGGTGCAGACCTGTGGGGGCTCGACGCCTACGCAACGCAGGATGTCGCCCGGGAGGCGCTGGGGGAGCCGCGGGCCCGGGTGGCCTGCATCGGCCCGGCGGGCGAGAATGGGGTGCTGATGGCCGCCGTGATGAACGATCACGGGCGTGCCGCCGGGCGGACGGGGATGGGGGCCGTCATGGGGGCGAAACATCTGAAGGCGATCGCCCTTCGCGGGACTGGGTCCGTGCCGCTGGCGGATCCCCGGGCATTCGATGAGGTGGTGCAGGAGATTCTGCAGGATCAGGACGAGGATGTGGCGGCAATGGGGCTCCGCATGGCGGGGACCGCCGGGTACGTCGATATGGGACTGATGTACGGGGACATGCCCATTCGCTACTTCCAGCAGGGAGAGTGGGAGGGCGCCAATGACCTCTCCGGCGTGCGCATGGTGGAGGAGTACCAGAGGGGAATCGCAGCCTGCTACCGGTGTCCCATCGCCTGTGGTCGCCGGACACGGGCACCCCGATTCGGGGTCGATGAGGTGGATGGACCTGAGTACGAGACGGTGGCGGCCTTTGGCTCGCTGGCCATGGTGGACGACCTGGAGGGTGTGATCTATGCGGGGCACCTGTGCAACGTCTACGGGCTCGACACGATCAGCACTGGGTGCACGATCGCGCTGGCCTGCGAAATGTTCGAGCGGGGGGTGCTGACCGCGGAGGATACCGGCGGGGTGAGGATTCGTTACGGCGATGTGGAGACGGCGCATCGCCTGATCGAGATGGTGGCGCACGGCGAAGGATTTGGTACCATACTGGGTGAAGGGAGCGCCGCCCTGGTGGAGCGATTTGGGGTGCCGGAGCTGGCAGCGACGGTCAACCGGCTGGAGGTGCCGATGCACGATCCGCGAGCGTTCAGCGGGATGGCGGTGACGTATGCCCTCTCGCCGCGCGGTGCTTGTCACATGCAGGGCGACATGTACGGCGTGGACACGGGACAGGGACCGGCCGTCGAGCTGGGGATCGTTCCGGGCGATCGCTTCGAGGATTCGGAGGGCAAGGGACGCGTGGCTGCCCGCCAGCATGTGTGGCGGTCGCTGTACAATGCGTGGACGCTGTGCCAGTTTCAGAACCCGGGTGTCGAGCGACTGGCGCGGGCTTTGAACACGGTCACCGGATGGGGGCTGGACCTGGGAGGATGGATGACATTGGGGAGGCGGATTGTCGCGCTGAAGCGCATGCTGAATATGCGGCGCGGGCTGGAACCCGTCGATGATCGTCTGCCCGATCTGCTGCTGGAGCCGCTCGAGGAGGGTGGAACCGAAGGGAAGGTCCCGGACGTGGAGACGCTCCTTGCAGGTGCGTACGCTGAGCTCGGGTGGGATGCGGAGACGGGAGTGCCTACCAGGAAGACGCTTGAGGCGTTGGATCTGGGTTTCACGATCGGGGATAGCTGGAAGAGGTAAGGATGTGGAAGGGTAGAGTTGAGAGAGCGGGTATACTGGTTATTGCTGTGCTGGGGATCGTCGCTGCGGCATGTGGCGCCTCTGGCGGCGCGACCTCGTCGGACGAGCCGACTCCGCTGAGCGAGGGCGCGACGGCGGCCCCTCTGCGCGACGAGATCCACGTCAAGGTCGACGGGACTGGGGACTACGTGACTTTCGAGGCGGCGGTGGCCGCCGCGGCGCCACAGGCGACAATCAGGCTCGGGCCGGGGATCTACCGTCTGGTCAACGGGTTGAACATCGACAGGTCACTGACGCTGGTCGGTGCCGGGATGGACGAGACCGAGATTGTGTCCGGCGCTCCAGGCCACGTGATCCGCTTCACGGGGTCTGGCGCGTTTCGAGCGGAGGGGATCACGTTCCGCCACGATGGCACGGCCACGGCAGACGTGGTGGTGGTCGACGGCGGGGCGGGGTATTTCTCCGCATGTCGCTTCACGGGCGCTGTCTATGAGGAAGGGGAAGGGAACCGGGCTGGGCTGCGCTTCCGAGGGACCTCGCGAGGCACGGTGGAGAACTCCGTGGTCTCCGACAACGACAACACCGGTATCCTGGTGGAACAGCGGGCTCAGCCGGAGCTGCGGGGCAACATCTGCTCGGATAACTCGGCGGTGGGGATCGGGTATATGGATCTGGCCACGGGTGTGGCCAGCGGGAACGAGTGCACGGGAAACCAGATCGGCATCGCGCTGGCCGTCGAGGTGGGTCCCACGCTTGAGCGGAACTTGTGCAACGACAACGACTACGGGATCGCGTACCTGGAAAACGCGGGGGGTCGGAGCTACGAGAACGAGTGCATGAGGAACAGGATCGGCATCGCAATTGGCGGGTCGTCCACTGTGCAGTTGGGGGAGAACTTCTGCCGCGACAATACGGAAGAGGACATTCGAGATTCCCGCTAGCGCCTTGGGTGCGACGTTGAGGGAACGCGTCCTTCGCCGGGAGTCTCAGGTTGGCGAGACCGTCCGGTCGGCTGGCCTGTCCTGCGCTTCGAATAACGAGTAGGAAGAAGGTCCCATGTAACCTTAAAGTTTGTCCCAGAGACCTCAAAGTTGACGTGAGATGCTGGCAAAAGCCCCGCGCATAGTGTATAATTGTGGGGACTTGTGGGGGAGAGTGGGGCGTTATGGAACGTCTTCCCCGGGATCCGGTTCATTGACGCTCTCACGTGGGGGATAACAACGGTATGTTTCTGGGAGAGTTCGTCCACGTCCTCGATAGTAAGGGACGCTTGACCATTCCCGCCAAGTTCCGTGCCGAACTGGACACGGGCCTTGTGGTCACTCGCGGAATCGACCGGTGCCTCGCTGTCTTCCCCAAGCCTGAATGGCAACAATTGGCCGAGCAGGTCAGCGAACTGCCGCTGACGAACCGACAGGCTCGCGCGTTCCAGCGGCTCCTCTTCGCCAACGCCTCCGAGGTCGCCCCTGACAATCAGGGGCGCGTTCTCATTCCGCCCCGTCTGCGTGAGTACGCCGCCCTTGATGGCGAGGTTGTCGTGGCCGGTCTCAACACGCATATCGAGCTGTGGAATCCGGAGGCCTGGAATCGGGAGCGTGAGCAGTTGGAGGGGGAGGAAGTCGACATCGAGGGTTGGGCGGCCCTGGGTATCTGATCTGTGAAATCGAGGTTGGGTCATCCTTTGGTGAGCACGTTAACAGCCGGGAGAATCGGGGGGCGGCGCTAGATGGCGGAGGATCACGTCCCTGTTCTCTTGCACGAGGTGGTCGCCGGTCTGCAGGTGGAACCGGGGGGACGGTACGTCGATGCGACGGTGGGAGGCGGGGGGCACGCCGCTCAGATCCTGCTGGCTTCGGCCCCCGACGGCGTGCTGCTCGGCCTGGATCGGGATCCCGCGGCGCTGGACGCGGCCGGCGCCCGACTGGCCCCAAACAAAGGTCGTTTCGAGCTCGTACATGCCTCTTTCGCCCGTCTTAGGGAGGTTGCCGAGGCTCACGAGTTCGTCCCGGTCGACGGGATCCTGTTCGATCTCGGATTATCCTCGCTCCAGCTGGCCGATGTGGGGCGTGGTTTTTCTTTCACAGCCGATGGTCCGCTGGACATGCGGTTCGATCCGACATCGGACGGGCCAACCGCGGCCGATCTGGTGAACGAGCTCTCGGCTGACGCACTGGCTGACATTCTCTATGAGTACGGCGAGGAGACGCAGTCGCGTCGCATCGCCAAGGCAGTCGTTGAGGCGCGGCCGATTCGCGGGACGCAGGAGCTGGTCGAGGTCATCGAAAAGGCCGTGGGACGGCGTCGCGGGCGGCTTCATCCGGCGACGCTAACATTTCAGGCGCTGCGAATTGCGGTCAACGAGGAGTTGGTGGCGTTGAAGGCCGCTCTTCCGCAAGCCGTCGAGCTTCTGGAGGCGGGCGGTCGGCTGGTCGTCATCGCTTTTCATTCTTTGGAGGACCGCATCGTCAAGCGGTTCATGCGCCGGGAGAGTAAGGATTGTATCTGTCCGCGGGAGTTGCCAATTTGCACCTGCGATCACGAGGCGTCGCTCAACGTGATCACTCGAAAGCCGATTCGCCCGAACGAGGAAGAGGTGGCGGCTAATCCTCGCTCCCGCTCGGCCCGGCTGAGAATCGCGGAACGGAAAGGGTAGGTGGAGGCGGATGTCCGACTTCCTGGAATGGGTCACCCACGGGGCGAAGCGTGGACGCTTCGAGATGGACTCGCGCGCTGCGGTGGCGCTGGCTGTCATGGTTGGAACACTCACCATGGTGATGGCCCTCTACCTGATCCTCATCAGTCGGACGGCCGCCCAAGGCCGCACGATCGAGCAACTGCAGGCAGAGCTCTTTCGCCTGCAGCGGGAGAATCATCAGCTGGCGGTGGAAATCGCGCAGGAGAGCGCCGTGCCTCGCCTCTGGGAACGGGCCCAGACGCTGGGGCTCGTGCCCGCGGAGGAGATAGAATTCGTCGGGAGATCGGAGTAGTGCGCGGAGCGTTGGATGGCTGAAGGACCAAGGCGACGTCTGCTCCTGTTGATCACGTTGCTGATCGGCTGCCTGATCGTGGTGATGGCTCAGCTCGTCAAGGTGCAGGTCGTCGACCATCAGTTCTACAAGACCTGGGCGCTGGAGCAGCAGGTGAGAGCGATCACCATGGACAATGCGCCCCGGGGCGTGATCACCGATCGAGACGGGCACCTGCTGGCGGGCAACGGGGTGAGATATGCTGTTGAGGCGGCGCCCGCCTATGTGGTCGACACGGAGGCGGCGGCCGTCGAGCTGGCATCGATGCTGCATCTGCCGGCCTCTCATCTGGAGACGCTGCTGGACAGCCGGGATGAGGACGGGGAGCTGAGGAGTTGGATCCAGATCGCTCCCTCGGTCCCCCCGGAGACGGGCGAGGCAGTTATCGATCTGGGGATCGGCGGTGTCACCGTCCGTCCGCTCTGGAGGCGCATGTATCCCGAGGACACTCTCGCCTCGCACACGCTGGGGTTCTCGACGATGATCACCGGATACTATGGCGTGGAGGGCTACTACGACGACTTGCTCCGTCCGGAGGTGGTGGAGTGGGTGGCCCCGGTCGACGTCTCGAGCGTGCCGATTCCCTGGCAACCGATTCCCGGGGAACTCCCGCGGCGCGGGGTGAATCTGGAGCTGACGCTGGATCGGACCGTGCAGGCGCTGGCGGAGGAAGAGCTACGGAATGCAGTCTGGGAACACGAGGCTGAGGGCGGAACGATCATCGTCATGGAGCCGGAGACTTTCGGCGTTCTGGCGATGGCCAGCTACCCTGCCTACGATCCAGAACGGTACACCGAGTTCGCGGACGATGATCCGCCACCGTTTGAAGACCCTGCCATCAGCAAACAATATGAGCCGGGGTCGGTGTTCAAGATCCTGACGGTGGCGGCAGCGCTCGACGCGGGCATCGTGAGGCCGGAGACCGTCTACAACGACCAGGGATGGATCGAGGTGGGGGGGCAGACCATCCGCAATGCCACGGGGAAGTCCTACGGCGAATCGTCGGTGGCTGTCCTGCTGATCAAGTCTTTGAACGTGGGTGCGGCCTGGCTGAGCAAGCAGATGGGACCGGATGTCTTCTACCGGTACCTGCAGGACTTCGGGATCGGCGAGCGAACAAACATCGACCTCGCCGGGGAGGTCACCGGGCAGTTGTGGCTGCCGGAGGACATAGAGCATTGGCATCCCTCGAACCTGGGGACGAACTCCTTCGGACAGGGGGTTGCCGTGACGCCGCTGCAGATGGTCACGGCGGTGGCGACGGTCGCCAACGATGGGGCCCGTTTGCGTCCCCACGTCGTTGGACGCCGCATTGCCTCCGACGGAACTGTATCGGTTTATCAGCCGGTGCTAGTGGAACAAGTGATCTCGCCGGAGACGGCGCGCCAACTGACGCAGATCATGGTGCGGGTCGTGGAGGATGAGGTTACGCTGGCCAGGGTGGAGGGGTACCGGGTGGCGGGGAAGACGGGCACCGCTCAGATCCCGATTCCCGGAGGATACGCGAGGGAGGGCACGATCGCGACGTTCGCAGGGTTTGGGCCGGTGCCCGATCCGGAGCTGGTGGTGCTGGTCAAGTTGGATCGTCCGCAGAGCTCGCAATGGGCGTCGATGACGGCTGCCCCGACGTTTCAACAGTTGACGTCCAGGTTGTTCACCGCTCTGGCGATCCCGCCGGAGGGGGACCGGATGGTGGCGGAGGTAAGGGAATGAGACCGCGGTCTCTGACGTTGAGGGACGTTCTGGAAGCTCTGATCGGGGTCCGGCCGGAGGGATTGGATCAGCGCGTGGCGGAGCCCGTGATTGATTCCCGCCAGGCCAGGCCGGGGGCGCTGTTCATCGCCTTCGAGGGCGAGAACGCTGACGGCCACGACTACGTCGGCGACGCTTTCTCAAGAGGGGCAGTTGCGGCGCTGGTCGAGCGCGAGGTGGACGCGGATGCTCAGGTCCTGGATCTTACGGGGCCGAGCGTAGCTCTGCCCGCCGACTGGTCGCTGCCCCTGGTGCTGAGGGTGGACAACACGCTGCGGGCGCTCCACAACATCGCGGCGTTCTGGCGGCGCGCGCAGGAGGGGCTGCGAGTCGTCGGGATCACGGGCAGTGTGGGGAAGACAACCACGAAGGAGCTGGCGGCCTCGGTGCTGTCGCGTCGGTACGTGACGGTCAAGAGCGAGGCCAGCTACAACAATGAGATCGGCCTGCCGCTGACGCTGCTGCGTCTGACGAGCGAGCACGAGCGTGCCGTGTTGGAGATGGGGATGTACGACGTGGGGGAGATCTCCGATCTCGCTCGGATGGGCCAGCCGCAGATCGGCGTGGTGACGATCATCAGGCCGGTGCACATGGAGCGCGCCGGCAGTTTCGAGCGCATCGTGAGGGCGAAGACGGAGTTGGTGGAGGCACTCCCGCCCGCGCCCGACGGCACGGCGATTCTCAACTATGACGACGAGAACGTGCGGAACATGGCGGGATCGACGGAGGCGCGCATCTTCACATACGGGCTGTCACCCCAGGCCGATCTCTGGGCCGACCGGATTGAGGGCCTGGGGTTGGAGGGGATTCGCTTCCGCATGCACTACCAGGGGGACACGCTCCACGTGAGGGTGCCGCTGCTGGGGCGGCACTCGGTCCACACCGCGCTGCGCGCGACGGCGGTGGGGCTGGTCGAAGGGCTGGGCTGGCAGGAGATCATCGAGGGTCTGCGTGAGGTGGAACCGTCGGCGCAGTTGCGGTTGTTTGCGGTGGCCGGCCCGCATGGTGCTACGATCCTGGACGACACGTACAACGCGAGCCCCTCTTCGACCATCGCAGCATTGAACTTGCTCGACGAGCTCGAGGGTCGCAAGATCGCGGTGCTGGGCGACATGCTGGAGCTGGGTGGGTACGAGCGGGAGGGACACGAGAAGGTGGGGATGCGTGCGCTGGATGTGGCCGACGTGCTCGTCACCGTTGGAAGGCTAGGGCGCATCATGGGCGAGGCCGCGGTGCGCTGGGGTATGTCGCCGGACAGGGTATACACGCTCGAGGACAATGACGAGGCCATCGATCTCTTGAGCAAGATGGTGAAGAAAGGTGACGTCGTTCTGGTGAAGGGCTCGCGGGCGTTGAAGATGGAGGAGATTGTCTCCGCGCTGAGCGCGGAGTCGTAGCGCAAGAACCCGACGTATGGACAGAGCACTTATTCTGGCGAGTATTTCGTTTCTACTGGCAGTGGTGTGGGGGCCACTGCTCATACGCATTCTCCGTCACTACCGGATTGGCAAGCGGATTCGCATCGATTGTCCCGACGATCACGAGAGCAAGATGGGAACACCTACGATGGGGGGCCTGATGATTGTTGTCCCCGTGATCCTGATCACGGTGGTGCTCAACATCTACAACTTGCTCGGTCGCACGGTGATCGGGCGTTCTATTCTGGTGCCACTGGGGGTGATGGTCATCTACGCTGTCATCGGAGGCCTCGACGACCTGGCGGGCGTGCGGGGTGTGCGGCGGGGTGCGGGCCTCACGGCAGTCCGCAAGCTGGTCTGGGAGATCCCTCTGACGCTGGGGATCGCGGTGGTCATGCTGGTCACGGACATCCAGTTCGCCGGGGAGGTGGGCGTGCCGGGGGTGCGGGAGATGGTCAGCGTGGGCTGGGCATGGGTCGTCTTCGCGGCGTTCGTCATCTTGGGATTTGCCAACGCCGTCAACCTGACCGACGGGCTTGATGGCCTGGCCGGGATCATTGTGGCCAGCGCGTTCGCCGCCTACGGGGTGATCGCTCAGCTGCAGGGTCAGTTCTATCTGATTCGTTTCTGCTTCACGGTGGTGGGCGCCTGTTTTGCGTTCCTTTGGTACAACGCCCATCCAGCTCAGATGTTCATGGGAGACACGGGCAGCCTGGCGCTCGGGGCGACGTTGGGCACGGTCGCATTGATGACGGGACAGTGGCTTCTCCTGCCGGTGGTGGCATTGATTCCCGTCGCCGAGACGTTGTCGGTCATTATTCAGGTTCTCTACTTCAAGTACACGAAACGCCGGTTTGGCAAGGGACGGCGGGTTTTCAAGATGGCCCCTCTGCATCACCACTTCGAGCTGCTGGGATGGTCCGAGACGCAGGTGGTGCAGCGGTTCTGGCTGGTGGAGTTGCTGGCAGCGATGGCCGGCGTCGCGCTGGCGTTGCTGTAGGTGGCGCGGGCTGGCCGCGGATCTGGCTCGAGTTGAGAGCAGGCCGCCGCAAGCCAATATGGATCGTCTATGGTAGGAGTGGGACTGGAAGGAGAGAGACTGAGAGACAAACACGTGGTGATTCTCGGTTTGGGCCGCCAGGGAGTGGCATTGGCCCGTTTCCTGGTCGGCGCCGGCGCCGAGGTGACCGCATCTGATCTGAAGGATGAATCCGCTCTGGTCGATCAACTGGAGGAGCTGGCAGATCTGCCGATTCATTATGCGCTGGGTGAACACCCGATCCATCTGCTGGACGACGCCGATTTCGTATGCGTCAGTGGGGGAGTGCCCCTCGGCATCCCCATCGTGGGGGAGGCGCGCGAGCGAGGTATCCCTCTCACCAACGACGCACAGATCTTCCTGGAACGTTGTCCGGCCTCGGTCATCGGCATCACCGGCTCATCCGGGAAGACGACCACGACGGCGCTGGTGGGCGAGATGTGCCGGGCGGCCGGGCTGCGCACATGGGTCGGGGGAAACATCGGCAACCCCCTCATCTCGGACCTGGACGCGATTGGACCGGGGGATCGTGTGGTGATGGAGTTGTCGAGCTTTCAGTTGGAGCTTATGCACACGAGCCCGCACATCGCGGCGGTGCTCAACATCACGCCAAACCATCTGGATCGACATGGGACGATGGAGAACTACATCGCGGCCAAGCAGAACGTGCTGGCGCATCAGACACGGGAGGACGTGGCCGTGTTGGGCTACGACGATGCCAACGCGAGGGCGCTGGCTCTGGAGACCCCGGCCCGTCTCTACTTCTTCAGCGGGGGCGCCGAGGTGGAGGCGGGGGCGTTCAAGACGAACGGTGAGCTGACGCTGCGTATGAACGGGGACGCCAGGGAGCCCAGCGAGCGGGTCGACCGTGAGATCTGCAAGGCCGCGGAGGTGCGGCTGCTTGGGGACCACAACTTGCTGAATGTGCTGGCGGCGAGCGCGTTGGCCGGGGTGGCCGGGGTGCCGTTGCAGGCAATCCGGGAGGTGGCGACAACGTTCACGGGCGTGGAGCACCGCCTGGAGCTGGTGCGTGAGCTCAAAGGCGCGCGCTGGTACGACGACTCCATCGCCACGGCTCCGGAGCGAGCGTTGGCCGCGATCCGTTCGTTCGATGAACCCATGGTGCTGCTGGCCGGTGGTCGGGACAAGGATCTGCCCTGGGAGGCCTTGGCGGACAGTACGGTGCGGCGGGTGCGCCGATTGATCACTTTCGGCGAGGCGGGCCCCATGATTACGGAGCTGGTGAGCGAGACGATGGCGCAGGAGGGTGGAGGGGGGACCCTGGAGGGCATCTCGCGTATGGGGACGCTGGAGGAAGCTGTAGAGGAAGCTGCTCGGCTCGCCCGACCCGGCGATGTGGTGCTTCTCTCACCGGGAGGCACGAGCTTCGATGCATTTCGTGACTTTGCCGAGCGAGGGGATCGGTTCAAAGAGCTGGTGCGGGAGCTGTAGCGAGGTTGTCGCGAGGCTGAGTGCGTGGGGGACGGATGATGAGTAAGAAGGCTCAGTGGATACAAGGGGACCCGGACTACGTCCTGATCCTGACGGTTGCTGGCTTGGTCATCGCCGGGCTGATGATTGTCTACAGCGCCACGTTCGACTGGTCCTACCAGGACCATGGAAGCTCGCTCCAGATCACGCTGAACCAGGCGCGATGGGTGGGGTTGGGTGCGGTGGCCCTCATCGTGCTGACGTTCATTCCCTATGACTGGTTGGAGAAGGCGGCGGTGCCGATCATGGGAGCGACCCTGCTCTCACTGCTCCTGGTGCTCCTGATCGGGCATAAGCGTTTCGGCGCGCAGCGGTCGTTTCTGGGCGGCTCAGTTCACCCCGGCGAGTTGGCGAAGCTCTCGTTGGTGATCTACATCGCTGCCTGGCTTTCGTCGAAGGGCGAGCAGATTCGGGACGTGACGTACGGAATGATCCCGTTTGCCGTGCTGATCGGTGTGGTGGCCGGCTTGATCGTGGCACAACCGGACATAGGGACGGCGATACTGATCTCCGTGACGTCCCTTGCGGTATTCTTCTTTGCTGGTGCCGATATCTTCCAGCTCGCCATCGGCGGTGCCGTGAGCGTGGCCACGTTTGCGTTCTTCATCACCAAGTTCCCGCACGCCTCCGATCGCATTTCTGACTGGCTGAAGGTATGGCGGAGCCCGGAGTTGGCTGGATATCAGATGAAACAGACGCTCATCGCTCTGGGCAGCGGAGGGCCGTTCGGCGTTGGGCTGGGGCAGGGTCAGCAGAAGCTGGGCTATCTGCCGACGCCACACACGGATACCATCTTCGCCGTGGTAGGTGAGGAGGCCGGTCTCGTGGGGTGTCTCATCCTGATCGGGCTCTACGCGGTGTTTGCCTACCGGGGTTTCAAGATCACGATGGACGCGCAGGAACCGTTTGCAGCCTTGCTGGCGTGTGGCGTGACGTGCTGGATCACGTTCCAGGCCCTGATCAACGTGGGTGTCGTCACCGGCCTGATTCCGTTCACCGGCATGGCATTGCCGTTCGTCAGTTGCGGTGGATCGTCAATGGTGACGTCGCTGGCGGGTGTGGGGGTGCTGCTCAGCGTATCGCGTGGCAGACGCCTGGGCGACCGTGTCAGCAAGCGCACCACCAGGGGGGAGGGAACCCGCCAGTATGCGTATCTGGGTAGCCGGGGGGGGGACCGGAGGACACGTGTATCCCGGTCTCGCCGTCGTCCAGGCGCTTCGCGCCGCCGATAAGCAGGAGGTCACCTACGTCGGGGGACGCGGAGGGATCGAACAGCAACTGGCGCAGCGTGCGGGGCTTCGATTCGTGGGCATACCGGCGGGTGGCGTCCACGGAGTCGCGCCCGTGAGGGCGGCGCAGAACATTGTCAAGTTGGTGCAGGGTTGGTGGGCGGCGTACATGCTCGGCCGCCGCGAGCGCCCGTCGGCGCTCTTCGCCACCGGGGGATACGCCAGCGTGCCGGTCGCACTGGCGGCTCGGGTGCTGGGGGTGCCCGTTCTGGTGTACCTTCCGGACATTGAGCCTGGCCTGGCGGTACGTTTCATCGCTCGGCTGGCTGCGAGGGTGGCGGTGACGGTAGAGGACTCACGCAGGTACTTTGCGGATCAAAAGGTGATCGTAACCGGCTACCCCGTTCGCGTCGAGTTCCGCGGCCTGGATCGAGAGGAAGCGCGAGAGGCACTGGGATTGGTGCCTGACGAACGAGTAGTCTTGGTGATGGGTGGGAGCCGGGGGGCGCGGAGCATCAATCGTGCTCTGGGGAGTGTATTGGAGCAGGTGCTGGACATGACACAGGTGGTACATCTGAGCGGAGAGCTGGATTGGCCCGCGGTTCGTGAGCGGCGGGATGCGCTGCCGGCGAGGCTACGGGAGCGATACCACGCCGTGCCCTACCTGCACGAGATGGAATACGCTCTGGCGTCGGCGAATCTGGCGGTGAGCCGTGCCGGGGCCTCGACGTTGGGAGAGATGCCGTTTTTCGGGCTGCCGGCGGTTCTCGTGCCGTATCCACACGCGTGGCGGTACCAACGGGTCAATGCCGAATGGTTGACAGAGAGAGGAGCAGCGGTCACGCTGCGGGATGAACGGTTGGAGCAGGAGCTACTGCCGACGTTACGAGGGCTTCTGAAGGACGGAGAGCGGCTGGCGCAGATGGAGGATCGTGCCCGGGAGTTGTCCCGGCCCGATGCAGCGGCTCGCCTGGCAAGGAACCTCCTCACACTAGCATAGGACGGTGGGCGATGGTACCACTGGATACAGTCTTATGGACGTTCGTCCTCCTCTTTGGGTTGATGGGAGCCCTGCGGGGATGGTCGAAGGAGATGCTGGTGCTCTTCAGCGTGGTGGTGGCACTGGCCATGCGGCTTATCTTCACCGAGTACGTGCCTTTTGTCAGGGATTTCTTCGCCCGGCCCCCGGTGCAGCAGTTCTATCTGTACAGCGGGCTGGTGGTCTTGATGACCATCGCCGGGTACGCGGGGCCCGCGGTCTCTGGGCGATTGGCGCATGCGTCGGCGCGCGAGACGCTTCAGGACATCCTGCTGGGGTTCATCATCGGTGCGATAAATGGGTTCCTGATCATTGGCTCGATCTGGTACTTCCTGGACGCGGCCGGGTACAACATCATGGGGATAACACCGCCGCCTCCTGACTCGATGGCTGCGGCGCTGGCGAGCAGCTATCTGCCACCGCTCTGGCTCACGGACGCGGTGCTGTTGACCGCCTTTTCATTCGCGTCGGTTTTCGTGATCATCGTGCTGGTCTAAGTGAGAGGTTGACGTGAGCGGTATGTCCACCACATCCGGCGTCCCCCATAAGCGCGTCCACCTGGTGGGTGTCGGGGGGGCGGGTCTCTCCGCCATCGCTCGTGTGCTTCTGGAGCAGGGGAGCGAGGTCAGCGGATCCGACCTGGTGATGTCGCCAGTGGCGGAGGCGTTGGCGCGGGACGGTGCTCGCGTTTTCGAGGGCCATGCCGCCGAGAACGTCGACGGTGCCGACGTGGTCCTGGTCTCGTCGGCGGTCCCGGAGGACAACGTGGAGATCCAGGCGGCACAGGCAGCGGGTATCCCCGTCGTGGGCCGGCCGGCGTTCCTCGGGCAGCTGATGGAGGGAAAGCGCGGCATCGCCGTGGCCGGGACGCACGGCAAGACCACGACGACGGCGATGATCGCCTCCATTCTGCTGGCGGCAGGGCGCGACCCGACGTTCGTCGTCGGGGGCGTGCTGGCGGGCCTGGAGACGAACGCGAGGGCGGGGGCGGGATCGCTGTTCGTCGTCGAGGCGGACGAGTATGACTGCACGTTCCTGAGCCTCAGTCCAGAGGTGGCCGTGGTGACGAACGTGGAGCACGATCATCCGGACTGCTACCCGACGTTCGACGATTTCCGGGCCGCGTTCGAGGAGTTCGTGGGGTTGGTACCGGAGCGAGGATTGCTCGTGGTGTGCTGGGATGATCCGGTGGCTCGCGAGATCGGCGAGCGGCGGGCCGATGCGACGCCGGTGACGTTCTTTGGGCTGGGCGAAGGGGCAGCGTGGCGAGCCGAGGAAATCAGCCCCAATTTCGCGGGCGGTGTCGATTTTCTGGCCATACGCGAAGGGGAGACCATGGGTCTGGTGCGGCTTCGGATTCCCGGGGCTCACAACGCTTCGAACGCGATGGCGGCATTGGCGGTGAGCGACTATCTCCAGGTACCGTTTCGGGTCGCTCGAGAGGCCCTGACGGAGTTCTACGGCGTGGCGCGTCGCTTCGAGGTCAAGGGGGAGGCCGACGGGGTGGTGGTGGTGGACGACTACGCCCATCACCCGACGGAGATCCGGGCGACGCTGCGGGCTGCGGTCGGGCGCTTCCCGGAGCGGCGCATCTGGGCGGTGTGGCAGCCGCACACCTACACCCGCACGAAGGAGCTGTTGACCGAGTTCGCGGCGTCGTTTGGCGACGCCGATGAGGTGATCGTGCTTCCCATCTACGCGGCGCGAGAGACGGACAGTCTGGGAGTGAGCGCTGCCCGCGTCGTGGAGGCGATGGACCACCGCGGCGTCCGCGCTGCGAGATCGATGGAGGAGGCGCTGACCTGGTTGGGGACTGAGGTGAGGCCAGGCGACGTGGTGCTCACGCTGGGCGCGGGCGACGGACACCTGGTCGGTGACTGGTTGCTGGAGGTGCTCGAGAGAGCAGGATGATGGAGAAGAGAGACCAAGTTGAAGGGAACCAGAGGGGCGAAGAGTTGAAGGGACGTTTGAAGGGCGTGCGCAAGCGGAAGCAGGTCCAGCAGTGCCTGGGGCAGGACGGGGTGGCGTTCAAGGTGCGGCTGGCAAGGGCACGAGGGCGCGTTGGCCGCTGAATCGAACCTGTCCGCTCTGGCGGAAGCCCTGGGTCCGTGCGCGCGCCGCGACGTGCCGTTGGCGCCCTTCACGTCGATCCGTGTGGGGGGGGCCGCCGACGTCTTCGTCGTCGCCGGGAGCCAGGACGAGCTGGTGCACGCGGTCAGGCTGGCGCGACACTATGACGTCCCCTGGCAGGTATTGGGCAGCGGCTGCAACGTCCTGATCGCGGATGAGGGAGTGCGCGGCCTGGTGATCGCCAATCGGGCAGAGTCGATCTTCATCGAAGGTGGGCTCGCGCGGGCGGAGTCGGGGGCGAAGCTGACCGTGCTGGCTCAGAGGGCGGTGGAGGCTGGCCTCGAGGGCCTTGCCTGGGCAGCGGGTCTGCCGGGTACGGTCGGCGGGGCCGTGGTGGGGAACGCGGGTGCTTTTGAGGGGGACGTCGCCGGCGTGCTCGGCAGTGCGACGATGCTGGAGCCCGACGACGAGGTAAGGGAGAGACCGAACACCTGGTTCGAGTTCCGGTATCGGGGGAGCCGCCTGAAGGGCCGGCCACACGTTGCAGCGGAGGACGGTTTCGGCAGAGGGGAGGCAGCAGATGGCGGATACGTGGTTCTGAAGGCGGCGTTCGATCTGAAGCCTGGGAACCGGGCGGCGTTGCGGGCGAGAGCCGAGGAGATTCTGACCTGGCGCAGGACGCGCCATCCGTCGGGCGCGACCATGGGCTCGACGTTCAAGAATCCGCCGGGCGGGCACGCCGGCCGGCTCATCGAGCGAGCCGGGCTGAAGGGGCTGCGGATAGGTGGAGCACAGATATCGGAACAGCACGCGAACTTCTTCGTCAACGTGGACGATGCCACGGCCGTTGACGTGTGGGCCCTCATCGAGCGAGCGCGGGCGGAGGTGAGACGACAGTTTGGGGTGGTTCTAGAGCTGGAGATCGAGCCGCTGGGTTGGGACGGGAGCGTCATGAACGGGACCTCGACAAAGTGCCAGGGCAGGGCAGATGGGAACGGATGAGATGACCGACAGAATCCGGGTGGCAGTGATCTTCGGCGGGCGATCGGGGGAGCACGAGATCTCCCTTGTCTCCGCCCAGTCTGTGATGGAGGCCATGGACGACGCGAAGTACGACATTGTCCCCATCGGCATCACCAAAGAGGGCCGGTGGATCGCCTCAGGGGATCCGGTTCGGGCCCTGACGGCCGGCGATCCCCAGGCCAGCGGGCCCGCGGCGCTGCTGGGCGACCCTTCACGACGCAGCCTGATGCGTCTGGAAGAGACTGAGCAGGCGCTGGAGGCGACCCCGCTCTCCGAGATTGACGTGGTCTTCCCGGTCTTGCACGGTCCATATGGCGAGGATGGTGCTGTCCAGGGATTGCTCGAGTTGGCGGGGCTTCCCTACGTCGGGGCCGGGGTCACCGCCTCTGCAGTGGCGATGGACAAGGCGATCTTCAAGGACGTGATGCGCGCACACGGGTTGCCGATCGTGGACTACGCTCTTGTGAAGCGGCGTACGTGGGAGACAGATCCGAACGCGGTCATCTCCCAACTCGAGCGCCGGTTCAGCTACCCGGTCTTCACGAAGCCTGCGAATCTGGGTTCGAGCGTGGGCATCAGCAGGTGTCGAGATCGCGCGGAGCTGGCCGACGGACTGACGGAGGCGGCCCGCTACGATCGAAAACTGCTGGCGGAGCCCGCGGTGCCGCAGGCGCGGGAGATCGAGGTCAGCGTCCTGGGCAACGATGATCCCATCGCCTCTCTTCCTGGCGAGATCGTCCCCAGCCGGGAGTTTTACAGCTACGAGGCCAAGTATCTGGACACCGGGGATGAGGCATCCGCTCTTCACATCCCTGCACCGCTTTCTCCGGAACTGACGGATACCGTGCGTGAACTGGCTGTACGGACGTATAAGGCGATCGACTGCGCGGGCATGGCCCGCGTGGACTTCCTGCTCTCCGGAGAGACGGGGGAGTTGATGGTGAACGAGGCGAATACGATCCCCGGTTTCACCGACATCAGCATGTATCCGAAGCTGTGGGAGGCCAGCGGTCTCCCATATCCAGAACTCATCGATCGGCTGATCGAGCTGGCGCTGGAGCGACACCGGGACAGAGTGCGCATGGAGACTTCTTATCAACCTCAGGAGTGAGCCTATGACCAGGTCTTGGAACCGCCCACGGAAGAGACGATATGAACACACAGGTGCAGTGGTCCTGAACCAGGTGCGGTTGGGCCAGGCTCCCATCTCGCTGCGGAGGTTGCGCTGGCGCCACATTGGATTGTGGGCCGTGGTGGTCTTGATGGTGGCTGCAGGGGCAGTGGTGGCATGGCTGACCTGGGACAGCCGCTTCTACGTCTACGATGCCGAGGTCGTGGGCACTCGCCAGCTCTCAAGCGCAGACCTCTTCGCGGCCAGCGGGCTGGATGGGCTGCATATCCTATGGGCGAGGCCGGCCTCGATAAGAGCACGGCTTTTGGGCGAATTCCCGTCCCTGGAGAGCGTGGACGTCAGCTGTGGCTTCCCTTCGGACTGCAGGATCTCGGTCGTAGAGCGTCAGCCACGGGTTCTTTGGAACGACCAGGGCCAGCAGTGGTGGGTCGACGAGGACGGTGCCATCTTCGAGGCAGAGGATGGGGCAGGAGCTCCGGATCGGGACATGGCTGGGCGATGGCTGGTCAGGGGGCCACTCCCACGGAGCGAGGACGGGAGTCTCGACCAGCGAGTGCGCGTGGCCTTGGCGGAGCTTTGGGCCAGCGGCGCGGACGTGCCGGCGGAGTTTGAGTACCGGACCGACCGGGGGCTAAGCTTCACGGATCGGCATGGATGGCGCGTTGTGGTGGGACAAGGATCCGGGATGGATCAGCGTCTGCGGACACTGGAGCCCCTGATGGACCATCTCGAATCGCGCGGGGCCACGCCTCTGTTTGTGGATGTGCGTTTCCCGAAGGCACCTTACTACTCGGAAGGGATCGACTAGGCGCAACGACTGCCAGGTAGGGAGTGAGGCCGTGGAACGAACCGTCGTCGGCATTGATGTAGGATCCAGCAAGATCTGTACGCTGGTAGGGGAGATCCGTGAGCAGGGCGACCTACGTGTCGTGGGCGTGGGGCTGGTTCCGGCACGGGGGCTGCGCAAGGGCGTGGTGGTCAACGTCGAGGACGCCACGGCAGCGCTGGCGGCCTCGATTGACGAAGCTGAGCGTTCCTCAGGCTACAAACTGGAGCGGGCTTACGTCAGCGTCAGCGGCGAGCACGTCTCCTCGCTCAACTGCCAGGGCGTGGTGGGCGTCTCACACCGGAGGGACGGGATTACGGTCGACGACGTGGAACGCGCGTTAGACGCCGCGTGTGCGATCACGGTTCCCCACAATCACGAGATCATCCACGTCATCCCGCGCGGGTATGTGGTGGACGGTCAGAGCGGCGTGCAAGACCCTGTTGGCATGCACGGCTTCCGTCTGGAGGCAGAGGTGCACGTGGTCACGGCGTCGTCGACCGCGATTCAGAACCTGCTGAAGTGCGTGAGCCGAGCGGGTATGGAGGTGGACGAGGTAGTCTCCGCAGCGATAGCGGCCGGGGATGCCGTCTTGACAGAGACAGAGCGGGAGATGGGAGTGGTGTTGGCGGACGTCGGGGCGGGCACGACGGATGTGGCCATCTTCATCAACGGGACGGTGTGGCACACCATCACGCTCGGCGTCGGTGGTGCCTACGTTACCCAGGATGTGGCCATCGGTCTGCGTCTCTCCCCCGCCGTCGCTGAAGAGATCAAGATAAAACACGGCCACACGATCGCGAGCGAGGTGGATTCCGAGGAGGAGTTCATGGTAGCCTCGTTTGGCGACGAAGCGCGTCAGCCGGTCCCGCGCTGGCAGTTAGCGAGCATCATTGAGGCCCGAGCTGAGGAGATTCTGTCGATGATCGGGAAAGAAATCAAGCGCTCGGGGTACGATGGGCTGCTGCCCGCCGGTATCGTGTTGACCGGGGGCACCGCACAGCTCCCCGGTATCCTGTCGCTTGCACGGGAGGTGCTGGATCTCCCCGCGCGGGTGGGGAAGCCACAGGGTCTCCATGGGCTCGTCGATACGGTCAACAACCCCGCTCACGCTGTAGGTGCGGGATTGATGATGTGGGGGAGTACAGAGGAGGCGCGACCGCAACTGCGCAGCAGGCCCGGGCCGGTCAACAAGGGGCGCTTCCTCGACTGGCTGCGGGCGTTCCTGCCGGGTTGATGGACGCGAGGACCGTCGTGGCGAGGCGGTGTGTGCTCGATGTGCTCGAGCTGAAGGAATCAGGGTAAGCGGTGACCGTGCGCAGGGTGGGGTGCCGGCATCATCACTCTTATTGAAGGCGTAGGGGAGGACAATGAGGAGAGACATATCACAGGAAGGCGGAAACGTGGGCTCGCATCAGTTCAATGAAGGGGGATCTATGAATAGAGCATCACAACCCGAGAGCTTCGCCAAGATCCGGGTCGTCGGTGTGGGAGGCGGCGGGAGCAATGCCGTCAATCGCATGATCGCTGAGGGGATGGGTGGCGTCGACTTCGTCGCTGTCAACACCGACGCTCAGGCGCTTATGCTGTCCGACGCCCCTGCCCGAGTGCGTATCGGCGACAAGCTGACGCGCGGCCTGGGTGTGGGAGGCAACCCGGATATGGGCCAGGAGGCGGCGGAGGAGTCGGTGGATGAGCTGTTCGATATCCTCGAGGGCTCCGACATGGTGTTCATCACCGCCGGGATGGGCGGAGGGACGGGCACCGGGGCTTCGCCCGTCATCGCGCGGGTGGCGAAGGAGGTCGGTGCGCTGAGCATCGGCGTGGTCACCCGTCCCTTCAACTGGGAGGGGTCGGTGCGTGGTCAGGCGGCTCAGAAGGGCATCGCGAACCTCAAAGAGGAGGTCGATACGCTGATCGTGATTCCGAACGACCGTCTGCTGGAGATCACGGACAAGCGCGTGACGCTGCAGAATGCGTTCTCGCTGGCCGACGACGTGCTGCGGCAGGGCATCCAGGGAATCTCCGAGCTGATCACTGTGCCGGGTTTGATCAACCTCGACTTCGCCGATGTGCGAACCATCATGGCGGAGGGTGGGGCAGCGCTGATGGCCGTTGGGCGCGCCAGCGGCGAGGATCGGGCCGTTGAGGCTGCCGGGCAGGCGATCTCCAGCGAACTCCTGGACGTCACGATCGACGGTGCCCGGGGCATCCTGTTCAACGTCACCGGTGGACCAGATCTGAGCCTGTACGAGGTGAACGAGGCGGCGTCGATCATCAAGCGGACGGCGCACCCCGACGTCAACCTGATCTTCGGGGCTGTGGTCGACCAGGAGATGGAGGACGAGATCCGCATCACGGTGATCGCCACTGGTTTCGACCAGACGAACTCACGGTCTCGGATGACCAGCCGGTCAGATGGGAGGGAGAAGCCCGAGTCGGTCGAGTTCGATGCGCCTTCCTTTGATACGGACGACATCGAGATTCCGGCGTTCCTGCGACGCCGTAACTGACGGCGACAGCTTGAGGGCGGGCGGCGGAAGGCGTGCAGTCGTCTTCCGGTAACGCCTGCTGCTCTCTGGGGAGCGGATTACGGTTCTGCTGCGCTTTGAGGGCTCCTTGCGGCGCTTGGGTGCGACGTGGGGCAGCGAGACTGGAGGCCAGGGGAGGCGGTCCCGCTGGATGCTCGTCGCGCGCGGCAGTGGATCGGCGTGGCTTGGAGTCCCGGCCGCGGGTTGGGCGTCACGGCGCGTATGGCGGCAAGCGACTCGCGGGCGTGCTGTCGCGCACTCTGGATGATGTCGGTGACCGGGAAGGGGTCAGGCGCGATACGGTGGGATACGGGTAGGCTCCTCAAACCGAGTGGGTGACAACTGGTGCTGGCGGATAGCGGGGAATGGCTTTCCGTCGAGCGGCGACACAGGGTAACGCGAGATCAGAACGGCGGGCCGCCTTGCAGAGCAGCGAATAGAACGACCAGGACGAGGACGAGGGCCAGCGTGGCAATGAGCAGTCGTTCGGCGTAGATTCTGTCCACGGTTTCTCCTTTCGGGTTGAAGGAATGGCGTATGACGGCGGCCGACAAGCGCGCATAGAGCGGGCGAATCCGCACTTCGTTTGGCGACGGCTACGCCATCTTGTAGAGCTCGGTGTGGACACGCTCGCGGACCTCCGCGCGCATCTGGCCGCGTGAGACGGCCAGCTCCTCCAGGGTCCGCTCCACCGCCTCAAGCATCGGTATCGGGCCACACATGAAGAAGGTGCATTCCCTGAAGTCCTCGCAGAGAAGGCGCTCCAGCACATCTCTATCGATGAACCCGCTCTCGCCCCCCCAGCCCTCGGGCGGGTTCTCCAGCACGTGGATGACCTGCAGGTTCAGCCTCTCCTCCAGGGCCTCAAGCTCCTCCCGGAAGATAATCTCCTCCCAGGCCGGATTCCCGTAGAAAAACTGTATCCGTCGATCGTCGCCGCGGTCGGCTAGCGTGCGAAGCATGCTCATGACGGGCGCGGAGCCGATGCCTCCGGCAATGAGGATCAGGCCAGCTTCCGGCTCGCGGTACAGGTCGAAGGTGCCGTAGGGGCCGTCAACGTAGACCCTTGTCCCGACGGGGACATCCCCGATGGTGGAGGTGAAATCTCCCAGCTCTTTGATGGCGAAGCCAATCTGTTCCGGGCGCTCGGCGCTGGAGGCGAACGAAAACGGATGCTCCTCGATGCGAAAGGGGGAATGTCCGACAGACAGCCACGCGACCTGGCCGGCCTTGAACGTGAGACCCTCGTGGCCTTCCGGTTCGAGAATGAGGGTCCAGGTCTTGCCCCGCTCCTCGATGACGTCGACCACCCGGTATGGGTGCTGCAGGAGCGTCCACGGCTTGATGACCCGGATGTAGACGATCATGGCCCCCCAGATGACCGCCAGCGCGATGACGAGGCCGCGCTGCACCGGAACGGAGGTGTAGTAGTTGACGTTCAGGATGTGGTAGAGGGCGAACCCTATGACGCCGACCGAGAAGGCGTCGTGGAGCGTGCGCCAACTCTCGTAATTGAGGCCGAGGGCAAGGCGCCTGACCGACGTCAGAACCAGCACCAGCAGGATCACTACGGAGGCGACCCCGGCGCGGGCGCGCCACGGCGCGGTGAAGACGTTGAGGAGTTGAAGCGTGTAGGGGTTCTGGACGAATAGGATCAGGGGATGGGCCAGGGTCACAAGGAAGGCAGCGATGGACAGGCGGTGGTGGAAGGCGTAGAGGGTATCGGGCGGGAACACCTCGCTGAGAAACGGCAGGCGGGCGGTGGGGATGAACTGAAGGCCCATGAGGGAGAGGCCGGCGAAACCCATGGCGGCGGATAGCTCTCGCCAGAAGGTACGGCCCTCCGGACGGGGCGCCAGCAGAAGGACCAACAGCGGGGCCAGCGCGATCACAAAGTAGATGGAGATCCAATAGAGCTGCTTCGTTCGTCGTTTCATTGGGATTATCCTATGGTCACTGTGACGCCCGTGCTGGCGCGGTCGTCGGCGGTATTTGAGTTTTCGTGGAGTTAGTATATACTGCTTGAGGTCCTTCGGCAAATCGGAGTGGGGCTGGGCGGTCGTTTCACACTGAAAGAGATAGGGAGGGAGAGGGGGAGACATGAAGTGGCCTAGAGGCGTCGTTGTCGGCCTGATCGTGGTCGTCATTGGCGGTGTGGGGGCCTGGGCGTACGGCTTCTTCGTCGCCCCGGAGTCGGTGGAGGAGATTAGCGCGAAGTGGACGCTCTCCGGTCATGCGGATGGTGAATCGTACTCCTTCACCCGTTGGGATGATGAGGAACCCCCCGAGATCCCGAGAGTCTGCGCCAAGTGCCACAGTATGGAGGGGTACCTCGACTTCGTGGGGGCCGACGGCTCGGCTGCGGGCGAGGTGGATCGCGCTGTCCTGGGGGGATCCGTGGTCAGCTGCCGCACGTGTCACAATGAGCCGGCGCACCAGATGGCGGAGGTCACCTTCCCCTCGGACATCACGGTGGAGGAACGCACCAAGGCGGCGAACTGCATGCAGTGTCACCAGGGGCGGCAGTCGACGCCGGACATAGACGAGGCGCTGGCCGGGCTGGAGCCGGACGTGGTCTCCGATGACCTGGGGTTTGTCAACGTCCACTACGCCGTCGCCGCTGCGACGCTGCTGGGTGGCGACGCGCAGGTTGGGTACCAGTACCCCGGGAAGTCCTACGTGGGCCGGTTTGAGCACGTCGAGGAGTACGACACGTGTATCGAGTGCCACGATGCCCACAGTACGTTCCGCAATCCCGACCAGTGCAGCCCCTGTCACCTCAACGTCGTGGACCGCACCGATCTGCGCGAGATACGCGTGAGCGGTGTGGACTACGACGGGGACGGCGACGTGGACGAGCCGATCCGCGGCGAAGTGGCCTCATTCCACGACGCCCTCTACGCGGCGATTCAGGATTACGCGGCAGAGGTCATCGGGGAGCCGATCGTCTACGAGGACTCCTTCCCTTACTTCTTCAACGATCCTGACGGGGGCGAGGTGACGTTCGCCGATCGGTACGCGTCCTGGACGCCCCGGCTGGTGCGGGCGACGTACAACTACCACTACGTGCACGAGGATGCGGGCGCGTACACGCACAACGCCAGGTACGTGCTGCAGCTGCTGTACGACAGTATGGAGGATCTGGGGCAGGCAGTGCCCGTGCAGATGGAGGGTTTCGTGCGCCCATGACCAGGGCCTGACTGCACAGCGCCGGCCCGGCGAAGGACCCGATGCGACATCGGGGAGGGCGTGATTATCTGGCAGGCGCGATCAGTTCTGGGCTCAGATACCGCTGCTGGTCCTTCGCCGGGCTCTTGGTGACGGATTCCCGGGCGCGCGCTCAGTGAGCATCCTCGGACTCGATCATCTGGGCGAAGGCTCCATGCCAAGTGTGGTACCAGACCTGCCCCGTGGTCCCGTGGACGCTGAGCATACCCTCGATCTCGCCGTCCTCCAGCGTGTGAACGGTGTAGTAGCCATAGAAGGGAACGGCGTGCTCCTCCACCGTGACCCCGGGGCGGTTGGCGTCCAGCCAGCGTTGGGCGATCGCCAGCGCCTCCGCGTCTGAGATCGCGTTACGCCCGCTGGAGCCACCCATCATGGTGCCTCGCCCGCGCATGCCGTAGCGGGCGTTCCACATCATGTTGGGGCCCATCTCCGGGCCGACCGCGCCGGTCCCCTTATCCAGGAGCAACTCCATGGCGCCGATGCCCGTGTCGGGTTCCCGGGCGATGGCATAGAAGTTGAGCTCGAATTCCATCACTTCGACCACCTCGAGCTGGTCGTAGCCCACCGAGGCTAGATAGCGCTTCACGTCCTCGTGGGCCTCGTCGATGGTCAGCAGACCCGGGGGCTCCAATTGCCGACCTGCGTCGTCTACGCACGCCGGGCCCCGGGGGGTGCCCCAGGGTGTGGCCCGACCGGGCATCATGGCAGGTCCTCTGCCGGACTCCCACTCACAGTCCTGCGTGGCGGACCCTGTGCCGAGCGCGTAGGAGGGCGCGGCGGCCCAAAGCTGGCGGCCCCACAGCGCCCAACCCGCGGTCAGGCCGGCTACGACGAGCGCCACCACCACAAAAATTCCCAGACCGATCCAGAGCGTTGTTCTCATGTCCCCTCCTCATACTCCCTCCCTGACTCGACGGCGTTTCGCTGAAGCTCGGCCAACACCTGATATCTGGCTCCGTGCTCTGCGATTGGCGCGGTCACGTCTGGCGCCGTCGAGGCTCAGGTAAAACTCTCCCAATACTGTGCTTTGAGTGTACCACGCACGGTGGGCGTCGGGGAGCGCTGTTTGGCGGGGGGGCGTGAGGGAGAAACGGCCTATGTTGCGGGCGAGGGCGTAGCCTCTCCAGGCTGGGCCGGGAGACGGACGGTGATGCGCGTCCCCTCGCTCGGCGCAGTGCGGACGTGGAATGAGCCTCTAAGCAGCGTGGCCCGCTCCCGCATCCCCATGAGCCCAAAGTGCCCGGCCTGGGTGAGGACGTCGGGACGCGGCGGGAGGTCGAACCCCACACCGTCGTCGACCACGGACAGGACGATCCCCCCGGCAGTGGAGCGCACATGCACGGTGATGGTCTCCGCATGGGCGTGCTCGACGGCGTTGTTGAGCGCCTCCTGGGCGATGCGGTAGGCGGCGAGCTCGACGGCAGGGGCGAGGCGCTGGTAGTCGGCTTCCTTCTCCAGATGCAGCCGGGCCTGGGTTCGGTCGGCGGCCTGGCGCACCAGCATCTCCACCGCGGGGACGAAGCCCAGATCCTCCAGGTAGGGCGGGCGGAGTGCGCCTATGATGCGGCGGAGCTCCTCCACCGTCTCCCGCTCGGCGCGGCGAAGGTCGGCCATTAAGGAGCGCGCCTGTTCCGTCTGGTCCCGCTCGATCAGATGTTGAGCGCTCTCGGCCCGATGCCCGAGAGCGATGAGATCCTGGACGGGTCCGTCGTGGAGCTCGCGGGCCAGGCGGGCCCGCTCCGCCTCCTGGCCCTCGGTGAGGGCGGTCAGATAGTCGCGCACGCCGGCCTGGTAGCCGCGAATGCGCTCCGCCATGTCCGCCAGGGCGCGGTGGAGGTCCTGGATTTCCTGAACGCCCATGGCGAGGCGACCCTCAGCCCCGCCGGTAGCCATAGACGAGAGATCGCCCCACGATACCTGCTCCGCCGCGTCGGCGAGAGCCCGCAGAGGACGTATGATCGTGCGCCAGCCAAATGTGAGGATTAGGATGGATACGACGGCGGCGCCAACGGCCGCGGCAGGGGCGAGGCTAGAGAGTCGGAGGATGGGCCCGACGATCTCATCGACTGGCTCCTGGATGAGTACTTGCCAGTCGGTCCCCATGACCGGGGCGAAGGCGACGAGGACCGGCCCACGGAGTTCGGTGTTGACGATGACGAATCCGTCGCGCTGCTGGAGGGCCTGGATGATCCCCTCCCCGGCGGTCAGGTCGGGTTCTTCCTGACCCGCGGAACGGGTGAGGATCTCCCGTGTGTCGCTGACGACGATGAGGGAGGCTGTTCGGGGCTGGTCCTCGAAGACGGGCGGGATGTGGGCAGAAAGCCCCTCTCCGTCGGGGCTGATCACGCCGTGGGCAAGTCCGTCCTCGATGCTGCGGGCGACTAGGCGGGCCAGGGAGAGGTCGCGGTCGGCGACGAAGTCCCGCATGGCGCGCTGGTGTGCGTAGACACCGGTGAAGGCGAGGGCGATGATGAGCAGGGTGATGGGCAACACTGCCCACAAGAACAGTTGGAACTGGAGGCTGCGGAGGAGGCGAACAACAGAGCGTCTCATGGTAGATGACCCGCGTGTTGCCCTACTCAACGACGATCCAGCCGCGTTTGAGCGCCTCGGTGACAGCCTCTGTGCGGCTGCTGGCGCCGAGTTTCCCGTAGATGCTGGCCAGGTGGCCTTGGACCGTGCGGTGGCTAATGCCGAGTTCCCGGCCTACCTCGCGGTTGGTCATACCCCTGGCGACGAGACGCAGGACGTCGATCTCCCGGGGAGTGAGGGGTTCGATCTGGTCGGCAGCGCCCTCGGGGCGATGGTCCGTCGCCTGACGCACAACCTTCGTGGCGACCTCCGGGCTGAGGGCAGACTCGCCGCGGTGAACCGTGCGGACGGCGTCGACCAGCTGGTCGGCGCTGGCGGTCTTGAGGACATAGCCGTCGGCACCGGCCTCCAGGAGGGCGAAGACGTAGGGGTCATCGTCGTAGGCGGTCAGGATGAGGACGCGGGTGTCCGGGAAGCCGGCCTTGATCCGACGCGTGGCCTCAACACCGGTGACCTCGGGCATGCGGATGTCGAGGACGGCCACGTCGGGGTGGTGGTCCTCGACGAGGCGGATAGCCTCTTTGCCGTTGGAGGCCTCGGCGACGACGTCGATGGCGGGATCGTCCTCCAGGAAGCGGCGGATGCCCTGACGGACGACGGCGTGGTCATCGGCTAGGACGACGCGAATCTGTTTGGCCATGGAAGGACCTCCGATCGGGGCTCGCTCATACAATACGGTCGGCGACCTCGGCCAGGAGCCCGGCGATGGGCGGCACGAGGAAGGTAACGGAGTACCGGATGAGGGCGGGGCGGGGATCGATGAGGGCCATCTCGACCGGGAGACGGGAAACAGACCAGAGGGCCCACGCGGTGACGAAGCCGACCACGGCGCCGATACTGGCGCCAGCCTGGTAGAGAGAGGCGACGATGGGAAAGGTGGCGTATGGGGCGCCAGGGACCAACCCGCCGACGACGCAGCCGATGAGGATTCCCTTGACCCCGGCGCGGTTGCCCAACCAACGGGAGATGAGCTCCCTGGGGACGAGCACCTGGACGAGGCCGGCCAGGACGAAGCCGACGATGAGAAGGAGCAGGTTGCGGCGCACGGTGTTCCAGGCAGCCAACAGGCCGTCCATGGCCACATTCTTCCCCTGCCGGAGCGCGATGAAGAACAGGGCGGCGGCGACGATGGTCAGGACGACGGTCGTGGTGTCCACTGAATTGCCTCCTCCGCGTTTGGGTGTCATGTCGGTTCTCTCAGTATCGCGTTTTGTCTAGCTGCAGCGGGGTTGGGCGACGTCAGACGGTCAATGTATCCATTGTAGCCTCACTCGGGCTTCTGCGCCAGTGGTCCGAGCGAGGGGATAACGTGTGGCACCTGTGGCACCCTGGGTAGAACCGAGGTGCTGGATTGATGGGAGCCCCGCCCTCGGGGCGACTAGGGCCGACGACGAGTTGCCTCGTCGGCCTGGGCGGTCCCGAGGGCGGAGCCGGTACCGGGTGTTACCGGCTCGTCTAGCCGCTGTGGAGTGCCAGAGCGGTCCATAGGGCGCCGGCGAGGTCAAGGACTCCGAGCAGCAGCATTGGTTGAGCCAGGCCAGCGAGCACCATCACGGCGGTGCAGATCGGGAAGACGACCCGGCCCAGCGGCAGAAGGTCGTTAGTCGGTTCCTGGCCGCCTGGACGTGGTAATAGCCGACGATGATGACGAGCGATGCCATCACGCGGATCCAGGGTTCAGTGGTGGGCTGGAAGCCCAGGATTGTGAGCGGGAAGGGTGGGAGCCTCACCGATGCGAACGCGGCTCTGAACGCGGCCTTGTCTGGGAAGGTTTCGGTGCGCCGCCGGCGAGCCAGTCGGCGCCAAGGCCGGTGTGTCGGAGGACTCGTAGGCCACCTGGGGTGTCAGCCGCGCAGATGAGGCCGTCCTCGACGATAGGGGCACGGATATCTGCTTCGGGTAACTGCATCGTCGAGCCTCGGTCACTCGCCTATTGCATTGGGCACGGGACCCTCGGTGTCGTCGAAGCTGGCGAAGTGTTCAGTCTCTGCATCCTCTCGGTAGTGAGCTCCCCGAGATTGCCGGTTGTGCCACGCGGCGTTGGTGACGATCCAGGCAACCTGGGCCATGTTTCGCAGACCGATAAGGCCATCGTCCAGGCGTGTTGCGCGATAGAAGTTGTCGATCACGCCCCACAGATGATCCAGCTCGTTCAACGCGCGGGCCAGGCGGTGCGTGTTCCGTGCCAGACCGACGTAGAGCCACATGATGTTCTGGATGGCATGGGTGTCCCGCGTGACGAGCACTGGGTCGGCAGCAGCGTTGTCGTTGGGCGGCTCCCAGGGCGGGATCGTGTTGGCATCGACAGGGCGGAGGTCGGTGCGTGACGCGATGTCCTGACCAGCCCGTTGCCCCCAGAGCAGCCCTTCCAGCAAAGACGTGCTGGCTAGCCGGTTGGCACCGTGGACCCCGGTGCAGCTCACCTCTCCCACGGCGTAGAGCCCGTGCAGGGTAGTGCGGCCCACGGCATCTACGTGGACTCCACCGCAGAAGTAGTGGGCGGCGGGGACGACAGGGATAGGCTCTGCAGTGATGTCGACGCCAGCGTCCATACAGGCCTGGTAGATGGTGGGGAAACGGTCCTGGATCTCCTGCGCTGTCATGGCAGAGGCTAGGTCGAGACACACGTGGGGGTAGCGGTGATCCAGCATCTCGTGGTGGATGGCGCGCGCCACCACGTCGCGGGGGGCCAGGTCACCCCATTCCGGCGCGTAGTCGTCCATGAAATGGCGGCCGTCGGGCGTGTATAGCCGTCCTCCCTCGCCGCGCAGCGCCTCCGAGATGAGGAAGTTGTCCGCCCCCGGCACGGCCAACGTCGTGGGATGGAACTGGACGAACTCGGCGTTGATGACACGGGCGCCCGCCCGGTAAGCCATGGCCAGACCGTCGCCGCGGGCTCCCTTAGGGTTGCTGGTGTGCTGATAGATCTGGCCGACGCCGCCGGTGGCTAGCACTGTGGCCGGCGCGAGGAAGCGGTGGATCTCCCCGGAATCCCGATCGAGGACGTATGCGCCGTGGCACGTGATCGGCGCGTAGACGGCGTGGAGATCCTGGCTGTGGTGCGAAGAGGTGATGAGATCCACGGCCGTCAGGCCCGCGAGGAGGGCGACATTGGGCAGCGCCTGCAGCTGATCGATGAGCGCGGATTCGATGGCGCGGCCTGTTGCGTCGCCCACGTGGAGGATGCGAGAGACGCGGTGTCCACCCTCTCGGGTGTAGGAAAGGCTGCCGTCGGCCTCCCGATCGAAGGGGACGGCCAGATCCTCCAGCAACACTCGCTCGACCAGCGGCGGCCCTTCCTCTGCGAGGAGCCGAGCCGCCCTCGGCAGGCTGAGGCCAGCGCCAGCTCTGAGTATGTCCTGTTCGAGCAGCTGAGTGCTGTCGCCGGGTCCGCGGGCCACGATGCCGCCCTGGGCGTAGCGGGTGTTTGACTCCTCCGGATTCCGCGCCCGTGTGATGACCGTGACGTGACGTTCCTGATCCTGAGCGAGCTGCAGGGCGGTGGCTGCCCCGGAGATTCCGGAGCCGATGACGAGGACGTCAGTCTCGGCGGTCATGGTGTGTCCTTCAGTGGGATCCAGTGTCACAACGCCAGCATCCGTTTCAGAGCCACTCTGGCCCATCTCGCCGTCTCCTCGTCGACGGTGACTTCGTTGTGCAGCTTGCCGTGCGTCAGACCGTCCAGGACCGCGGCCAGATTCTCCAGGGTGATCCGGGTCATGGTGGCGCAGTAGGGCGGAACGTCGGCCAGCGGGACGACGGTCTGGTCGGGATGCTCGCTCTGCAGGCGCTGGACCAGGCGGGTCTCGGTCCCGACGGCCCAGATCGTGCCGGGCGGTCCCGCGGCGACCTGGCGGATGATGTGGGCCGTGGACCCCGCGTCGTCGGCCAGGGACACAACGTCGGCGGTGCATTCGGGATGCACGATGACGCGGGCCTGGGGGTGATGCGCCCGAAAGGTCCGAACATGCGAGGGTCGGAAGCGCTGGTGCACGTTGCAGGCGCCGGGCCAGAGGACGACCCGGGTCTCACGAAGGACCTCGTCGGTGAGGGGCCGCCCCTGATCCCAGACGGTCATCTCGGCCGGGGGAATGTCCAGCTGCGCTGCGGTGTTCCGGCCCAGGTGCTGATCGGGGAAGAAGAAGACGCGCGGTCGACGCTCGAGTGCCCAGCGGAGCACGTCTGGGGCGTTGCCGGAGGTGCACATGATGCCGCCGTACTTTCCGCAGAAAGCTTTGAGGGCAGCCGATGAGTTGACGTACGTGATGGGCGTGAACTCGCTCTCCGCATCGTCGGAGGCTGTGTCGAGCGCCTTCCAGGCGGCCTGCACGGCGCCAAGCGTCGCCGTGTCCGCCAGGTAGCAGCCGGCGCTGGGGTCGGGGATGAGCACGTGCTGCCCAGGCTGCGCCAGGATGGCGGCGACCTCTGCCATGAAGTGGACCCCGCAGAAGACGATGTACTCGGCGTCGATGTCCGTGGCCTGCCGTGCAAGCTGCAGGGAGTCGCCACGATAATCCGCGAATTCGATGACCTCGTCTCGCTGGTAGTGATGGCCTAGAATGACGAGCCGTTGATTCAATGCTGCCTTGGCGTCCCGGATGCGCTCAACTGGGTCCGGAACGCCTGTTTCCTCCGATGGGGCTCTGACGTCCATGCTCACGTCCAACGCACGCACCGAGTGCGTCAGTGCACCCACAGAGATGTAGTCGACACCAGCGGCCGCTATGTCCGCGACGGTATCCAGGCTGACGTTCCCGGAGGCCTCCAGAGGCACACGCCCGCCGGCCACCTCAACCGCCTTCCGCATCGTCGCCAGGCTCATGTTGTCCAGCATGATGCGATCCAAAGGCGGCGTGATGCTCAGGGCCTCGCGGAGCTCGTCTAGCGTGCGAACCTCCACTTCAATGGGGAGGTCGGGCTGAGCAGTGCGGGCCCGGGCCACGGCGGTGGTGATGCCGCCGGCCCCCACGATGTGGTTGTCCTTGATCAGGATCATATCGAAGAGGGCCATGCGATGATTGGCGCCGCCGCCCATGCGCACCGCGTACTTGTCCAGCAGGCGATGACCGGGCACGGTCTTCCGCGTGTCCAGGATGGTGGCCTGGGTCGTGGCGACAGCATCAACGTAGGTCCGCGTGGTGGTGGCGATGCCCGACATACGCTGCAGGAAGTTGAGCGCCAGACGTTCCGCGGCGAGCAAGGAGGGCGCAGGTCCCTGGACCTCCGCGATGATCTCGCCGGCGACTACCTCCTGACCATCGTGCACGCGGGAGGCGAAACGAATCTTGGGGTTCACGTGATGGAATACGTGCTCTGCCACGCCGAGGCCGGCGATGACCCCCGCCTCCTTGGCCACGATGCAGCCGGTCAGCGACGTCTCAGGATCCAGCGTTGCCTCACTGGTCACGTCGCCGGGACCGATGTCCTCGGCAACTGCCAGCTCGATCAACGGCTCGGCAGCCCTCAGCAGCTCGTCGTTAGAAGTCCTGCCCATACTCTAAGCTCCTTCTGGCCGTGATGATAATTACACTTGATGGATGGACTAGGCGTCACGATACTGAACCTCAGAGGCCACGCCGTCGGTGGTGCTGCCTCTGGACCAGCAGGCTGCGGGCGAACCCTTGAGGGCCCTGAGCCGACGTCGGGTACGGCGAAGAGCCATGCGGGGCTTCAGGGTCTCGAGGTGCGGAGCCCAGACCGGGGTACCGATGTCCGGGTCAGAATCAACGAGGCGACGACAATCAAGCTGGATACTCTGATGTCTCCCATTCTTCCACGACCTTACGTGCCAGGCCGCAGCCCCGGCAGATTTCGGCTCGCCCACGGCTCACGTCGCGATCACTCGTCATCTCTGTCCTCTTGCAGGTGGTTCCTGTTCTAGCTGAACACAAGCGATACTACACCTGCTCCGAGATGGTGTCAAATGCTGGGGCGCCGCGCACGTGCTAATGCGTTGGGGGCGTGAACGGCTACGACCCGTCGAGCTCCTGCAGGGCGGTCTGGGCCGGAAGCCAGCCCTCGTGGTACCGGAGGGCGGCCTTGAAATCCGACCGGGCGGCCTGGGTGTCGCCGAAGGCGACGCGGGCTTTACCACGCCAGTAGTAGGATTCCTCCAGGTTGTTCGCCGTGTTCAGGGTGGCGTTCGCCAGGGCGATGACGTCGTCGTAGCGCCCGGCGGCGTGGTAGCTCTCGTAGGGGCCGAACTGGTACCAGAGCATGCGGTAGTGGAGGCCGAGCTGACGTGCTTGGTCGTAGGCGGCCGCCGCCTCCGCATGACGGTTCAGTGCGGTGAGGTTGGTGCCGATGTTGAAGTGGGAGAACGTGACCCAGTCGCCGCAGTCGGCGTAGGCGACGCACGAGTCGTGGGGCTCGGCTGCCTCGGCGCGCGCCCTGTCCAGGGCTGCCTCGTACATGGTGGTATCGTCGATGTCTGGGCCGAGGAGGGTGGCCAGATCCTCCCATCGCTCGGGCTGGTAGACGACCAGGTAGAGGCGGTTGAAGACACGCCATAACTCATCCATCTCTCGATAGCCGACGGTCACGTCGGGGCCGTTGAGCGAGTCGTACGTCAGAAAGTGCTGGGCCGCGTCGTCGTAACCGACGATCAGACGGTAGTGGCCGAGCTGATCGCGGGCGTCGCGCACGTGCCAGGTCTCGACCAGGACGGGGAACCCAGCACGCACAAGGGTCTTGAGCCGGTCCAGCGTCCCGTTGACGCGCACCGTGGCCTCTAGCCCCAAGTCCCGGGCGTAGGTGGCCATCTCCCACGGGCTGACGTTCTTGTCCTCGGGATCCGGCTTGAGAACCGGGGCGATATCCATCTGGGTCTCATCCCGGTCCCAGTAGGACAGGGCCATGGCCAGCGTGGTGGGCCCGCAGTTGTTCCAGCGCTGATGCTCGTGGCGGACGCCGGCAAGGCTGAAGGCGGCACGAGGTGTAGGGCTGGCCGTTGGCGACGGAGCCGGCGTGTCGGTAGGGTGCGGCGTGTCGGTGGCCGGCGGCATATCGGTCGGAGGCGGCGTCTGCGTGGGCGAGGGGCTCGGGCTGGGCGTCTCGGTCGGCGACGGACTGGGCTGGGTATGGGTGATGACGGGTGTGGGAAGGGTATCGGGGTGCGGGTTATGACGCATCTCCTGAAGCGGCTCCGGCAGGTACACGGCATAGCGGCCGGGGAGGGCGCGGATGAGGGTCGGAGTAGCCAGCAAGGCCACACCCAGGACGACCAGGGCGCCGATCAAGATGACCGTCCGTGAGCTTTTCATGACGGTATGATACCCGGAAGTCGGTCGATCCGCCACCCTACGCCGCAGCGCCCACGACGATAGGTGAGCGGATGGTGCGCGTAGCCCCCGCCGGGCATGTCGCCCGGCGGGGGCACAGGTCGTAAACATCACGTTTGTGATTGCGGTCAGCCTCTAAGTCGGTCTCGAAGCTCCTCAAACTCAGCCGGGGTAATCTCCCCCGCTCCCAGCCGCCGCCGGGCGATCTCCAGCGGTTCCGGACCCATCTGCAGGCCCGTCGCGGCCGGCTGCCCAACCCGGCGCACCAGCCAGAACGCTCCCAGCGCCAGCAGCGCCACTAGACCGAGGAACAGGGTCACTCCGAATAGGGGGCCCAGCCACGCCAGGCCGCCCCAGCCCCCCATATGTCCCCAGCCTCCCCAACCCAAACCGCGCGCACAGAATCCCATCTTCCCTCCTTCGTATAGTTGTGCGTACGTGTCACGACTCTATCTGCTGACGAATCGCTTCGTGTTCCTCGCGGCTGATCTCGCCGCGGGCGAGACGCTCATCGAGCGTGTCACGGGCTGTCGGCTCTCGCCTTTGGCCAGACAGCCCGATGCCGCTCCCTTGATGGCGGGCCAGTGCACCGCCCCCGACCAAGACGGCGACGAGGATGCCTCCAAATAGAATCAGGCCCAGGAAACCGAATAGCAGCATCATGTTTTCACCTCCTTCGCGATTGTGCCCCAGCGGGCACACCTTCCTTTTGCCTCGTCATTGTAGCGTACCGGTGGGTGCGCGACCAGAGGGATTTGGCCCGTCTGTGCCCCCGCCAAACGGCGGGGGCCGAGACTGGACGACGGACACGTTGGCCAACCTGTGGGCGGTGTGGACGCGGCCGACCTACCCGGAGATGGTGACCGATTCGATATGTGAAAACTATGTTACAGATGCAGACTGCAAGAAAAGAGTCTTGCATTCCGTGCCGGTTTGTGGTATACTCGAGTATGGCACGTGGAGACGGGATCCTCGATATGATAACCGCGGCCTTCCCCGATCTCCCTCGCGGGCAGAGGCAGGTTGCCCGTTTCATCGTCGACAATGGAACCTTCGTTGCATTCGCCTCAGCAACAGAGTTGGCCGAACAGGCAGGCGTGAGTGCCGCGACCGTGGTGCGTTTCTGTCAGGCGATGGGATACGACGGCTATCCTCACCTTCGAGCAGCAGTTCGGGAGAGGTTCCGACGGTCTTTGACCACGGCCCAGCGCCTGGAGGAGCGGCTGCGCGCCCCGATTCCCAGGGACGATCTGCTGGCTCAGGTCTTCAGGAGAGGCATCCAGAACATCAAGTTCCTGATGGAGCAGATCGATCCGAGAGCCTTCGAGGCCGCGATCGATGAATTCGGTCGCGCGAACCACATCCTCGTGGTCGGCGGGGGACTTTCGGCATCCCCCGCTATGTTCCTCTCCCACTCCCTAAAGGTGATGGGATTCTCGGTCCAGGCGGTGACTACGGGGGGCATACCGCTGTCGCTGGAGCAGAGTGCCCTGGGACCAGACGATCTCTTGGTTGCCTTCGGATTCTGGAGGTACTTTCGGCATATTGTGGCGACCATGGAATGGGCTCAGAAGAGGGGAATCCCGAGAATTGCGGTCACCGACAGTGAGGTCTCTCCATTGGCCCAGTTGGCGGACCACGCCTTCATCGCGACCACCGATGGCGTCGGCCACAGTGTGTCCCCACTCGCGTCCACCGCGTTGGTCGAAGCCTTCATTGCGGCACTCTCGTTCGGCAGACCTAAGGAGACACTTGCAGCCCTGCGTGACGTAGACGCAGCCTACAGGGAGAGCGGCTTGCTACTGGAGGACTAGTCTCGGCGATTTGAAGACAGGTGAGTCAGGAAGTTCGGCAGGGCGGCAGCCCTGCGCCTTGTCAATCAGATCCGCATGGCACGACCCAGATCCATACTCTATGACAGGTGCGCCGGGGACCACCAGGTTCCGGTTCTAGGCTGCGAGAGCCGTGCTCTTCGGGCGGGTCGCAACTAGGCATCTGATGAGCTGGGTGGACAAGGCAGCGAAGGACCCACGCCCGCCGCGGTGTCGTGGATGGTGTGTTGAGTGCAGTGGACCGCGACGCGGGCATCAGACCATCAGGAGGTGAACAGCGCCAGAACATATGACAGCTCGTGGGAAACAGGTGTGTCCGTCGACGAGATCGACATCCAACAAAGGAGGTGACTGCGGACACAGATGAGGGCGTAGCGGAATCGACGCACTGGTTTTGAGTCACGTCTTGAAGCTCGAAAAAGGAGGACGTATCGTGTTCAATGCGAAGAGAACCATTCTAGTAGTCACATCCCTCCTTCTGCTGATAGCGTCGCTGGTCGGCTGTGCCGCTCCTACCGTTGAAGAGGTGGAGCGAGTCGTCGAGAGCACGGTAGAAGTGGAGAAGACAGTGGAAGTGGAGAAGACCGTGGAGGTGGTGGTGACACCTACCTCTCCTCCCGCCCGCGACACGCTCACTGTAGCAATGGCGGCCGCGCCTACTTCCCTGGATCCAGCGGATCATCGCAGCCGCGAATCCGAGACGGTGATTCGCAACATGTTCGATGGACTCGTTACTCGGGACACCCGCAGCGGCGTTCACATGGAGCTGGCTGAATCGATGGAGTGGGTGGATGAGGAGACGCTGGAGGTCAAGCTGCGTGAGGGCGTCTTGTTCCACGATGGCCAGGAGATGACCGCCGATGATGTCGTCTTCACCTTCGAGCGAATCATCAACGAGAATCAGATCGAGTATCCCGAGCCCCATACCTCTCCCCGCAAGGGTCTTATCGCCCCTCTGGAATCGATCGAGAAGACGGATGACTATGCGGTCGTGATGCACTTCAGTGGCGCCTGGCCGCCAGCGATGCAGATGCTCGTCCACCAGCAGATCGTGCCGAAGCATTACCTGGAGGAGGTTGGTACCGAGGGGTTCATCGAACATCCCATCGGCACGGGCCCCTTCAAGTTCGTATCCGCCGAAGGCTTGGAAGAGATCGTCATGGAACGCTTCGATGATTACTACGGTGGGGCCCCGGGCCTGGAGCCAGTGGGACCAGCCTGTGTGAAGACGGCTGTCTTCCGCGTCATCCCCGAGGCATCGTCGCGAGTGGCGAGTCTGCTGGCCCGTGAGGTGGATATCATCCAATCTACACCCCCGGAGATGATCGACACCTTGGCCCAGACACCGGGCATTCAGGTCAAGACAGCGCCAAGCACTCAGCCCAAGTGGATGGAGATGAACGTCAGCATGCCACCCTTCGACGACATGCGCGTGCGCCAGGCGATGAACCTCGCGGTCGACAAGGAGCTGATCATTGATGCGCTCTACGGCGGAAGGGCTGTTGCCCTTCCTGGACCTCTGTCACCGTACAACAACTTCGTCAACGAGGATCTGGAACCCTACCCTTACGATCCTGAGATGGCGCTGGACCTGTTGGAGGAAGCTGGCTGGACGGACTCCGATGGTGATGGCACCCTGGACAAGGACGGTCAGCCCTTCGCCTTCACGATTGACACAATTGAAGATTGGCGATCGTTGGCGGAGGCGGTGGCCGACCAGTTCCGCGCGATCGGAATCGATGCTGGTGTTCGGTTCTGGGAGTATAGCGTCGTAAAGCCCATGCTCCTGGCCGGCGAGCGCACCGCGTACTTGGACGACTGGGGAGACTCGGCGTTCGATCCCGTCGGCCACTTCGAGGCGAAGTGGCACGGGCAGGTGGAAGGGGAGCCGTACGGACGTGGGAACTTCTCGACGTACAACAACGAACGGGTGAACGAGCTCATCAAGCAAGGCGAGACAACGGCTGATCCGACCCAGCGGCAGGAGATCTACGATGAGGCCCAGGAGATTGTCTACGAGGAGGCGCCTGCGGTGTTCTTGATTTTGCCGGAGGAGGCCGAGGCTGCATTGGACGACATTCAGAACTGGGAGCCAGCCTCTGACAGCCGGATCAACCTACACGACGTGTGCATTGGGGAGTGACCCCTTTCTGACCGGTCAGCACGTTGGCTGATCTAGACGATCAGGGATCAAGGCGACTTTCTGCCTGATCCCTGATCGAATCCGAGGGAACCAGGCTGTTGTAGGTGTCGACGTGCGTTTCTGTACGTCTTGAGGGCGTTTTCATAGGCGGGCGGCGTGAGGCCTGATGCGATCGCCGGAATGGGCATCCAGAAAGGGTATTGTATGCGTGCCATAAAGATTCTAGAACGCGTGCTGATTACCATACCAATTATGTTCGGCGTAGCTGTCATGGTCTTCTTTTTCATGCGGCTGACGCCCGGCGACCCGGTGGATATCATGATGGGCCAAGGTGGCGCGGTAAGCGCGGGTGAGATCGAGAACTTGAGGCGGGAGTTCCATCTTGACCAGCCGCTTCACATCCAGCTGTGGCTGTTCTTCAGAGACGCCGGACGCGGCGATCTCGGGTATTCATACATCCAGAAGCGGCCGGTTAGGGAGCTCATCGCGGAACGGCTCCCGGCAACCATCGAACTGGCCGGAGGGGCGCTGCTCTTCGCTCTCATCGTTGCCATCCCGGTGGGTATTGTATCGGCCGTCAAGCAGAACTCCTTGGTGGACCAATTCAGTATGGCTGGCGCCTTCATCGGCACCTCCATGCCGGCGTTTTGGTTGGGCATCGTCCTGATCCTGCTATTCTCCGTGCGCTTGCGCTGGCTCCCCGTCCAGGGCCGTGTCAGCTTCGGGGCGGGGCTGGAGAAGGTCACGGGCTTCTACGTCTTGGATAGCATCTTGACCGGGAACACGGCTGCCTTGATCAGCAGCTTGAGGCACTTGGTCCTCCCCTCGGTGGCGCTGGGGGCGACGGTGGCAGCCATCGTTGCCCGCGTGCTCCGCTCCAGCATGGTGGAGATCCTGCGGCAGGATTACATCACTCTGGCACGGGCCAAAGGGCAGAGCGAGTTCTTGGTGGTGATGAAGCATGCCCTGCGCAACGCCCTGATTCCGACTGTGACGGTTGTGGGCCTACAAGTGGGTTCTCTGTTGGGGGGGAACATGATCGTGGAAACGGTCTTCGGGTGGCCTGGCCTAGGACGCATGGTCGTGTTGGCCATCTTCAACCGGGACTTTCCTCTGATACAAGGTACCGTGATGGTCTATGCCTTCACGTATGTGATGGCTAACCTGGTTGTGGATATTCTTTACACGTACCTGAACCCCAAGATCACTCTCTGAGCGGATGCTGGTGACGGGCAACTGAGGAGGACTATGGAGCTCACACCCGCTGCTGAGGAACCTATCAAACGCGGAATACACGTCCTGGAGGTGCGGCTTCGCCTGCTGTGCAGCAATACGGTGTACCTGTGTGGACGCTTCCGCACCCGCCCGCTGGCGATACTCGGAGGCATCGTCGTTCTGGTGTACTTGCTGGCTGCCGTCTTTGCCCCGCAGCTTACGTCGCACGACCCTACGGAAGGAAACCTCCGGGTGCGTCTCCGGCCGCCGATGTGGACGGAGGGCGGCGACGCAGCTTATCCGCTGGGTACGGACGACCAGGGGCGGGATTTGCTGACGCGCATCACTTTTGGATCCCGGATCTCGCTGCTGGTTGGTTTGCTGGCGGTGGGAATCTCGGTGGCGATCGGGACTACGCTGGGAGCGCTGGCCGGCTACTATCGTGGGCTGCTCGACAATGTGCTGTCGCGCTTCGCCGACTTGCTGCTGGCCTTCCCCTATCTCATCTTCGCGATCGCCGTCATGGCTTTTCTCGGCCCCGGGTTTGTGAACTTACTCATGGCCCTGACATTCAAGGGGTGGGTGGAGTTCTTCCGCCTGGTGCGAGGAGAGATGATGTCGGAGAAAACGAAGGAGTACGTGCAGGCGGCCAAGGTGATGGGACAGGCTCCGCTGGTCATCGTCGCAAGCGAGATTATTCCCAATATCGTCCAGTCGGTCTTTGTGCTGGCCACCCTGCGTACAGGGTACATGATCATCATGGAGGCGAGTCTGAGCTTCCTCGGCCTGGGCATTCAGCCCCCCACGCCGGCATGGGGTTCGATGGTGGCGGCCGGAAGAGATTACTTGCTCACTGCTTGGTGGGCTTCTACACTGCCTGGGATCGCCATTTTGATCCTGGTTCTGTCTATCAACATCTTCGGGGAGGGGTTGAGAGATATTCTCGATCCACGACTGAGAATCGAGTGAGGCGAGGCCGTTGGCTGGATTGCGGCCGTAAGGGTTGGGAATGACGTTGCTGCGTGTCCTGGGGGAGCGCGAGGTAGGGCGGATTCACGAGCACGCGCTTCACGTTCTGGCTGAGACGGGGCTCCTGATCCACGACGATGAGGTGGTGACACGGCTGACAGAGGCGGGAGCCCTGGTGCACCACGAGAATGGCAGGCGTCGAGTGACCATACCGAGCCAGGTGGTAGAGGATGGGCTGGGTGAGGCACCTAAGGTGGTGACGCTCTACAACCGGATGGGAGAAGAGGCTATGGTTCTCGGCTCCGGCCGGCTTCACGCTCGCAGCTCGAGCGGTGCCACGGCCATGCTTGACCAAGATGGCGGGCAGCGTCGCAAGGCCACGCGCCAGGACGCGGCGCATGCTGTCCGATTGGCGGACAGTCTGTCGAACGTGCACGGGGTGAGCACGATGGCGGTGCAGCCGGCGGACGTGCCTGCCAGCACTGTCGACGTGCATACCGTGAGGCTTGCTCTGGCGAATACAGCGAAGCCGTTGGGCTACGTCTGCCTCAACGAAGGGTTGATCGAAGCCGTGGTGGCGATGGTGGCCGTCGTCGCGGGGGGCGAGAAGCGTCTGAGGGATCGCCCCATGATCACTGCCCTGGCGGAATCCACGTCTCCGCTGCAACTGGTTTCAAGCCAGCTCAGTGTGCTCAAGGCATTTGCCTCGCGGCGCCTGCCGCTGACCCTTCACGCTCACCCAATAGCTGGTCTCACAGCACCGGTGACGCTGGCAGGCGAGCTGGTGATCACGCACGCCGAGGTCCTGGGGTTGATGACGATTGCCCAATTGATCGGGCCGGGCACTCCGGTCGTGTACGGTATGTCATCGTCGGTGCCGGACATGCGGAACGCGGCGAACCTGTCCGGTGCCGTGGAGATCGGACTGTTGGGCGTGGCCGTGTCTCAGCTGGCGCGGCACTGTGGGGTGCCCTGCGTCGTGAGCAGTGGGAGCGATGCCCATCAGCCAGGTGCTCAGAGCGTGATGGAGCGTCTCATGACGCTCTTGCCGCCAGCCCTGGCAGGGGTGGGTTTGATCAACCTCTCGACTCTGGAGACGAAGATGTCTTTCAGCCTGGAGCAACTGGTGATCGACGATGCCATTGTGGGCATGGTTCAGCGCTTTCTACGGGGGATCGCCGTCGAGGGGGAGACCCTGGCGCTCGATCTGATCAAGCGGGTAGGGCCAGCTGGTTCTTTCGTGGCGGAGGAGCACACGTTTGAGTACTACCGGGACGAACTGCTGACGTGCGAGCTCATTGAGCACCAACCGAGAGAGGCATGGCAGGCGGCGGGCGCGCCGGACCTGGAGAGCAGGGCTGGAGAGAAGGTGGAGCGCCTACTGGCAGAGCATCAACCCTCTCCCCTGCCATCGAGCGTGGTTGCAGAGCTTGATGACATCGTAGACGCGGTCGAGGATGAAGGTGGTTCGCCATGGTGAAACATGTTCGCACGAGTCAGACACTTGCCGACGTGAAAGGGCAGGCAATGGACAGGTCTCCCGCTCCACTGCTGGAATTGGATAACCTGACCACGGTATTCCCCACCCAGCGTGGTCCGGTGCGGGCCGTCGACGGCCTGAGCTTTCGCCTGCATGAAGGGGAGAGACTGGGGATTGTCGGGGAGTCCGGATCGGGTAAGACGGTCACGCTACTATCCATCCTTCGCCTGGTACCTCACCCGGGGAAGATCGTAGACGGGGAGGTGTGGTACGGCGAGGAGAGTCTCCCTGGGATGTCGACCAGGGAGATACGTCAGCTGCGGGGCAAAGACATCGCCATGGTCTTCCAGGATCCGATGACGACGCTGAACCCTGCCTTCCTGGTGGGTGACCAGATTCGTGAGTCGTTGAGGATCCACCACATTGTTCCCCGCTCGAATGGGGTCTTCTCGTGGTTGTTCGATCGAAAGGCCAAGGAGGCGGAGTGGGAGCGGGTGTTGCGGGCGATGAAGGATGTGGGGATCCCGGTGCCTGCCCAGACCGCCCACCGCTACCCGCATCAGTTCAGTGGTGGCATGCAGCAGCGCGCCTTGACGGCCATCGCACTGGCGTGTGAACCGCACGTCCTCCTGGCCGATGAGCCGACGACGGCTCTCGACGTGACGATACAGGCACAGATCCTGGACTTGCTCGCAAGGATCAACAAGACGCATGGCACAGCCATTATCCTCGTGACCCACAATCTGAGCGTTGTGGCTGAGTTTTGTCAGACCATCGTCGTGATGTACGCCGGGCAGCTGATGGAGAAAGGGTCGGTTGACCAGATCATCGAAGATCCGAGGCACCCGTACACGCGCGGTCTGTTGCGCTGCCTGCCCAGAATCAGCGACCGGCGAGAGAGGATCATGCCGATTCCCGGTCTGGTGCCCGATCTGGCCAAACTGCCGCCGGGGTGTCCTTTCGCGCCGCGGTGTGACCGCAGTCTGCCCGAATGCTCAGAGGTTGGGAGAGTCCCGCTGAGGGCCCTGGGTGACGGTCAATTGGTCCGTTGCCTTCTGTACTAGCTCTTAGAGGCGCGAGGTGCTGCTGGAGGAGGCCTGATTTGTCAAGAGAAGCTCTTGTCGAAGCGCGGGGGGTCAAGAAGTACTTTCCCATACGACACAGCGTGCTGGTCAAGCTGCTGGCCGGGCGGAAGGATCAGTGGGTGAAGGCGGTGGACGGGGTCAACTTGAAGATCTATCCCGGCGAGGCCGTCGGGCTGGTGGGAGAATCTGGGTGCGGCAAGACGACGCTGGGGCGCGTGTTGACGCGCCTCTACGATCCCACGGAGGGAGAAGTGATCTACCGGGACAACTCGCTGGAAGACGATGAGGCCGGTCAGAGAGCCGTTCTCTTCGAGGACAGAGTGGAGACTGAGCGAGAGGTGCCCCCGGAGGGTTTGAGTTTCTATCGCATGACGCAGATCATCTTCCAGAATCCCTACTCATCGCTGAATCCTCGAAAGACGGTGCGACAGATCCTCTCCGTTCCGCTGCGGAACCGAGGGATCAGGGGGTTCGCGGCCCGTGAACAGGAGATCTTGAGGCTACTGCAGCGGGTGGGTATACCCAAGCGCCGCATCGATGCCTATCCGCATCAATTCAGTGGGGGACAACGCCAGCGGATCGGGATTGCGCGGGCGCTGGCGATGCGGCCCAGGTTCATCGTCTGTGACGAGCCGGTGTCTGCGCTGGACGTCTCCATCCAGGCACAGGTGATCAATCTGTTGGACGAGCTCCAGGAAGAGTTCAACCTCACGTATCTCTTCATCGCCCACGACCTTAGCGTGGTGCACTACGTCAGCGATCGGGTGGCGATCATGTACCTGGGAAAGATCGTCGAGGTGGGGCCGACGGATAAGGTATTCAGGCACCCGGTGCATCCATATACTCAGGCGCTGATGGCGGCTGTTCCATCGGTGGACAAGGCGCAGCGGCGGGAGCGGATTATTCTGGAGGGGTCCGTCCCCAGTCCCGTCGATCCCCCTACGGGGTGCCGCTTTCACACCCGGTGCTTTGCCAAGGGACGGAGCAAGTTGTGCGAAGAGGAGGAACCGTCGTTCGTCACGGTGGACGACGGTCATCACGTGGCATGCCATCTGTGCCAGTGGTGACCGGAGTGCCTTGCGCCTGCGAGCCTCGCCGGCGCGTTCGAATGATGCACAACGCATACGTTGACCGTGAAGAAGAGAGGAAGTGGTGACGTCACCGGTGGAGCGCAGTCGCACCGCGGGCGGGCCGATCAGACTCACGCTACAGGGCGACCATTACACTATAGGGCGGCAGCACGGCGCGCAGGTGAAGACGCTGCGTCCGCTTATCGATGAGGCCATCAGGGCCCGCCTGGATGAGATCGAGCGATACGGAAGCGACCCGCGCTTTGAGACGCTGGTCCTGGAGACGCGGGAAGCGCTGATGACGCACTGCCCGAGGGTGGTAAATCTGATCCGGGGTCAGGCCGATGCGCTGGGGTACGAGTTTGAGCACCTGCTAAGGTACGACCTGGTATCGTATCTTCGGGATGACCTGCTGACCCGGGAGAGGGCGAGGGCCGAAGGGTGCACGACCTGGGCGGCCACAGGGTCGGCCAGCGCCGATGGCCTTCCCATCCTGGCCAAGAATCGGGACTACCGCCTGGAGCATCTTCCTCTACAGACAGTAAGCTGCGTAAAGCCCGTCGCGGGCCATCGGTACGTGTGTGCGGGCAGCGCTGGAAGCCCCGGAGTCTACTGCGGCGGAATCAACGAGGCTGGCTTGGCCGTCGCCGACACGCACGTGGCCTCCACGAACATGGGGCCGGGACTGCCGGACTACGCGTTGATGATGCACCTCCTGGAGACCTATGACGTGGTCTCCTCAGCCGTGGACTACCTGCGGTCGGTCCCCCGGTTGGGAAGGAACCATCTGATTCTGGCGGATGTCCAGGGTGAGGTGGCGGTGTTTGAAAGTGGACACAGTTCGTACGGCCTGTTCAGTACTAGAGACGGCACGCTGGTCAACACCAATCATCCCGTCAGTCCTCACTTGCGACACCACTTCACGGATTTAAGCCCGCCTGTCGTGAAAGGGAATACATTCCGGCGCTATGACAAGGTGTCGGACGCCCTGCGTGGGGCGTACGGTCAGATCGATGTCGCTTTCGCGCGAGGATTGATGGCCGCTCACGACGGGCCCCTGGCCTCGGTGTGCCGCCACCCGATGGACGGATGTGATTCGGCCACCATTGCGGCGTGCATCTTCCTGCCTACGGATCGGACCATGCTCTTCTGTCACGGACTTCCGTGCCAGGGAACCTATGAACCCTTCGTGTTGAGAGAAGGCGGTGACAGACGGTGAAGATGGAGAAGATCACCATCTGCGGTGGAGGAAACGGGGCGCAGACCCTGGCCTGTATCGCAAGCCGGAATTTGACGTGCCACGTAGACGTGTATGCTTCCTTCAGGGACGAGGCCGAGAAGCTTCGCGAGGGGATTGAGGCCCACGGAGGGATTGAAGCCAGGGGGGCGGTGCGAGGAACAGGTCGTCCCCACACGGTGAGCGGCGACGCCGCAGAGGTGATACCAGGCTCGCATGTCGTCGTGCTGGTCGTGCCGGCCTTTGCCCACGAGAGCACGTTGCGCGCGATCGTCCCTTACCTGGATAACGGAGCCTGGGTGGGCGCCATGCCCGCTCGCGGCGGGCTTGACTACTGCATGGCGAGGGTCCTGGACGACGCTGGGCGATCCGACGTCACGATCTTCGGACTGCAGACGCTGCCATGGGCCTGTCGGATCGCTGAGTATGGTCGCGTCGTTCAGGTCCTGGGGGTGAAGGAGACCGTCGATGCGGCGAGCCGCCCTGCCGCCCGTCTGGGCCGCATCGCGTCGGTGCTGGAGCAGATGCTGGGCGTTCCCATCGGGGACGGGGGAAGTATGCTGGCCCTCACCCTGGCCAATACGGGACAGATCATCCACCCAGGCATCATGTATGATCTCTTCGCCGATTGGGATGGGGAGACCTTCGATGATGGCCAGGTCCCGTTGTTCTATCAGGGCCTGAGTGAGGAAGGAGCGGAGAGGCTGGGTGAGCTGAGCCAGGAGATTCAATGCGTCTGTGCGTGCCTCGCGAGTTATTCCTTGGATCTGTCCAGCGTGCACGATTTGAGGACCTGGCTGGTTCGATCCTACGGGGACGCGATCCTTGACGCCTCCAGCCTGCACAGCGCCTTTGTGACGAACCGAGCCTACGCCGGACTGAGGGCCCCGGTCAAGGAGGTGGCCCCCGGGCGGTTCGCGCCCGCGTTTGGCGCGCGCTACCTGGCGGAGGACGTACCGTACGGCCTGGCCGTAAGCCAGGCCATTGCCCGATTGGCCGGCGTGGAGACCCCCACGATGGACCAGGTCGTCAACTGGGCCAGGCAGAGGCTGGGGGGTGAAGCCGGAGGAGATGAGACCAACGATCGAACGCCACAAGCATACGACTTGAACGATCTGGAAGCGCTGATTCGTTTCACCATGGAGCATAGGGAGAGGGTGTGATGGAGCACATCCTCGTACCATTGGAGCGCACCTCATAAGAGGGCGTTCAAAGCACTGTACAGGAGGCGGTACCGTGAGTACTGAGACAGAAACACTTGACAGAAGACGGCGCGTGCTGGCTGGCTCCATCGGAGACTGTGTCCACTCTCTGGGCGTGGAGACGTTCGCCGAGTGGATGGAGGACCGAGGCGAGGGATATATGGCCGTGAAGCTAGGTCCGGCCGTGGCGATTGATGACGTGATCAACAAGATACGCGAATCGCGGCCGGAGGTGGTGGCCATCTCGATGCGCCTGGGGGATCTGCACGTCGATAAGCTCATCGGCGAGTTCATCACCAAGGCTGCTCGATATGACCTCTTGCCCGAAGAGAGCGGCATTCGGTACGCGTTTGGAGGACTGCGGCCGGCGGCGAATCTGGTGCGCGCCATGACGGGCCTTCCAGTGCTGGAGGACAAGTTCTCGCCGCCGGAAGATCGCCACTTTGATCTGGAGGAAGTGGCTGAGAACTACAGCGACATCGCAGCATTCCAGAACTTCTTTGCCCTGGTGGTCGATGACTACGTGGGCATGGAGGAGCTGGAAGCCTTCGCCGAAGGCGAGTTCGTGGTGGTGAAATCGGATGAGATCGAGTGGGCCGATTCCCTCCTGGCGCGCGTCAAACAGGTGCGAGAGCTGGAGAACCGGCCCATCATTCGGGCCCACATTGGCGTCGCTGCCGACAGCATAGAGCCAACGATCGACGCCGTCGAGAAGATGGCCGATGCCGAGTGTCTGGAGATTGTGTCGCTGGCCCCGGATCAGCCTTCTCAGGAGTATCTGGCCAAGTTCGTGCGGGGCGAGGAAGACCCGGACAAGTATCTCAAGGGACAGGGTGGTGTCCCGATCCGAACCAAGGAAGATCTGGCCCGGCTCAAGGAGGCGACGCAGAGGGGCAACTACCCAATGACGCGGATCTACTCCGGGACCGATGAGCTGGTCGAACTGGCGAAGCTCTTCGAAGGGGAGTTCAACATGCCATTCCCGGCGGTGCCCATCTTCTTCTACAACGAGTTGGATGGGCGCGGCCCCATATCGATCCGGGATAGCTTCGACGAGCACTTCGAGGTCATGCGCTGGTGGGCGGAGCAGGGCAAGGCTCTGGAGGTTAACGATCCGCATCAGTGGCAGCTCCGCAACAGCACCGACGACATGCTGGTGACCGATCACGTCATCGCTGGTGTGGCGGCACTCAGGGCAGGCATCCAGGACTACGTCATGCAGATGATGTACGACCTGCCGCCAGGTGCCTCAGGCCTCAACGACTTGGCCAAGTTCCAGGCAGCGTACGAGTTGATCGAGCCCTTGACACGCCATTTCAGCTTCCACATCATCAAGGAGACGCGGGGGGGGCTCTCCGATTTCCCTCCGAATCTGGACCGGGCGAAGGGGCATCTGGCCGTGTCCACCTACTGGCAGATGTACATAGAGCCCGACATTGTGCACGTGGTCAGCTTCTCAGAGGCGCACCACGAAGCCAAGGCTCAGGACGTCATCGAAAGCTGCGATATTGTGAAGCAGGTGTTTGAAGACTTCTGTAAGGATGATCGTCCTGACGTCTGGTCTGACCCGCGGCTGCTCAATCGGAAGAGAGAGCTGAAACGGGGGGCGATGTACAACATCCTCCACCTCGCGCTGCTGGGGGGGTACGAGGGGCCGGTCACGGTGGACAACTTCTTCGAGTGGGCTGTACCGCCAGCGGAGGCCGAGGAGCGAGAGGACCCCGAGCAGCGGAAGCGCAACTATCAGAGCATGCTGCTGAGTTTCATCGACGAGGCAGACTATGCCACCGGTCATTGTGGGATGGTCAGCGCCGATACGCTGGAGCTGGCGCTCCAGGTGGGCCTGCTCCAGGCGCCGCAGATCACGGTGCTGGACAAACGGTATGAGATGGTCGGCAAGTGCCGCACGAAGATCGTCAACGGTGGCTGTGTGATTGAGGAGTTCGACGGCGTCAAGGTGCGGGACGAGATTGAGCGGGTCGACATGGTCCGCGAACGGAGTCCCTGGTTCTTCTACAAGGAGATCAGCCAGGCCGATGAAGACCTGTATATCACCGAGACGGCCGAGGCGGTCGATGAAGAGGTCGTGGAGCAAGCGCGGCGGGATATCGGCATCCACAGTCGAGAGGATCTGGAGGACAAGAAGGTGCTGGTGGTCGACTTCGGCAGCACGTTCTCCAAGATTGGCATATTCGACACGAAGACGGAGGATTTCCATCTGGAGTATGTACCGACGATCGTCGAGGACCTGCGCCTATCGCTGGCGAACGGCCTGGGCGTCATGGATGCGTGTAAGCGGGAGGAGGGTTGGGGACCGCTGGGGCGCGCGATGGAGCAATTCGACATCAAGCTGCCCTGTTCGAGCGCGAAGGGCGGGCTCAAGATGGTCACCGTGGCCCTGACCGCGGATGAGAGCGGCTTCGCCGCCGATCTGGCGGCTCTCACCGCCGGGGCCAAGTTGCTCGCCAGCTACGACGGCAAGCTCACACCAGAGCAGGCGCAGTCCATCTACGAGGAGGACCAGCCGGAGATCATTCTTCAAGCAGGTGGCGTCGACTTCGGTGGCGACACGGAAACGCAGCTGCACAACGCGCGCCTGTTGTCCAAGTTCTCGAAGGCGGCCACCTACGCCCGCTACGGCGTGCCGGTGATCTACGCCGGCAATCAGGATATCCGCGACGAGATCGAGCGCATCTACAGGCGCGAAGGGGTGGATATTCGCCTCACGCCCAACGTGATGCCGGAGGTCAACACCTTTCACATCGAGGCCGTGAACGAGTCGATCCGCGAGTTGTTCCAGACGATCATCATCCGAGGCAAAGGCTTCGACGTGGTCGAGGAGTATATGAGCGCGCCGTTCATCCCCACGCCACGCGCGGCGTTCCGAGGCATCAACCTGCTGGCGAAGGGATACGGCGACGAAGAGGGATTGGGCAACATCATGGCCCTCGATATCGGTGGGGCCACCACGGACTTCTACTCCAACGTCAGCGACAATCCGCTCTACGCCTATCCGGGCGATGATCCTATCCGGAAGGTAAAACGCACGATCCTGAAGACACCCAACACGCCGCTCGCGTACCGGCGGGTGGAGGGGAAGTACGGCCTGGCCTACGACGCTGAAAACGTGAAGGAGCTGGACCGCTTTCAGAGTGGGGCGATGAGGCGCGATCTGGAGG
>JAWLCP010000004.1:0-60660 GCA_041687115.1 Anaerolineae bacterium
GCTGCCCCAGGTGGTGGACTACGCCCGGAGGCACGATCTGGAGGTGGTGAGTCTGTGCACGCTGGGGCCGAGTCTGGAGGACGTCTTCCTGGAGATCACGGGCCAGGAGATCGGCGCGGTGCGCCACGAGACGGGAGAACCGGAGGGCAGGAAGCGAGGAGCCAGAGGCAAGGGGGGAGGGCAACGATGAGGGACAGAATCGTCAGGCGGGTAATGGACGAGGTGAGCCAGGCGTGGACGGTGGCGGTCAAGGACATCAAGGTATACTACCTCAAGCCGGGCATGATCATGTTTGGCTTGATGATGCCGTTCTTCATGTTCTTCTCCTTTTCGGTCAAGCGGGAGATGGCGGCGGCGCAGGGGGTGGCCCGCCTTCTGGCGCTGACGACGTTCTTTACGGCTGCGTCGACCGGGCCGTTCATCATCCCCTTGGAGCGGCGGCTGGGCACCTACGACCGGCTGCTGGCGGCGCCGATGTCCCTGCTCTCACTGCTGCTGGGCAAGATTGCGGTGGGGGCCTTCTTCGCCATCGCTGTCTCCGTGGTGGCGCTGATCGCGGGGGTGGCGTTGTTTGGGGCCCGGGTGGTGTCGCCGGGGTTCCTGCTCGCCGGGGTCATTCTCAGTTCATTCTCCTTCTCCACGCTGGGGCTGATCTTCGGCTCCATCCCCACCCGCAACCCCGGGGACGTGCAGATGCCCAGCACGCTGCTGCGCTGGGGCTTGCTGTTTATCAGCGGCGTCTTCGTCCCGTTGGCCGAGATGGGGGTGGTGGCGCGGGCTCTGGCGTATCTGTCGCCGTTGACGTACGCGCAGGATCTGATGAACCACGCGGTGTTGAACGCGGGGCTGCTCAATCCGTGGTTGGACCTGGCTGTGCTGGCTGTGGGTGGCGTGCTGTTCCTGGTGCCGTCGATCCTCATGCACCGTCGGAGCCGTCGTCTGGGATATTGATGGCGCCGGAGTGACAGGGCACTATTGCGTCGTGACATTTCGTCCTCGTTGATGGGAGCGATAGGGAGCTCGGTGCTCAGTCGTCGCCCTTGATCCATCTAACGTGGACCCTGGTCCCCTCACCGACCGCGCTGTCGACAGTGAGCTGGGCTCCGATGTCCTTCGCCCGCTCGCGCATGATTCCCAGCCCGAGGCTGTCGGGTGGTAGAGCGTCGACGTCGAAGCCGATGCCATCATCGACGATCTCCAGCTCCACGTCCTCCGCGTAGCTCAGCTGCACGGCGGCCCGAGTGGCCCCGGCGTGCTTGGCCACGTTGTTGAGCGACTCCTGAGCGATGCGGTAGAGGGCCACCTTGACGTCCACCGGCAGCGGAGAATGACCGATGATGCGGACGTCGACCGGGACGCGGGCGCGGCCTGTGATCGACTCCGCCAGCTGGCGGAGCAGTTCGCGCATCTCCGCGTCGGTGAGCGCGGATGGGCGGAGCTCGAGCAGCAGCGTACGCATCTCGGCGAGAGCGCCGCGGGTGAGCTCTCGCAGCTCCTGGAGCCGTTGCGCGCCTTGCTCAGGGTCTCTCTCCCAGATCTTGGGCAGCACGTCTGCGATCAGGCTGGCGGAGAAGAGCGTCTGGGTCACCGCGTCGTGGAGGTCGCGGGCCAGACGGCTCCTTTCGGCGGCCACGGCGCTCTTCTCGGCGTGAACGCGCAGCCGGGCGTTCTCTATGGCCAGAGCCGCTTGATCGGCAAGCGTGGTGGCCAGGTCGATCTCCTCGGTGGAGAAGTCGTGCCTCCGGTGGTAGAAAAGGGACAGGGCGCCGTAGACTTCATCCTGAACCACGATGGGAACGGCAAGATACGATCGGAAGGTTCCGCCGACGATGGTGGCCCAGGACCGCACGCTCGGATCGGTCAGCAGCTGCTCGCCAGTAGGATCGTTCAGCCGGGCCTGGACGTCCACTGCGGCAAACGGCTGGCGGTTCAAGGTGGCCCGGTTCGGCTCCGTGTCAATGAGGGGCAGCGGCCCAATGTGGATGAATCCATCTGGCATGCCGCAGGCCGCCTCAATCTCGATCAGCTCGTCATCGAGGGCGAGGTGGTAGACGACCCCGGCCTGAGCGTGCAGGAGCCGGCAGGCCTGCGCGACGATGGTGTTCAACACCTCGCTCAGGGGACGATCGGTGTTGAGGATGGCCAGAACCTCTCGCAAACCCTCGGCCACCCGGCGTCGTCGCTCGCTCTCCTCGAGCCGCTCCTGTTCGGCTTCGTATAGCCGCGCGTTCTCCATCGCCGTGGCGGCCTGGGCAGCGAAGGCCTGGGCCAACTCGGCCTGCTCCAGCGTGTAGTAGTGGGGCTCGCGGTGGTCGAGGGCCAGCATACCGAGCAGCCTGTCTTTGACGATCAACGGTACGCCCATCCAGGAGCGGATGTAGCCATAGGTTGTGTCCAGTTCGTCGCCCGCCGTCTCCCGGAACGCCTTCGCCAGGTGGCTATCGCCGCGCACGTCCGGAATCAGGACGGGCTGCCTGCGCTCTATGACGGCCCGATTGGCGCCGGCGTCCTCGACGTGGAAGCAGATCTCCAGCGCCTCGGCCTGTGGAATCGGGCCGCGATAGGCGAGCAGTCTCAACTGCTCGTCCTCCAGGACCATCACCGACGCGGCGTCGTAGTCGACGACGGATCTTAACTGGTCGAGAATCAGTCCCAGGAGCGGCTCCAGCTCCAGGGTGGAGGCCACGTTGTGGGAGACCTCGAGCAGCGTGGAGAGCTCGTGCGTCCGTTCCGCAACGCGTTGCTCCAGATTGTGCTGCGCGGCGACCCGGTCGGTGATGTCGGTGACGAAGCCCTCCAGAGCCTCCAGGTCCCCCTCCGACGAGTAGACCCCCCGCCCGCGTTCCCATACCCACCGCTCGCCGCGGGGCGTGACGAGGCGATACGTGATCTCGAACGGGCGGCCGTCCGCCAGGGCGGCCTGTATGGCTTCCCAGACCTCCTCTCGGTCGTCCGGATGGATCAGATCGCCGTATGTGACGGTCTGGCCGCCGGTCAGGTCTTCTGGGTGGTAGCCGGCGAGATCCAGGCTGCCCTCGCTGACGAACTCCATGGTGCGGTCCCGATCGTTTCGAGCCCGGTAGGCCATGCCGGGAAGGTTGCTGATCAACGTGGACAGCATGCGCTCGCTCTCGTGGAGCGCCTCGTGCGCCCGCTTCTGCTCGATGGCTACGCCGACGAGATGTGCGCCGACCTCGATTGTGCGGAGCTCGGCGTCGGTGGGTGCGCGAGGATGGCAGTAGTACATGGCGAACGTCCCAACCACGTCTCCTTCGGGCGAGAACACGGGTTCAGACCAGCAGGCGCGCAACCCGTAATCGAGGGCCAACTCGCGGAGGCCCTCCCACCGCGGATCCTCGGCAATATCCTCCACGATCACGCGCTCACCGAGGTAGGAAGCCGTGCCGCAGGAACCCACCCTGGGACCGATCTTGAGACCCTCAATGGACGCCACGTACTCCTCGGGCAGGCTGACGGCGGCACCACGGTGGAGGTGCCCCTGTTCGTCCAGCAGGAGGACGAGCCCCTGCATCCCGGGCCACTGCTCCTCGATGATGGATACCAGCGTGTGGAGCGTCTCGGAGAAGCCTCCGCCGGTCGCGAGCAACTCCAGGAACTGTCGCTGACCGTCCTGGATCGCCTGGGCCCGCTTCCGTTCCAGCGCGTTGACGAGGATGGCGGCGAGCATCTTGAGCAGCTTGATGCTTTCATCGGACCAGGCCCTCTCGTCGCGCACGGCATCGAACCCCACCAGTCCGAGGGTTTCCCCTTGATACTGCATCGGCACGGCCACCAGGGATTGGATGTCCTGCGCCTGGAATGCGTCCCGTTCCGGGCTCGCCTCGGGGGGGAGGTCGGCAAGGGAAGGGATGTGGAGGACCTCTCCCTGCATCAGTATCTGGTTCGACCAAGCGAGGGCGTCCACCGGCACGTTCTTCATCCGCTCGATTTGAGGGTCGATGCCTGGAGCACACCACTCATGGGTGTTGTGCATCGTGCGCTTGTCTCCGGAGAAGAGGAAGACGTAGCTTCGATCTACGTCCATGAACTCCCCCACGGCCTGCAGCGCCTCGGTGACAGCCTCGTCGATCTCCTCTGGTGCCCGGTTTATGAAGTCCGCCGAGATGGTAGAAAGGAGATTCTCGAACGCCACGCGGCGACGCAGCTCGGCGGTCCGATGCTCCACCTGCTGCTCGAGTCGGTCGTGGGCCTCGCGCAGCTGCCGCTCGGCCTGTCGCTGCTCTGTGACGTCGATGCCCGTGGCGATGACGTATTCGACGGCACCATCGTCGTCCAGGAGGGCGGTGTTCGACCAGCTGATCAATCGCCGCTCTCCGCCTCTCGTGAGCCAGTAGTTCTCGTGAGCCTTCGGGAACTGGCCTCGTTTGAGATCGTGGAACACAGCGCTGACCGAGTCGGTCTCTTCCTCCACAACGAACAGATCCCAGAAGCGCTTACCCTTGACCTCTTCAGCGGTCCAGCCCGTCGTCTCCTCGCACGCGTGGTTGAAGCCGACGATCCGCCTTTCCCGGTCCACGACCACCACCAGCGCGCCGGCCGTATCCAGGACGGCAGAAGTGAAGTTCCGCTCCCGCTCCAACGCCTCGTTCGCGCGGCGAAGCTCGGCCGTCCGCTGGCTCACCATCTCCTCGAGCCGGTCGCGATGGCGTTCGAGCTCCCGCTTCGCCTGCACCCGCTCCGTGGCGTCGATAGTCACGTTGAGGATACCAGTTACCCCGCCGGCATCGCTGATAGGGGCCAGCACCACGTCCCAATATGAGACGTTGTCGCCGGTCTCCAGACGGAGCGCTTCCTGCTCGATCGTCTCTCCCCTCAGAACGCGTTCAAACAGAGGGTGGGCGACCGACTCAGCGCCGGGCGCCAGATCGGCGTAGCGTGTTCCGGGCACCGCTGGCTTGGCCGAAGGAGGCCCATGGCGATCGATGAACTCGGCCCAGGTTGGGTTGCAGCGCCTTAGCCGATAGTCGCGGTCGAAGATGGCGATGCCCATGGGCATGCGATCAAAGAGGGTGGTGAGGAGGCTCAGTCGTTCTCCCAGCAGCGGGTCACGATTCTCGGGGTTTGTCGGCATGCTTGCGTTCCATCCTTCCAGTCCCCACCGTGGGGTGTCTTGCTTCTTCGCACCGAAGGAGTATACTATAGCACATCTTGTGGGATTTTGCATTGACGGCCGTGAGATTGCCCGGTGGGTCTGTCTGCGCCGTAGTCGAAGAAGGAGAGGGATCATGGATCAGACGGATATGATTAACGTCTTGTTGGTCGACGACCACGCTGTGGTGCGCAGCGGTCTGGGGGCCTTCCTGATGGCGTTTGACGACCTGGAGCTGATCGCGGAGGCGAGGAGTGGGGAAGAGGCCGTGGCGCTGTGCAACCGCTTTCATCCCAACGTGGTGCTGATGGACCTCAAGATGCCGGGGATGGGTGGAGTCGAAGCGACGCGCAGAATTCGGGAGCACTGGCCAGAGATCCAGGTTGTGGCTCTAACCAGCTTCAAGGACAACGAGCTGGTGCACAGCGCCATGGAGGCCGGTGCGATCGGCTACTTGCTGAAGAACGTCTCCGCCGATGACCTGGCCGAGGCTATCCGGGCTGCCCACGTGGGTCGACCGACGCTGGCACCCGAGGCGGCGCAGGCCTTGATTGAGTCGACCAGGCACGCACCCCAGATTGGCTTCGACCTGACCGATCGGGAGCGTGAGGTGCTGTCGTTGATGGTCGAGGGGATGAGCAACCCGGAGATCGCAGAAGAGCTCATGGTCAGCCGATCCACGGTGAAGTTTCACGTCAGCAACATTCTCTCCAAGCTGGGGGCCGACAGCCGCACAGAGGCCGTGGCCCTCGCCCTCCAGCACGACTTGATCTCCTGAGGGCGGTGCGGATGACGCGAGGATCCGCCCCGCGAGCCGAAGGACCCTCGTGAGCTCCCGAGCCCCTTGCACCTTCTTCCAGGCCCCGACGTCCATCGAAGGCGGGGATTTTTTTCGTGCGTCGGGTGGCGGCTACCTGGTCAGGTGACCAGGGCGAAGACTGATCGATGGGACGGTGCGCGAGCGGACCGGGTGTGTTAGACTAACTGGCGACAAGGAGAGTGTCAGGTGGAGGGAGAGGGCGTGTGGTTACGAGGTGAGGGTAATGCGTGTCTTGGTGGCTGATGATCATCCGAAGGTCCGCTCCGCAATTCGGCTGCTGCTGGAGCAGGATGCGGATATTCGGGTGTTGGGCGAGGCTGTGGATGCGATGGGCCTCCTCGATTGGGTAGGTGCGGCGTGCCCTGACGTGGTGCTGCTCGACTGGGAGCTCCCAGGACGCGACATTGGGGAATTGGTTGCTTCCATTCGGCAGCATTGCCCTCGGGTGGACGTGATTGCCATGAGCGGACGGCCGGAGGCGCAGCGAGCGGCGGTGGTCGCGGGGGCCGATGCGTTCGTCAGCAAGGGCGATCCACCGGAGCGGTTGCTGGAGACAGTCAGGAATTGCAGAGGCACGACCAGCGACGAGGGATCCAGGGAGGTGCAAGACTCCGGGGTGTCGTGAGGCTGAGGGGCGGGCTCAATTTCCTGGTACGTGCCGGCGGGTGGTATCGTACCTTCGCAGGTACGCCCTGCATAGCGACCGGACCTCTTTGGCGGAGCCTTGGTTGTGCGAGCGTACTGTGGTCTGCAACAGCTTCCTCCGCCCTGAGCGCAATGGGGAGGATTACCACGACATCGATCTTCATCTGCAATGCGCTTGGTCCGTCTGGCGCGGGAAGGCGGATCACTGCATACTTGTCTTGCTCTCGACTGGGGTTTATAATGCTTGATGTACGCTCATCGATCGCTGGGTAGCCCGGGCGCATCCTCCTCACCTTCTCGAGAACGAGCCAGCCAGAAGAGCGTTGAACCATCTTGTCCTGCCCAAGCTCTGGGTAGAGACATGGATGGCGATTTTCGGCCAGACGGCCTGGGGAATCGACTGCCGGGGGATGGGCTCGATGCGACGCGCACCATCGCTGTGCCTCATCTTAGGGATGCTGATCGGGATCATCCCATTGACCGGGATTTCCTGTGGATGTGCGCGGGCTAGTTCGGCTGGAGCCATCGTACCATCGCTGCCCGGCGAGTCCAATCGTGGATCTTCCCAGCTATTGGGGAGTAGCCCCGCGCCGGTCGCATCTCAGCACCTCACATTCAGGCGTCTCACCCTCGAGGACGGCCTGTCCCAAAGCTCGATCTACTGCATCGTGCAGGACGGGCAGGGGTTCATGTGGTTCGGAACCGAGGACGGGCTCAACCGCTACGACGGCTACGACATAAAGGTCTACCGGCACGATCCGGACAACCCCCACAGCTTGAGCAGCAACACCATCCTGGGCTGCGAGCGTGACCAGCGCGACGTGGTGTGGATCGTCACGGGGGACGGCACGCTCCACCGGTATGAGCCAGAGACGGGGCGCTTCATCCGCTATAGCCTGGCACTGGAGGACCCGTTCCAGCAACTGGGTGGCGCGATCACCACGCTTCACGGCGACGTGCAGGGACGATTGTGGGTCGGGACGTACGGCGACGGGCTGGTGCGCTACGATCCGGAGGAGGACGCCTTTTCGGCCTATCGGCACGACCCTACCGACCCCACAAGCCTGAGCCACCGGGTGGTCTGGCGGATCCATGAGGACCGAGAGGGTGTCATCTGGGTGGGCACAGAGGGCGGTCTGAACCGCTACGACGAGGAGACGGACAGTTTCCTGCGCTACCCGTACCGGGATTTCCCGCCCGGCGGCTACCAGTACGATCCGCCTGTGCACGACTACGATCCTGCGTTCCAGCCTCACAACCCGGATGCGCTGGGCAGCCCGGCGGTGACCTATCTGGCGGAGGACGATGCCGGTTCGTTGTGGGTGGGGACGCGATATGGGGGGCTGAATCGGCTCGACATGGGGACCGGACGGTTCACGTCGTACCTCTACGATGCGTCGTTTGAGCCGGAGGACCCGGGCACATTCTCCGGCAACTCGGTGCGCGAGCTGCTGGTCGATCACCTGGGCGCCATCTGGGTCAGCTCGGCTCACTGGAACGTGGACGAGACCCGCACCTACGCACGCCTGGGGTTGGAACGGTTCGACCCGGAGACGGGCGACATCGAGCGCTTCGTAGCCGACCCGGAGGACGCCTGCAGCCTTCCGCACGACGCCACGTGGCGCATATATGAGGACAGCCGGGGCACGCTCTGGCTCCACACCTTTGCGGGTGGGGTCGAGGTGTACGATCGGACGACCGGGTGCTTCGTGCACTACGGCCACGATCCCGATGACGAGGGAACCCTCAGCGGAGATGACATCACCCGGTTCTACGAGGACGAGGCCGGGGGCCTGTGGATCGGGACGACCGTCAGTGGCATGAGTCTCTACGATCCCACCTGGGCGAAGTTCGCCTCCTACCGTGTGACCGCCCCGGACGGCGAGCGCCTGAGCAACAACTCGATCTGGCGCTTCGGCGTCTCCCCGGAGAACCTTGACGCTGAGGGGCGGGCACGAGCGCTGTGGGTCTCCACGTTCGCCGGCATCAACTACTGGGATCGTCGTGCCGACACCTTCACGTTCTACGAGATCGACCCGAAGCTTCCCGATAACCAGGCTTACGCGATCGTGGAAGACGCTGAGCGGGATGCACTCTGGCTGGCGACGAGCATGGGGCTGGAGCGGGCGACGCTCCCGGGTGATGTCTCCACAGCGCCGGAGACGCTAGACTTCACGCGCGTTCTGACGCGCTCCAGCGCTGCGATAGGTTATGTGCTGGATCTGCACCCGGCCGGCGCAGATCAACTGTGGGTGGCACAGTATGGTGTTGGTCTCCACCGCCTCGATCTGACGGCGGAGCAGATCGTTGCGACCTATCGACACGACCCGGGTGACGAGGACAGCCTCGGGGACGACCGTGTGAGGGCCATCTTTCCGGCGCGGGATGATGGTCTGTGGCTGGTGACGGCGAGTGGCGTTGACCATTTCGACCCGGCGACAGAGGCGTTCACCCATAGCCTGCACGATCCCGATGATCCTCAGAGCGTGGCGGAGCGGGTGCTCTGGCTGTATGAGGATGAGGCGGGCGCTGTCTGGCTGGGTACAAATGGCGATGGCCTGCAGCGGCTGGATGCGGGGACGGGCCGGGTGATGGTCACGTATGGGGAGGAGGAGGACCTGCCCAACAACGTGGTGTACAGCGTCCTGCCGGACGAGGCCGGCCACCTGTGGCTGAGCACCAATCGAGGCCTGGCGAGGTTCGATCCGGTCACTGAGACCTTTCAGAGCTACACGTCTGCAGATGGTCTGCAGAGTAATGAGTTCAACTACAGGGCGGCCCTCCGCGCACCGGACGATGAACTGCTCCTTGGTGGCGTCAACGGGATCAACAGCTTCTATCCCAAGGACGTAGCCCCCAGCGCCTACGTACCACCCATCGTCATCACCGAGATCCAATTGGGCCCGCCCCGGCCGCCGCGTGGAGCTGGCGGAGGCAGTGGCACGTCCGCAGAGGGTGGGAGCGAGACTGTCCTGGAGACACCGACCCACCTCACCGAAGAGATCGAGCTCTCCTACCAGGATCGGATCCTATCGTTTGAGTTCGCCGCGTTGCACTATGCTATCCCGGAGCGGAATCAGTACGCGTATCTGATGGACGGGTTCGACAGGGACTGGAACTACGTGGGCAACCGGCGCTTCGCCACCTACACGAATCTGCCGCCTGGGAGGTATACGTTCCGGGTGAAGGGTTCGAACAGCGACGGTGTTTGGAATGAAGAGGGGACTTCATTGAGCGTCACCGTCACGCCGCCATTCTGGGCCACGTGGTGGTTCCGCGGGATCCTCGGTCTGTTGGTGATAGGGGGCGCCGTGACCGGGTACCGCCTCCGGGTGAGGAGTGTCGAGGCGCGGAGCCGGGAGCTGGAGAGGCAAGTCGCAGAGCGAACCGAGGAGCTGGCGGCGGTCAACGCCATCGCGGCCGTGGTGAGCCGCTCTCTGGATCTGGATGAGATGCTGGCCGATGCCCTGGACAAGACGTTAGAGATGATGGGTCTCGAGGTGGGGGGAGTCTATCTGCTGGATGAGGAAGCCGGCATGCTAGACATCGCTGTCCAGCGAGGATTCAGACCTGAGATGGTGGCCGAGATCGACGCATTGAAGGTGGGCGAGGGGTTCTCAGGCCGCGTTGCGCAGTCAGGGGAGCCACTGGTGGTGGCGGATGTATCGGAGGACCGTCGTCTGACACGGATGGTGGTGCAGGAGGACGGGCTCGGCTCGCTCGCTGTGGTCCCCTTGAGCGCGAAAGGGAATGTGCTGGGGACGCTTTTCACGGCCACACGGGGCTATCGAGAGTTTGCGGACCGGGACGTGCAGTTGCTGACGGCCATTGGCCGTCAGATCGGGGTGGCTGTGGAGAACGCTGCTCTCTATGAGGACACGAGACGCCGGCTGGCACAGCTGACGGCGCTCCAGGAGACGACGATGGCGGTGGCCAGTACGCTGGAGCTGGAGAGACTTCTGCACTTGATCGTGCACCACGCTGTACGGTTGGTCCAGGCCGAGGGGGGCCTCCTCAACCTGGTCGATTGGGAGGCCGGCGAAGACGAAGTCGTCGCCGCCGTCGGAATCGCGGCTGGTTCGGTCGGTATTCGCTCCAGTCTCGGGGCTGGATTGTCGGGGTGGGTGGCGAAGCATGACGAGGCCGTGGTGTCGAACGACGTTCGAGCGGATGCCCGGATTGACGCATCGGGCCTTCACTCGCTGGAGTCGGAGAGCGGGAAGCGGATCCAGAACACGGCTGCGGCCCCTTTGAGCATCAAGGATCGCGTGGTGGGGACGCTGGTGGTGCTGAACAAGGGAAGTGGCGAACAGGATCTGGACCAGGGTGATCTCAACCTGCTCCAGGCCTTCGCCAACCAGGCAGCCACGGCCATTGAGAACGCACGCCTCTTCGAGGCTGAGCAACGCCGGGCGGAGCAGTTCCGGGTGATCAGCGAGGTGGGGCAGCGGTTCACGTCGATTATGAGCATCGACAGCGTCCTGCAACAGGTGGCGGAGTTGATCCAGAGCGCGTTCGCGTACGACCACGTGGGGATCGCGATGATCGAGGACGGTACGGCCGTCTACCGGGTTGGCGCGGGCAAGCTGTGGGGAGAGAACGGTTTTGAGTTCTCGCCGGCACGCCTCCGAGTCGGCGAGGAGGGCATCACCGGCTGGGTGGCCAGCAGAGGGGAGCCGCTCCTGGTGCCCGACGTGCGGGAGGAGCCGCGCTACGTGTGGATGGAGGGCAGCAGCACCCTTTCTGAGCTCATCGTGCCCATCACCCTCAAGGGGGAGGTGATTGGTGTGCTGGATGCTCAGAGCGACCAGCTGGACGCCTTCGACGATAGCGATCTTACGGTCCTCCAGGCTCTGGCGGATCAAGCGGCCGTGGCCATTGACAACGCCCGCCTGTATGAGCAGGCCCAGCGACTGGCCGTGGTCGAGGAGCGACAGCGTCTGGCCCGCGAGTTGCACGATTCGGTGACGCAGGCGCTTTACGGCACAACGCTATACGCGGAAGCGGCGGCGCGGCAGCTGGCGACCGGGGAGGTGGAGCTGGTCGCGGATCATCTACGGGAGCTGCGGGACACGGCGCAAGAGGCGCTGCGGGAGATGCGTCTGCTGATCTTCGAGCTGCGGCCCTCGATTCTCGACACCGAGGGGTTGGTCACGGCCCTGCGGGCGCGGCTGGAAGCGGTGGAGGAGCGAGCGGGACTGGAGGTACTTCTCCGGGTCGAGGGAGAGGGGACCGTGCCCGCCGAGATCGAGGAGGGGCTATACCGCATCGCGCAAGAGGCGTTGAACAACGCGCTCAAGCACGCCTGCGCCGGACGGGTCAGCGTGTGCCTGGACCGGGGGGAGGAGGCGGTCGTTCTGGAGATCGTAGACGACGGCCTTGGTTTCGATCCCAGCACGGCTGTGGAGGGCGGAGGACTTGGCCTGGATGGGATGATCGAGCGGGCAGCCAAGATGGGAGGGGAGCTGGTACTGGACAGCGAACCGGGGGCGGGAACGAGGGTGCGAGTGGAGGTGCCTCGATGACGGCCGACGGACTCGGCTGGGCCGACGAACTCGGCTGGGCCGACAAAGTCGGCAGGGCTGACGGGGTTCGTGGGAGTGGCGGTCACAAGCCCATTCGTGTGCTGGTAGTGGACGATCACGCGATCGTCCGGAGGGGCATCCGGGCTTTGCTGGAGACCGAGGCAGATATCGAGGTGGTGGGGGAGGTCGAGGATGGACGGCAGGCGGTCGCTGAGGCGGTGCGCCTCCGGCCCGATGTGATTCTCATGGATCTGATGATGCCAGGGATGGACGGGATAGAGGCCACGCAGCGAATCACTGCCCGCCAGCCGGAAACCCGTGTCCTGGTGCTTACGAGCTTTGCCGGTGACGACAAGGTCTTCCCGGCGATCAAGGCGGGCGCACTGGGGTATCTTCTGAAGGACTCCAGTCCGGATGAGTTGGTGAGTGCCATCGGGAAGGTGTATCGTGGTGAGTCGTCGCTCCATCCGAAGATCGCTGAGAAGGTGCTGCAGGAACTGACTCCCCTCTCGGAGCAGGGGGTGGCACCAGATCCGCTGACCGAACGGGATATGGACGTGCTCCAATTAGTGGCACGCGGGCAGAGCAACGGAGAGATAGCCAGTGCGCTGGCGGTCAGCGAGTCGACGGTGCGCGCGCACGTCCACGATATCCTGAGCAAGCTCCACCTGGTCAGTCGGACCGAGGCGGTACTGTATGCCTTGCGAGAGGGCCTGGCGTCAGTTGACGACCTAACGCCGGGCTACGTGAGCAGACTGCTGGCGATGACTGGAAGAGATGCGGACTTGACGCCGTCGGTCGGCCGATCGCCCGTGGCGGGCGCCAGCAACGATGAGCTTGAGGCTCTACGCCTGATTGCCGCCGATCACCAGAAGGTCGGGCAGGAGCTGGCCCTGGCGGGGGAAATCCAGGCGGGTTTCCTTCCCGACACGCTTCCGGACGTCCCCGGCTGGCAACTGACTGCAACCCTGGAGCCGGCCAGGGAGACCGCGGGGGATTTCTACGATGTCATCCCCCTGCCCAACGGACGGCTAGGGATAGTGGTTGCGGACGTCGCCGACAAAGGCGTGGGCGCAGCGCTATACATGGCTCTGGCCCGGACGCTCATCCGGACCTACGCCGCTGACTACGACACGGAGCCTGAACGCGTGCTCAGTGTCGTCAATGATCGCATCCTGATGGATACGCGGGCCAGCCTGTTCGTGACCGTCTTCTACGGCACCCTCGATCCAGTGAGCGGAACACTGACGTACTGCAACGCAGGACATAATCCACCGTACCTGCTGACTGCCCGGGACAGGCAGTCGGTTCAGAGACTGGGAAGAACCGGGATACCGCTCGGCATCTACAGGGACCAGGCCTGGGAAAGAGGCGCTGTTCCCGTAGCACCCGGGGTAACATTACTGCTTTACACGGATGGCGTCACGGAGGCGCAGAACCGAGACGAGGCATTTTTCGGCGAGGAGCGATTGCTGGCGGTGGCCCGGGCGAGCCTGGGACGTTCGGCCCGGGATATGCAGGAGCGGGTGATCGCGGAGGTGCATCGCTTCGTGGGCGGTGTCCCTCGGTCGGATGATATCACGGTGATGGTTGTGATGAGGGAGCCTTGACGCTGGATCTCAGCGGATCCGATTGGCACGGCTTGAAGGAGTTATCAGGTGATCATCGAGGCAGACGGCGAGAGGCGACGGGCGACGGCGGAGGTGCCTGAATGACGGGGACACACGACGACCAGAGGACGGACGACCAGGCCAGGCCGATTCGCGTGCTGGTGGTGGACGACCACGTCGTGGTGCGGCGGGGCATTCGGGCCTTGCTGGGTACGGTGGACGAGGTCCAGGTGGTGGGCGAGGCTCCGGACGGTGAGGAGGCATTGGAGAGGGTCAAGGCCCTGCGCCCCGACGTGATCCTGCTCGACCTGCTGATGCCCCGAATGGACGGCATCGAGGTGACGCGCCGCCTGGTCGCGGAGGATCCCAAGACGCGGATCCTGGTGCTCACCAGCTTCGCCGCGGATGACCAGGTCTTCCCCGCCATCAAGGCCGGGGCGCTGGGCTACCTGCTGAAGGACACAGGACCGGAGGAGTTGGTGCGGGCCATTCGTCAGGTGTACCGCGGCGAGTCGTCGCTGTCACCCGCCGTCGCCCGGAAGGTGCTCCAGGAGCTATCGCGCCCGCTGGATCGACCGCCGACGCCAGATCCGCTGACGGAGCGGGAGCTGGAGGTGCTGCAGGTCGTGGCCAGAGGACTGAGCAACCAGGACATCGCCGCCGAGTTGATGATCAGCGAAGCGACGGTGCGCACTCACGTGAGCAACATCCTGGGTAAGCTGCACCTGGCCAGCCGCACGCAAGCTGCGCTCTACGCTCTGCGCGAGGGGCTGGCCTCGCTGAATGACGTTGATGCCGACGTAGCGGGCTGACGATGGGATGGCTTCGGCTGGGCTCCAGGAGGGGATTGAGGCGGTACTTCTCCATCGTGCCCACGGTGGCGCGATTCGAGCTGGCGATGGAGCAGTCAAGCCCTGGGCAGGCTGCGCAGAGACTGAGTTCGCGCAACGGCTTGCGGCGAGGCTGGGAGCTACGCTTATGGGTACGATGATAGAGGCAGTGGAAGGCGCCAAGGAGCTGTCGATGGCCGAAGGTGATGTCTGACCGGATGCAACATTCTTCGTAAGGAGCGTACGACTGGCGCGGAGCCCGACCTGGCGATCTACAGGCATTACGTCGAGGACCTGGAGCGCCAGAAGGAGCACGTCCGCTCGAGCGACGTCGAAGAGGTTCTGGCGATGGCCATGGACCCGCTAAGTGGCGCCTCGTCGACTTATAGCGCTCTCACGAACGCCGACCTGCCTTTCGAGCCGGCGCGTGGCGAGGACGGCGAGGAAAGGGAGGTGGGCTTCGAGCAGGCAGTCGAGTGGATCTGCGCGGGGCTAGCTCCGCTGGGCGACGAGTACGTCGAGACGCTTCGAGCGGGCGCGATGGAGAAGCGCTGGGTGGATCGGGCGCGGAACAAGGGGAAGCGTCAGGGCGCCTTCTCCAGCGGCGCCTACGACACGCAGCCGTTCATCATGATGAGCTACGCCGATGACGTCTTCAGCCTGAGCACGCTGGCCCACGAGCTGGGTCACTCGATGCACTCGCTGCTGACGCGGGAGAACCAACCCTACGTCTACGGCCGGTACTCCCTCTTCGTGGCCCAGGTGGCCTCCAACTTCCATCAGGCGATGGTGCGCGATTACCTGTTCCGCACGGAGGAGGATCCCGACCTCCCGTTGGCCCTCATCGAGGAGACCATGTCGAACTTCCACCGCTACTTCTTCATCATGCCGACGCTGGCGTGGTTCGAGCTGGAGATGCACCAGCGGGTGGAGCAGGGGGCGCCGGTTAACGCCCGGACGATGATCGATCTGACGGCGGATCTGTTCAACGAGGGGTATGGTGAAGAGATCGTTACTGATCACGATCGCAGCGGCATCACCTGGGCACAGTTCGCCCACATGTACATGAACTTCTACGTCTACCAGTACGCGACCGGAATCTCCGGGGCCCATGCCCTGGCCGATCGGGTGCTGGCTGGCGAGCCGGGGGCGGCGGAGGCGTACGTCGAGTTCCTGAGTTCAGGCGGCTCGGTCTATCCCCTCGACGCGCTCAAAGCCGCCGGGGTGGATCTGACCACGCCGGAGCCGGTGGAGAAGGCCTTCGGATCACTGGCGGAGGTAGTAGATCGGCTGGAGGCGTTGGTGCTGTGATCATGCTGAACCGGCAACCACGTGCCCCCATCTGTGCCGAATAGGCCAGTAGGTAGCCAGGGTCGTCGGTGCGCGGGCGTAACGGCTAGCAGGATACAACATTCATCGTAGATCGAATACGATGAGCGTGGAGAAGGATCGTCCTCAGGACGGTCCTTTTTTCGTACCGCCAATCGAACCTTCTTCCGATGACAGTGGGCTCCGTCTGGCGTACACTAGGAACGACCCTGATTCGGGGTTCCTCTGATCCATGGCCTTAGTGATTCTGTATTGGCCCGCCGGCGGGGACTGGGCGAGGTGACCGTTCTGAGGCTGCCGGTGCTGTCGCTCCGGCAAGAGACGAAGACCCAATAGAGGAGAGCAGACGATGACGACTCAAGCAATCCCCCGCTCCGACGACTGGCGGAGAAGCTCCTGGGTACAGGTGCTCGCCATCGTCATAGGCTACGGCTCAACCTACGTCCCGACGGTGGTCGCTCAACTGGGAGGAGATCAGCCGTCGGCTATCACGCCTTCGGCCGGGTCGCGCCTTTGATGCTCGCGCACTATCTTCACGACGCCGTTCAGTTCGCAGCGGTCTATATCATAGTGAATGGATTCTGATATCGTTCGGGATCGTGCGCACCGGTTCGATCATCAGACGCGCGAGAGGGCGACGGCGGCAAAGCCGCTGAGCCCTGGGATCGTATATGGGAGGACGTACCGTGTGGACAGAGACCGAAATCAAGCCGCGGTGGGCAGCGCTCACTGTTTGGGGTGTGGTGAACGCGGTCAACGTCCTGCAGGCTACGGGGTTCACCTCGCGGGTGTGGACCGGAGATAGGGCGATCAACCACCTCCTGGGCCGCGTGATCATCGCCCTCGCAGCGCCAGCAGCTGTGGCGCTATTCGCTTTCCTTCGTGCCCGAGCTGGCTGGCTCCAGGGGGTTGGCCCGGCTGTGTACCTCGTCTTCATCGCCCTAGAGCTCGCTGTCGATTACCTCTGGCCCGTTGAGTTCCGGTCTCCCGTGAGGCCCGAGATTCTGGTGCCCTATCTGGTGCTCTTCTTCGGGTCGATTCTGCTGATGGGGCTGCCCATGTTCGGCGCCAACCGGCAGTTGTGGCTCGTCACCGTGGTCACCACCGTGCTACTGCTGGGGTCGATGGTCGTGGCAATGCGCCGAAGCGTTGCCTGAGGCTCCTATGGTGGCAGCTGGCTACATCTGGTCAGGACCCAGCTGATCGAGCGCGGCGACAGGAGGATTCACATATGAGAAGCCTGGTCGTCTACTACTCCCTATTCGGAAACACGCAGAGAATCGCGGAAGTGATCGCTGAAAGACTGGAGGAGGAAGGGCACGTGCGCGTGGTCGGGGCGGACCAGCTGACTACCTCTGACCTGGACGGGGTCGACCTGGTCGTGCTGGGGAGTCCAACCCACCGTATGAACGTGCCCGAGACGGTGCGACCTGTTCTGGAACGGTTGCCCAAAGGGGCGCTCCAGGGCGCATCCGTCGCCGCTTTCGATACGTCGTACAAGATGTCCGCACTGTTGAGTCGTTTCACTGCGGTGCCGAAGTTGGCCCGAAGGCTGCGCAAGCTTGGCGGGACACCCCTCGTCCCACCGGAGACCTTCCACGTGCTGGGAAGGGAGGGCCCGCCATATGACGGCGAGATCGAGCGGGCGAGGGCGTGGGCGGACTCGATTCTCGCAGGGCTCGGGAGCACGCGTGGCCGCTAGTACCGATTCGTGAGGAATGAATCACCAGCAGGAGGCGAGAATGTCCAAGGTCAAGCGAGCCATTCTGCTCTCGTTTCGCCTGGCACTCACGTGCGTAGCTATGGGGGTCGCCTACCTCCTGAGCACGATGGTCATTGGCGAGACCAACGTACCGATGACGGCAGAGGAGGCGGGTCAGGCCGGTATAGCGCTCGTGTTTGTCTCCTCAGTTAATGCGCTGGTGCTGTCGTCAATCATCCTGCGGTCGCCCCGGCACGGGTTGAAGCTCATCGGCCTGGTGATCCTGGTTCAGTTCGGCGTAGAGACGCTGATGACGCAGATCGAGACACTGTACTTCAACAGCGCACTAAGGATGGGAAGTGGTGAGTTTGCTGCTATTGTCGCTGCAGGTGCCCTCCGGGCGCTGATCTTCTCGCCTCTTGCCGTTCTCATTCTGGGGAAGACGAGGAAGTCGGTGAAGCCGGAGGAGCAGAGGGCGACGGCAGCTCTGTCCAGCCGGGTCAAGCGCTTCGCTGCGCTGGCGGTGTTCTACGTGGTTGTCTACTTCTTCTTCGGCTACTTCGTGGCTTGGCAGTGGGAGGAGACGCGCACGTTCTACGCGGGGAATACCGCCATTGAGCCGTTTCTCAGACACTTCGGCGATCTCTTCCTCAGGGAGGATCCGGTCATCATCCCATTCCAACTGCTGCGAGGCGCGTTGTGGACCGGGCTTGCCCTTGTCATCGTGCGTATGATACGGGCCAGCCGGTGGGGAACCTCGCTGGCAGTGGCCTTGACGTTTGCGGTGCTGCTATCCCTGCCGATTGGACTGTTTCCCAATCCATACATGCCGCCGATGGTGCGCCAGGCGCACTTCTATGAACTGGCCTCCTCTATGCTAGTATTTGGCGGCATCGCAGGTTGGGTCTTGCACACCAACTGAGGCAGCGGACGAACGTCCTTCATTGGCCGGACGAGCTGCCTGGTACCCATGGTTTGAAGATGGGGAAGGAAGGATAGAAGAGGCGCCATCACATGAAGAGGTCTCGGTTCATCGTTAGCATCGCCATGTTGATCGTCGGCATCGCCCTGGTCGCCGTGGCTGTGCTGATGGTCCTGTTTGGAAACGACTCTAGCGCCGTCGCAGCGCCGATCGGTGTCCCTGGTCTGGCGCTTATCGCAGCCTCGGGTCTGGTGCTCACCGCGCCCTCGCGGAGGCAGTAGATCGCCCATCTGCCCCGGAAGCGCTGACCGCTGCGAGCTAAGTCCCCAGGTCGTCCGGGATGGGTCGTGGAAAGCCGCTTCAGGGCCCTTCTGTCATTGGGAGCCGGGAGGGGCGGGAGAAGCAAGATCGGTTGCGTGAGACAGTGAATAGGGGAGGACCCGACGATGGCGAGACAGAAGACTCCGTGGTTGTATCTTATTATGGCCTACGGGCTGGCCTGGCTCTTCTGGATCCCGGTGGCGCTTACCGGCCGGGACTATCAGGCCTCGCCTATTCTACTCCTGCTGACGTTGATAGGCGTCTTCGGACCCGGTCTGGCGGGCATCATCCTCACCTACGCCCGGGAGGATCGAGGAGGGCGACGCGACTTCTGGCGACGGACCTTCGATCTGCGCCGCACTCGTCCCCGCTGGTACGTGCTGATCGTCGTCCTCTGGCCAGCCGGGCACCTGGTGAGCACCGCCGTCAGTCGGTTGCTGGGGGCCTCGCTGCCGGACCCTCCGCTTCTGCGGGAGCTGGCCGCCCAACCGGTTACCATTCCGGTGGTCCTGGTCCTCTATCTCCTCCAGGCCGGGCTTGAGGAGCTGGGCTGGAGGGGCTACATGCTCGAGCGGGTCCAGCGTACCCGGGGGCCTGTAGAGAGCTCACTGATCGTGGGACTCTTCCACGCCTTCTGGCACCTCCCGATGTTCTGGGTCGTGGGGACGAACCAGATAGAGATTGGGTTCGGGCTCGATTTCCTGCTATTCATCGCCACCGCGGTCTCGTCGTCCTTCTACGCGACGTGGTGCTACAACGACAACGGCCGCAGCACGCTGGCGGCCACGCTGCTGCACTGGACGGGCAACCTGTGCATCGATCTATGCACCGACGGGCCCGGTACGCTGGAGTACCGTGTCTACACGGTGGTGATGGTACTGGGTGCCCTGGCGATCGGGGCGGTGTGGAGCGAACGGGCCGGGAAGGGCAAGCGAGCTCGGGTGGTGGGTGCCTAGAGGAGCTCGAGCAGGTTCCAGTGGGAGAAGGATGGATGGATAGCGAGTAGAAGCGTCGATGGTCTACGACCCGGACACAGGCACCGTCACCCAGCAGTGGGTCATCTATACGCCGGCCGAATCACAGGGAGGGAATTGTGAGCGGAGAGACCAAGTTGAAGCCGATGCCCCTGTGGCTGTCAGCGCTGTTCTTCGGTGTGCCCACTACGATCGGCGTCGTCGCCTTGTACGTCGTGATGCCAGCCCTGGCTCACTCCGGACTCTCCCTTTTCTGGAACTACATGCTGACCGTGGTGGCGATGTTCCCCCTGCTGCTTGGTGCCGCGCTCGTTGGCTATCGCGTGGAGGGACGCGCCTTCTCTTGGGATGGTCTCCGTAGCCGTTTCCGCATCTTCCGGCTCGACCGGGAGGACTGGCCGTGGACGGCCGGCTTGCTGGTCGTCTATGTGGGAGGGCAGCTGCTGCTCATGCCGACGGCGAAGTGGCAGGCGTCGGTTCTGCCGATTCCACTTCCCGAGGGGCTTCCGCACGCCCTCGACCCTCGGGTGGCGAAGACGTCCATTCCTGCAGACTTCCTTGGCGTCCCGCTGCGAGGGAACTGGGGCATGGCGCTGGTGTACTTGCTGATCCTGAGCTTGAACGTCGTCGGGGAGGAACTCTGGTGGAGAGGCTACGTGCTCCCACGGCAGGAGCTTGTTCACGGCAGATGGACGTGGTTGGTGCACGGGATCCTGTGGACGCTGTTCCACGCCCCATTCTGGTGGAATTTGATCGCACTCCTGCCCTCGACGCTGTCTCTGTCATTCGTCTCGTCGCGCTTCGGTAAGACGACACCGGGCATCATTGTGCACTTCGTGAACAACGGGCTCGGATATGTCATGATCCTCCTTGGCATCCTGGGACTAGGATCCTGACCAAGAGTATGTCCCAGGCAGCATCCGATTCGCCGATCCTTCGGCAGCCGGCGGAGACCCAGGGCCGGTGCCACCCGAACCAGGCGTACAGGCGGTGAGATACTGGAGAGCGAGTCAATAGACGGTCGCGGCGCAAAGGGAAGAGTGTCCAGCTTGCCCCGTAGGCAGTCGGCGATACAATGGTGGTCAGAGCCGACCCCACTCCCGTTCACTCGGGCAAATCGCCTCAACACTTGGTTCGCAAGGAGGGTTCGTGAAGAGCTATCGCAAGGAGTTGTGGTTCAACGTCCCCAGTCGTAGAGGGTTCATCAACATCACCCCTCGGGTAGCATCCTGCCTGGAGGAGAGCGGGATTCAGGAGGGTCTCTGCCTGGTCAATGCCATGCACATCACGGCCTCGGTCTACATCAACGATGACGAGCGAGGTCTGTTGGAGGACTACGAGGAATGGCTTGAGGAGTTGGCTCCCCATGCGCCCGTCAGGCAGTACCAACACAACCGCACCGGCGAGGACAACGCCGACGCCCACCTGAAGCGACAAGTAATGGGCGGCGAGGTGGTGGTAGCCGTGACCGACGGTCGCCTCGACTTCGGCCCGTGGGAGCAGATATTCTACGGGGAGTTCGACGGGCGGCGGCGCAAACGGGTTTTGGTCAAGATCATCGGAGAGTAGCAGGGCGCGGAGTTATCTTGCGCGCGCTCGCTTGAGGCTCTGCTAGGCTAGGGCGGGGCACGTTCCTGTTGGGATTGGCGGGCTTATGGTTCTAGGAGCGCTACTATGAGGGACACATCGTTCCGGAGCACTGCTCTGACACGAGTCCTTAGCACATATGCCATCGTGATGTTCGCGATGATGTGGGTCGCGTTCGCTATTGCACTAGTTGTGAACCCTGAGCGGCTGGACGTGCTGTGGAATTGGGTGCGGGCGCTGCCCTCGGTGGCCGAGATCATTGTCTGGGTGTTGTTTCTCCCTGGTATGGTGGGGCTCTGGATCTGGGAATCCTCTTGGTCAGCTCTCGTACGCCTGTTGGCATCTGCGGGAATCGTCGCCTGGACCGTCGTTGCTGTGTCCAGCTTCCTGCGAGCCGTGAGGTAGGCTTGCCTACGCGGGCCAGGGGTCACACCAGGTGAAGCGTCCTTCGCACCAAGTTCTGGAACAGGAAGATTCCGCGTGACTGTTCACGCGACGTGACGAACTCGGCGGCGTCGAGCGCAAGCGCGTGCTGGTCACAATCACCGGGGAGTGAGCCTCGAATGCGTTCCGAGGCACGGGGGGGACCCGCGGGGTGATCGGAGGTGTGCTATGAGATCATTTCTGCTGCGCGAGTGGCAGGCGTTTCTGCGGTATGAGGAACTTCCCGGGGGCGCACCACCGATCCTCTATCTCAGCGGCCTGGGTATGCCGTCGCACGCGGTGCTTGCCGCCGTCGTGGCTCAACACGCGGTGCTGGCCGCGCGCCGCTCCGTATTCATCGACCTTCTGGGTTGCGGCTTCAGCGATGCGCCCGACGATTTCGACTACACGCTGGAGCAGCACACGCGTACGGTGGCGATGCTGCTGGACCATCTGGGCGTAGCAGGCTGCGACGTCGCGGGGTACAGCATGGGGGGAGCGGTGGCCATCACGCTGGCGGCAACCCGTCCTGATCTCGTGTCGCGTCTGGCCCTCTTGGAGGCGAACCTCGACCCTCTCGGTCCCGGCGAAGGGGCCATCAGCACGGGGATTGCCTGTCAGACCGAGGAAGCGTTCTGTGCCGAAGGGTTCGACGACTTGCTCGCCTTCTGTCGCCGAGGCGGGCTGGAGGGAGACGACACGGCAGCAGCTTTCGCCGGCGCGATCCAGGTGGCCGCGCCGCACGCCCTCCACCGCAGCGCCGTCCACCTGGTCCGAGCGACCAGGCCGACCATGCGGGAACGGCTGTTGGAGATGGATATGCCGCGGGCCTACATCTTCGGAGAGAAGTCACTGCCCGATCCTGACTATGATGCGCTGGCTCGCGAGGGTATCCCGGTCTTGATCGTGTCCGAGGCCGCGCACGGCATGCTCTTCGACAATCCAGCCGGCGTGGCCGAGGCCCTGGCTCTATCCTTTGGGATATCACGGCGAGATGGGCGTGTCTGGCGCCCTGTGCGGCCTCCTGCCGAGAGCCCCATTGCTTCGAGATTGGCTCCTTCCGGACATCTTCACCCTCTCCTGGCTCACGCTGCTCTCATCGATCGTAGGCACCCGCCAGATACAACATTTGTCGTACGCGACCTATGAGCTCTGTGGAGAGGAACCGGCTCCGAGACGGTCCTTTCTTCGTAGGCTAATTCCGCCTTTCCTTTGATGACTGCGCCGGTGTCTCGTTGTACACTGAGCAACAGCGGCCCCTGGACATCAGCGTGGCCCTTCTGCCGTCTCTTGGGGCAGGCTACTTCGCGTCGGCTAGGGCAGGGATCGCCGGTGCGATCGAGAGTGGGCTGGGCCCTTCACTGCGGCAGGGACGACGGTGGCGACTGCTTCCGCGACTGAGAAAGACCGAGACCCGTCATGCAGCGGCCGATGCTGGTCACCCGGACCCAGTGGATTCAAAGGAGGAGAGAGACAGTGAAGCCTTTGCACAGAGAGATCATCGTGTTTGTGGGTGTCCTGCTGCTGGTGCTGGCGATCCTCTGGGAGGTTGTCGGCTACGAGCCAGACAAATCGTGCACCATCTTCACTGCGGTCCAGGGCGACACGGTCCTGTATGGCAACAGCGAGGATCAGCACAACCCGAATCCCGTGTTAGGATTCTATCCCGCCTCAGCCGCGGGCTTCGGATCCGTGCACTTCGGCGTCCGGTCCTCTGACGGTCAGGTCAACTTCGAAGGCGCCGTGAACGACCAGGGATTGGCCTGGGACGTCAACAGCACACCCAGATTCAAGTTGACTCCGCACCGGGAGAAACCGTACTGGCTCGGGGCGGAGAACTACCTGACAACCATCACGAAGAAGGCCGCATCCGTTGAGGAGGCCATCCGGATGGCAGGCGAATTCGACTTCGGGGGTGCGATGGAAGGCCAGATCCACATCGCCGACGCTTCCGGCGATGCGGTGGTGATCAGCGCCGGGTCCGACCGAGGGATCGCCTTCACGCGCAAGCCAACCGGAGAGGGATATCTCCTCTCCACCAACTTCAACCTGGCTCAGCCGGAGAGAGGACCGGTGGACTGGCGTTGGGACGCAGCCCGCACAAGACTGGACGCGCTCCGCTCAGAAAAGCCTCTGACGCCAGCCTACGCGAGGAGCATCCTGGAGGCGGTCCATCTGAAGACCCTTACCAGCTACACCCTGTACAGCAACGTGATCGACCTGAAGAACCGCACGGTGTACCTGCATTACATGTCTCAGTTCGTTGAGGTGGCCGAGATCGATATGCTGGAAGAGCTGGCCCAGGGGCAGCGGGTCGTTGAGATGCGGGAGTTCTTCAGCCCTTCTACGGCCGCGGCTGGAGACGCAGCCTACCAGCGATTCGCCACCAGATTCAGGCTGGCCAAGGTCGGCGTCGTAGCAGCTGGCTCGATGCTGGTCGTTGGGCTCACCACCCTGGTGGTCAGGAGACTCTGGAACCGGCGTGAGAAGGGTAAGTCGCCGCTCTGGGTGTCGGGGGTTTCCTGAGCAAGGCCCCATGATCGGCGTCGGAATCCGTGTGTGAGACAATGGAGGTTTGGGCACCATGAATCGAAGGATGTTCCTCAAGGCGTCGGCCTCACGGCTGGTGCGCTGGCTCTTGGCGGGGCGGCCGTCTACGCCGCAACCAGAGACTCTGACGTGCTCGATGATCACTTCGAAGGTACCGAGAAGGTCTTGGTGACCCGCTTTGGCCTGGGCAAGGCCGGCGGACTCCTGGAGGAGGTGCGCCAGGAGTATGAAGCCCTCAGGCCCGAGATGCCCTACATCGGCGGAGAAGAGAATATGTTCACCGAATGGCTCACCTATGGCGTGTACTACCTGGCCGTGTATCGGGTCCTTACGGCGGAGGGACAGCGCGTCGAAGAAGTGGGCAAGGTTATCTTCGATGCGTTCCAGGCCATGGCGGATTACCCGCAGTGGTTGCTTCGTCTCGTTGGGAGCCTGAGATACAACGATCGGTACGTGAATGGGCTCAAGGAGGCGACAGCCCGAACGCAGGAGCGTCGCTATCCCGGCGACTGGGTCGCCACGTTCCTCGAAGGCGACGGGGAAGCGTTCGACTATGGGATAGACATCACGGAGTGCGGGATCTGCAAGTTCTATCGCGCCCAGGCCGCCGAGGAGCTGGCTCCGTATCTGTGCTTGAGCGACTACGTCGTGAGCGAGGCCTTTGAGAGAGGCCCAGTGCGATACCGAACGTTGGCCGAAGGGGCGGACGTATGTGACTTCCGCTATGGGAAAGGGCGAGAGACGTTTGTGAACCCCCTACGGGACGGCTGGCCGCCCACGTTCCTCACCGGGAAGGAGGGACTCTAGTGAAGAAGGTGGTCTATGCGATCGCAGGGCTGGTGGCGGTGGCGCTGATCGCTTGGGTCGGACTGGGCGCCCTGGGTAGCAACAGGAGCCCCTTTGTCGGCCCGACGTCCGTCGAAGACCCTCTGCCCTCGGCCCTGGTCTCGGACCTGGAGAGATACGTTGAGAAGGCGATGAGCCAGAATGGAGTCCCGGGTGTCTCGATGGTCCTCGTGCACGGCGACCAGGTCGTCTATACTCGCGGTATCGGCGTGAGGGATCTTCGGACACGGGATCCGGTTACCACCGAAACGCTCTTCGGGATCGGGTCTACCACCAAGTCGATGACGGCGGTCATGATGGCATCCCTCGTAGACGACCGTCTGATCGACTGGGACACACCGGTCACGGAGGTCATGCCAGGGTTCGCCCTATCGGACCCGGCGACCTCAGAAGCAGTCTCGTTTGAGCATACGCTGTGCATGTGTACCGGCGTTCCCCGGCGGATGGAGGAGATCTCCGTCCGCTACAGCGACATGTCCGCCGAAGATGTGATCGACTCCCTGGCAACGATTCCGCTGTCTGACGCTTTCCAGCATCGCTTCAACTACTCCAGCCGGATGCTCGCTGCAGGAGGCTATGTGGCCGCGATGGCCGCGGGGAGCGAGTATGGCGAACTGGCCGAGGGCTACATCAACCTGATGCAGGAACGACTGCTGGACCCGCTCAGCATGACCGCGTCGACTTTCTCCATTCCGGAGGCTGTCTCCAGCGGAGACTGCGCAACCCCATACTACTCCGCGCTCTCCGGATGCGAGGCAGTCCCGCCTGACATCGAGGGCATGTTCACACCGATTGCGCCGGCCGGGGCGATGTGGTCGAACGCTGATGATATGGCGAAGTACCTGATCATGCTGCTCAACCGCGGAGTGAGCGCCGATGGGGAGCGGGTGGTCTCTGCCGAGAACTTGGCTTACGTTTGGGAACCATGGGTGGACATAGATCCTCAGATCAGCTACGGCCTGGGCTGGCACGTCGAGGATTACCATGGGTTGACCGTCATCCACCACCCCGGCGGCACGGTTGGCTTCGCCTCTGAGCTGGTGATCATCCCGGAGCGCAACGTCGGCTTCGCCCTCCTGACGAACCGACTGGATCAGATCAAGCCCCTTGGCAGGATGGCCACGTACCGCCTGCTGGAGATGTTGACCGGCAGTGAGCAAGTCTACGATCGGGAAACCCGCCAGGCAGCCCGGGACATCCGCCGGCAGGTGCTCTTGCTGTCCGTTCTGACCAAGAAGAGGGTGAATCCGGACAACGTCGCGCCGTACCTGGGTGTATACCACAACGACGTGCTGGGTGAGGTCGAGCTTGTCCTCCACGAGGACAACACGCTGTGGGTCGACTTCGGCGAATACGAGTCGAGCATACGTCCTCTGCGTCTTGAGGAGAACCAGTTCATCTTCCTCGAGAGTGTCTTCATCGGGAAGACACTTGCGCTGACCATGGACTCCACCGGCGAGGTCACGATGAGGTGGCCAGGTGATGAAGATGTCTACACGTTCACCGGGTGAGTACCATAGACAGGATCGATGAACATCCGTCCGTCCCATCCATCTGTTCGCAGGCGAACTCATTGCTGCGAGTGCCGAGTTCGAGGACTTTCCGGCGCGACGGAGACGGCGAGATCTACCTGATGGATGCCGACGGCGGCAACCGGCAGCAACTGACTGACAACTCAGTTGAAGATGAGTTCCCGGCGTGGCGGCCCGCAATGCGAGAGGAGACGGATGCGCCAGGCCCCTCTGTGATTCCAGTCCCGGGATGCGAGTGAGATCTTGAGATGCCTAGAAGCCCTGTCGGAATGAGCGCTTTTGTCCTCCGCGTGGCTCTGTGTCTTGCGGTGGCGAGCGGGTGCGCGGCGCCCCAGCTCACTGCTACGCTCACACCGTCGATCGCATCGACGACGGTGGTCACTGCCGCCTCCTCCCCAGCGGACGGCGGCGCGGATGTCGATTCCGGCGGAACCCCTGAATCCGGCAGCGGTGGAGGCGGTGCACCGACCACCGCGCAGCAGACCGGCTCCCTGGTGCTTCTCGGAACCGTGGTCGACGGGACCGGCTCTGAACCGCTGCCAGACGCGGCCCTGGTGATCCAGGGGCAGCGTATCGTCGCCGTGGGGCCGCGGGCTGAGGTTGAGATTCCCCTCGGCGCCCAGGTCATCGACCTGCCCGGCGCCACCATCCTGCCGGGCCTGATCAACGCCCACGTCCACAACGCCTACAACGTCTCTAACCTGGAAACCTGGGCTGCAGCTGGGGTGACCACGGTGCGCGATCTCGGTGCGCCCGGCGGAGGCAACTACCTGGCGAGGCGCGCCCGGCTGACCGATGATCCCCGGCACGCTCGTCTCGTCGCCGGCGGCCCGCTGGTGACCGTCCCCGATGGTTATCCCATCGCCGGCAACGGCTTTCCGTCTCTGACTGTGGCCTCGCCTGAGGACGCCCAGGAGAAGATAAACCAGCTCATCGACGACGGTGCCGATGTCATCAAGATCACCCTCACGTCGGGGGCGGCGCCGAGCCTGTCGGCGGAGGAGGCGTCCGCCATCGTGGAGACCGCCCACGCGCGGGGTATCCCGGTCACGGCCCACGCGACGACGGCCAAGGATCTGAAGCGCGCCCTGGATGCCGGCGTGGACGATGTGGCCCACATAGCGACGGACCGCGTGTCCGGCAGGCTCATCCGGCGCATGGTCGCAGCCGACGTCTCCTGGGTGCCGACGCTGGCCATCCTGGAGGGCAGAGGGGTGGGCAACCTGCGCCGCTTCCTGAAGGCCGGTAGGCGGGTGGCGCTGGGCACCGACGCAGGTTATCTGGACGGCGTCGAGATCGGCCCGCCGGTCAACGAACTCGAGGCGCTGGAGCTGGCCGGCATGACGCCTATGCAGATCATCGTGGCCGCCACGCGGAACGCGGCCCTCGTATGCCGCCTCGAGGACGAGCTGGGTACCCTGGAGGTGGGTAAAATCGCCGACGTGCTGATGGTGAAGGGTGACCCGCTCGAGGATCTGGATGCCTTGAAGGACGTGTCCCTGGTGGTGCATCAGGGTGTGGTCATTCGACAAGAAGAGTAGCCCAGGGGATAGGACTTGCGCAGCAATTCTGCATCATCGCCGTTGGCGGGATGCGGCGAGGTGACTCTCCGGGAGCCGTTGAGTTGCCGCTTGGTCGGGCACCTGGTGGAGAAGGACAGATGACCACCGATGAGCGGGCCATCACGGTGCCCGGGGCACCGTCCATCTCCGGGCTGGCGTTTCGCCGTTTCCGTGGTGAGCCCGACTATCCGATTATGGTGGCCATCCTGAACGCCTGCGACGCCGCGGACGGGCTGGACCATGTCAGCACCATGGACGAGATCGCCCACGCGTTCGCCCACCTGAGGAACTGCGATTCACGGCGGGACATGCTACTCGCCGAGATCGACGGGGAGACCGTCGCCTTCAGCCGCGTATCCTGGTCGCAGCAGGGCACGGGTGAACGTCTGTACAAGTGCTATGGCTTCGTGCACCCCGACTAGCGGCGCCGGGGGCTCGGCACCGCGATGCTGCGCTACAATGAGCATCTCCTACGGAACATCGCTCGCGGGCATCCCGCGGAAATCCCTACGTTCCTCCGAGTCTGGGCAGCCGACACGGAGGTCGGTGCCCTGGCCCTGTACGCCAGCGTCGGCTACAGGGCCGTGCGGTACATCATTGAGATGATCCGCCCCATCAGCGCGCCCGTGCCGAACGCGCCGCTGCCGGTGGGTCTGGAGGTGCGGCCGGTCAAGCCGGGCCATATTCGCGCCATCTGGGAGGCCAGGTGCGAGGCGGGCCGCGACCACTGGGGCTACGTGGAGCCCAGCGACGATGACTACGAGCGCTGGGCTTCGGACCCGCTCTTCGCCCCGGAGCTGTGGAAGGTGGCCTGGGAAGGCGACCAGGTGGCGCGGGCATGGTGCTCAATTGGGTCGACGGGGAGGAAAACGACACATTCCAGCGCCAGCGTGGCTACACGGAAGGCATCCTGGTGCGGCGATTCTGGCGGCGGCGCGGCCTGGCTCGCTGCCTTCTGGTGCGGAGCATCGAGATGTTCCGGCAGACGGGTATGGAGGAGACCACCCTGCGTGTGGACACGCAGAACCCTTATGGCGCCCTGCGGCTCTACGAAAGCATGGGCTACCGGGAGGTCCGCCGGCACGCTTTCTTCAACAAGGAAATGTAGCCGCCGGGCAGTCCGTGACGGTGGTCGCTGTGGTGACGTAGCAGGATAGATCGTTTCTCATCAGAGAGTGTGCAGCGGTTGCCTTTCTCGGACGGGCACTGGACGACAGCCTGATCGAAGTGCAGGGCGGGGCGGTGCGTCGACGGAGACGCGAAGTTGGCGCTCACCATCAATCTACGCTATGATCGTGCGGGAGAAACGACCAACACAGAGACGGATCCAGGGAGGCTAACGTGACTCAGACGACCATCCGCCGGATGTCCACCGAAGAGGTACTGGGGCCGCTGTTCCGGCTGACCAGCTACTCGCTCCACCCCTCGCCCCCGTTTCGCGACGAGGACGACTGGGCGGACATCATCCGCGGGCGGAAGGGCGTCGTCTACTTCGCCATGCTCGAGGGCGATGAAGCAGTCGCCACCGTGGCGGGCTCGGCGATGACGCAGCAGGTGCGCGGGGAGCTGTACGACGCGAGCGGCGTGTGGGGCGTGGTCACCGACCCGGCCGCCCGCGGCAAAGGCTACTGCCGGCGCCTGATCGCCAGTCTGTTGGCCGCGCACCGCGACGAGGGGCGGCCGCTTTCGTGCCTCTACCCCTTCCGGGCCTCGTTCTATGAGAGACTCGGCTACGTGAAGTTGCCCCTTCCGCTCAGGGTCAGATTCGACCCGAAGGTGCTGCTGCCCCTGCTGAAGAAAGACCTGGGCGGAGAGGTCGAATTGATGCTGATCGGCGACGGCTACGACACCTATCGGTCCTATCTGTCGAGGCTGCAGCGACGCATCCACGGCATGGCCATGTTCGTCCACGGCGAGAAGGAGCGGGCCCAGAGGACGAACCGGTCGTGGCTGGCGGTGGCGAAGGTAGATGGAGAGGTTGTCGGACTGATGCTGTACCGCCTCGAAGGGCAGGAGGTCACCCAGTTCACACTGCGAGCCCATCGCTTCTACTACGACAACAGTCGGGCTAAGTACTTGCTTCTGCAGTGGATATCACGCCACGTCGACCAGGCCAGCGAGGTCGAGCTCTGGCTGTCCCCCTTCGAGCGGCCAGAAACCTGGCTCGCCGACCTGCACGTCTCCGCTGAGTCCTTCGCGCGGGGACCGATGGGACGGGTGGTCGACGTGGCCGGTCTGGCGGGGATGGAGATTGGGCCGGGTCGCTTCACGGCCCGGGTCAGTGACCCCCTCTGCCCCTGGAACGAGGCGGTGTGGCGATTTGAGACCGAGGATGGACGGCTGCGGGTTGGCCCCGGGAACCAGGCCGACTCCGAGCTCACCATCCAGGCGATGGCCGCGCTCATCTACGGGACCCACGACCCGGCCGACTTCGTCTTCCGCAACTGGGGCGACCCGCCAGAGGCACTGCGGGCCACGATGCGGACTATGTTCCCTCCCCAAGTGCCCTATCTGCACGAGATGTTTTGAGCAGGATGCCGCCACTTGGAAGCATCCGTTGGGAGATGAGATGTCTGTGGAAGTGGGTGACATATCCAATAGAGGAATCATCGTGGTCAGATCGGCCAGGACCGTTCGGGATACTCAATAGTTAGCCAGTCAAGGGGAAGATACTCCAAGACTACTCCAGTGGAGACTAAGGGCGAACGTCTCCTATCATATTCGCCCCCTCGATTGCGGAGTGACAGTGCCCAAAGGAGAGAAGCATAGTGCGTCAGGTTGAGATAGTAGGCTCATACTATGAACTAGGCTTGAAGTATGGGAGGTTCGTAGCTGAGAACAAGCTAGACTGGTGGTGGAAACAGCCAACTGAGTCCGCTCTCGCGCCTGTCAAGGAATGTGAGCGTGAGATCGCAGTCCACGCTCCAGGGTTACTGGAAGAAATCAAGGGCATCGCTGAGGCCTGCGAGAGTGACTATGACCTGGTCCTGGCCAACATGACGGTGAGCTACTGGGAGCTGTCTGCCTGCAATGTCGTTGCTGTCTCCGGAAATCAATGTCGACATGGTAGGACGATCTTTGCGCGCAATCATGACTGGCTTGATGAGGATCAAGAGTGGGTGACCTGTTTCAGAACGCATGCCAGTACCGGCCTACGGCACATCGGATTTGGATTCGCAGATGTGGGACGATCTGGTGGCGTCAATCAAGAGGGGCTCGCGATCTCTAGCGCCGCGATTTGATATCTGAACAAGCCAAAACCTGGTCTCCGGTCTCACCTCGCTACACGCTGGGTACTGGACACATACTCAGACACACGGAGCGCGGTGGACTATCTTGAGCGAATCCCCCATTACGAGGCCGTGTCGTTCTTGATTGCAGACAAGGAGGGACATATCGCTCGCGTGGAGGCCGCGCCTGAAGGCGTAGACGTTGCCTTGACCCAGGACGGCATGCTTGCAGCCATCAACTTAATCCAATCGGAAGGGATGGAGCACCTTGAACGCATTGCTGAGGAAGGATACATTGTCTATCGACACAAGGCGCGCATTGCGGCCTGGTACGACCACCACAAAGGCCAGATTGACCTGCATACTGCAAAGAGGCTATGCAGCGACCACGAGATCGGTCTTTGCGATCATGGCGAGACCAGGTCTGAGCCCTTCGGCACGATCTATTCCTGGGTCGCTGAGCTAGGCACAGGTGAAATTCACGTCGCTCACGGAAGACCATGCGAGAACGAGTACAAGGTTATCGAGCTTGAAGTGTCATAGTGAATGCCGAGGTGATGACCCATATGCCCCAGTTGGGTGTCGTGAATGGTTCAGGTCAGCTTTCAGAACTTCCCGCCGACGCAAAGCAGAAACAAGATTGAGATGAAGAGAATGAGAAAAGCAGTAGATAGACTAAGTAAGGAGGCAACCGTGGAACCGAAGATCATCAAACAAGGCGAGATGACCATCGTCGGCATGGTCTACTATGGCAACCCCTTCAAAGACGTGGGGGGCGCGCCTGAGCAAAACGAGGTCGGCAAGCTGTGGACGCGATTCAGCACCTATTGGGATAGCCATAGCGAGGCGTTCAAACACGAGGTCAACCCCAGCGTGGGATGGGAATTGCACATCACCACCGACGAGTATGAGGAGACCAAAGAGTACTATGTGATGGTTGGCATAGAGGTGTCCAGAATCGAGGATCTGCCCGGGCCCATCTTTGCCAAGGTGCTCCCCGCCGGGCAATACGCGGTGTTTACGCTCGAAGGCGAGCAGATGAACAGCAACTGGGGAGATGCCATCTACAAGGAATGGCTGCCCTCATCGGTCTATGAGGAAGCCATCGGGTGCACCATCGAGCGCTATGATGAGGACCGCTTCAAAGGATGGGGCGACCCAGGCTCTGAGGTTGACATCTGGGTGCCGGTCAAGCCCAGACAGTAAAGGACTGAGGATGGGGCTCTCTTCGCCTGACAGTGTGAATGGATCCGAGGAACCGCGTGAACCGAGTGTGGTGAGCATACTGCTGAGGCTTATGGCCTATGTGCTCATTCTAGCGGCGATCTTGCTTGCGTCTGCTGGTCGCTTGGACTGGGTGATGGGTTGGATCTACATGGCTCCTTATGCTTGTGTGACCGTCTTCGGTGTGCTCGTTGTGCCGCTAGACCCAGGATTGATTGAAGAACGCACCCGGATCAACGAGGGGACGAAGGAGTGGGACAAGCGCATCTCGGTCGTTGGACGTGCGCTATACCCTTCGGCTCAAGCGCAGGCGGGTGGTCACGATCATCGGGGAGTGGGCCCTAGATAGCTGGCGGATACCAGGTGACCGAGAGGGAGTGGAGGTGTCTTATGAGATCATTTCTGCTGCGCGAGTGGCAGGCGTTTCTGCGGTATGAGGAACTTCCCGGGGGCGCGCCACCGATCCTCTATCTCAGCGGCCTGGGTATGCCGTCGCACGCGGTGTTTGCCGCCGTCGTGGCTCAACACGCGGTGCTGGCCGCGCGCCGCTCCGTATTCATCGACCTTCTGGGTTGCGGCTTCAGCGATGCGCCCGACGATTTCGACTACACGCTGGAGCAGCACACGCGTACGGTGGCGATGCTGCTGGACCATCTGGGCGTAGCAGGCTGCGACGTCGCGGGGTACAGCATGGGGGGAGCGGTGGCCATCACGCTGGCGGCAACCCGTCCTGATCTCGTGTCGCGTCTGGCCCTCTTGGAGGCGAACCTCGACCCTCTCGGTCCCGGCGAAGGGGCCATCAGCACGGGGATTGCCTGTCAGACCGAGGAAGCGTTCTGTGCCGAAGGGTTCGACGACTTGCTCGCCTTCTGTCGCCGAGGCGGGCTGGAGGGAGACGACACGGCAGCAGCTTTCGCCGGCGCGATCCAGGTGGCCGCGCCGCACGCCCTCCACCGCAGCGCCGTCCACCTGGTCCGAGCGACCAGGCCGACCATGCGGGAACGGCTGTTGGAGATGGATATGCCGCGGGCCTACATCTTCGGAGAGAAGTCACTGCCCGATCCTGACTACGATGCGCTAGCTCGCGAGGGCATCCAGGTCTTGATCGTGCCCGAGGCCGGGCACGGCATGCTCTTCGACAATCCAGCCGGCGTGGCCGAGGCTTTGATCAGCGCTCTTGCGAGCTGAGCGCCACTGGAGCAGAAGGCGCCCCGCGCCGGATACAACATTGATCGTAGGGACCGTACAACCACCGTGGAGAAGGGCGGTCTCCCAGACGGTCCTTCTCTCGTACTTCGAATCCGATCTCTGTCGGATGACAGGGGGCCCGTTCTGTGGTAGGGTGCAAGTGGGGACATCTGCGCTCTAGAATGTCGGGGAAGTCGGCAGAACAGTCTGGAGCCGTACTGGAAGGCATAGGGACTAGTTGTCAAGAGGGAGGCAGCCATGATCGTGACGACCACGCCCACTGTGGAGGGGCACGTGGTTGAGGAGTACCTGGGCGTCGTGACCGGCGAGGCGATCCTGGGCGTGCACATCGGCCGGGATATTCTGGCTGCGGTCACGGACATCGTTGGCGGGCGATCGGTGGAATACGAAGAGGAAGTGCGCGAGGCGCGGCAGGCAGCCCTGGAGGAGATGGCGGCCGAGGCAAGCCGCAGAGGGGGAAACGCAGTGATCGGTGTCGACATCGACTACGAAGTGATCCGCGAAGGGATGATGATGGTGGCCGCCAGCGGCACAGCGGTGAGGATCGCGTAGACCCGCCGCTCACCCGCCATAGAGTGAGGGATCGATGACCATCAACGAGTCAGCGAACCGCGTGGTCCTCATGACCAGGGGGTTGCGCAAGTCCTATGGTCCCGTGCGAGCCCTGCGAGGCGTGGATCTAGAGGTGCGGCAGGGCGAGATCTTCGGCTTTCTCGGCCCCAACGGGGCGGGCAAGACGACTACCATCCGCTGCTTGCTGGACCTGATTCGGCCCGACGGCGGCACAGTTCGCGTCCTGGGCATAGACCCTCAGGCCGATCCGGTAGCGGTTCAGGCGCGCTGCGGCTACCTCCCGGGCGAGCTTCGGCTGAACGACAACATGACCGCCGAGCGTCAGCTCCGGTTCTTGAGCGACATGCGGGGCGGGACGGTTGACTGGGGCTTCACCCGCGAGCTCGCCGAGCGACTTGATCTAGCTATGGGCCGACCGATCAAGAACCTGTCGAAGGGGAACAAGCAGAAGATCGGCGTGGTGCAGGCGCTGATGCACCGTCCGGATTTGCTCTTGCTGGACGAACCGACGGCTGGTCTCGATCCGCTGATGCAGCGGGAGGTTCTGGGACTGATCGAGGAAGCCCGGGCCGACGGGGCCACGGTCTTCTTCAGCTCGCACGTCATCAGCGAGGTGCAGGCGGTGGCCGACCGCGTGGCGATGATCCGCCAGGGTGAGATCGTCGAGGTGGCCGAGACCTGGTCTCTCATCGACCGGGCCCTGCGCCACGTGTCCATCGAGTTCAAGCGGCCGATTGGGCCTGACGCCCTTTCCGGTCTGCCGGGAGTGATCGTGCTCTCCTGGAGCGATCGCACGCGGGTCGACCTGCAGGTCAAGGGCGACATGGAAGGGCTGATCAACGCGCTGAGCGGCCTGCCGGTCCGCGACCTGGAGACGAGCAAGCCCTCTCTGGAAGAAGTGTTCGTAAGGGCCTACGAGAAGAGCTGAGGTCACAAGGGGGCGTGACATGTGGATCACACTGCGCTGCACACTGTCCTCGCTGCGGGGACAGATCATCGGGTGGGGCCTGGGCGTGGCGGCGCTGGGACTGATTCTGATCCCGTTCTACGACGTCTTCATGGCGGAGCAGGCGGACTTCCTGGAGATGGTCGAGAATTATCCCCCAGAGTTCCTGGCGTTCTTCGGCGGGGACGCGGCGAGCCTGGCCACGACTGAGGGATATCTGGGGATGTATGCCTTCTCCATGCTCCCGGTCATCGTCGGCATCTTCGCCGTGATCGTTGGGAGCGGCCTCTTGGCCAGCGATGAGGAGAGCGGCCGGCTGGATCTGATCGCCGCCTATCCGGTGAGCCGGGCCGGGCTTTTCTGGGGGCGGAGCCTGGCCTTCGTGGGAGCGAGCCTTGGCATCCTGACCCTGGGCTGGCTCGGCTTCACCGCCCTGCTGGGTGGCTCGAGCTTGGACGTGGGATGGGGGCAGATGGCCCTGCCCTTCCTGCCGCTGCTGGCGCAGACGCTGGTCTACGGCGCGCTGGCGCTGCTATTGAGCATGCTCCTGCCCGCCCGACGACTGGCGGGGGCCGTCGCCGGCGGCGTGATGGTGGCCAGCTACTTCCTGTCGTCGATGTCGGGCCTGGATGAGAGACTGGCAACCGTCGCCCAGTTCCTGCCCTATCACTACTTCCAGGGGGGTGACGCGCTCAACGGGCTGGACTGGGCCTCTTTGCTCGGTCTGCTGGCGGTGGCGGGCGCGCTGTCCGTGCTCGCCTGGTGGCGCTTCGAGCGGCGAGATATTCGCGTGGCCGGCGAGGGTGACTGGCGCCCGCCAATCCCACGCTTCGCCAGACGGACAGAGACCGCGTAGAGGATCCGCGCCTTCCAGAGCTTCGCTCTACAACATTCATCGTAGATCGCGTACCATCAGCGTGGAGAAGGACCGTCTGCGAGACGGTCCTTCTTGCGTATGGCAGATCCCTCTTCCTTCTGATGACGGCGACGGGGTTCTGTTGTACACTGAAATCGACTGATTTGGCGGGCGCGGAGTTAGTAGGGCAGGTTGGCGCATCCAGTCCTGCCGGCGAGCGATCCCGCGATATAGGCGTCGCCTGCGTGTCTCGAGCACCATCAAGGGAGGAAAGGGAGATGAGATCCAGTTCAGGACGAAACGGTGATTCAGAGGAGCGCCGCAGAGCTCAGCCGGTGGGCAGCATGATCGGCGCGGGGATTGCCATAGGCGCCGGGTTCGGCGTGGCCCTGGGATTGGCCTTCGACAATCTTGCCCTCGGAATCGCCATCGGCTCGGCCACGGGCGTCGCCGTGGGTGCGGCCATGGAGCAGAACCGCCGCGGCACGGCGGCCGAGACCCACGGAATCGGCAACACGTGGTTGTGGGTTCTGGTCGGCGTGGGACTGGCACTCTTTGGCCTCGTAGTGCTCGCCGGGTTCCTGCTGTTGAGGTAGAGCGAAAACGGGGGTCAATCCCCAGCATGGGGGATAATGGAGAGCGCCATGCGAGTGCTGATTGCGGACGATCGACCGCGGTCCCGGCAGGGGCTGAGGGCGTTATTGGCGACGCAGCCGGGGATCGACGTCATCGGTGAGGCGGGCGACGGCCACGGAGTTCTGGAACTGGTCGAGACGACCAACCCGGATGTAGTGGTGATGGACGCCAAGATGCCGACGATGGACGGGCTGGCGGCCACGCGCACGATCAAGGAGAGGTGGCCGGAGATTCGAGTCATCGTGCTCACCATGTACAGCACGCACCGGGCCGAGGCAATGGCTGCTGGAGCGGATCGGTTCCTGGTGAAGGGATGCTCGGCCGAGAGGCTGCTGGAGGCGATTCTGGGGCGCGAGGAGGGAAAGCGATGATACCCCCTTACACGTACGTGGCCGGACGGTTGGCGGAGGAGCGTACCCAAGATATCCTGCGGGAAGGGGAGCACGCCCGACTGATGAGAATGGCGCGGCCGATCAGGCGTGGGCAGATCGATCGGCTGCTGGCAAGAGTCGGTCAAGTGCTCGTGTGGAGTGGCGAGCAGCTGCGGGCGCGCTGCGAGCCAGTGCAGGCCAGTCTGGGAGAGTCGACCATGCGTGTCAGCCGGTGAGGATGGAGTGACGAGGCGGACTCGCTGCTACTTCCCACTCCCGGGCTGTCGGGAGTACGAGGGATACGATTCGAAGGAAGCTAGATGAGGGAGGGTGGGAGGAGCACGGCATCGTGATCACCCCTGTGCCTGGCGAGACGGTCTGGGAGGCAGTTCAGCGGACGATGCGCCCAGAGGTCGATGAGGCGAATCGAGCGCTGAACGAATTCCTAAACGAGGTGCTGCGCATGGACCTGAAGGTTAACATCCTGGTCATCTTCGCCTTCTTCACCGGCGGGCTGTTCCTGGTAGCCATCGGCGTGGTGATCGTCGGCGGCACCGGGGCCTCGGTGTGGAAGCGCCTTTCGCGTCAGGCGTGGGCGCTGGCAGGGCTGGCCGCGTCGGGAGACACGCCCGTATGGGTGGGGCTTGCCTTGGGCATACCGATCTTCCTATTCGTCCTTGTAGCACCACTGGTGCTCTTCTCCGGGCTGCGAGAGGTGTTTGTGTCCAGCCTGTGGACCTTGACGTATCGGGATCTCCGGGGCATGAAGCGCTTCGAGGCGGAGCCACTCCCGGCAGTGGACCCATCGAGACTTGAGGCAGCACCTGCTGGTTCATTGGGCATAGACCCGTGCGATCGGTGACGATCCCTCGGCTTGCCTGAGACCACCTGAGGCGATGAGCGGACTCGGGCTTGTTATGACGGGCGCGTCGCGGACCCTGGCTACAAGGCCGTCTTATGGGGAATGGAGGTAGGTTGATGAAGAGTGAGGAACAATTCTTCGATTTCGCGGCCGAGGCGGGCCTTACGAAGCACCTTGGAGGCGTCGAGGCGACAGACGAGTTGGCCCACCTCTGCCGCATTGACGAGGATAGCTACGTCCTGGACGTGGGCTGCGGCGTCGGCGCCACGCCGGTGTATCTGGTCAAGACCTACGGCTGCCGCGCGATGGGCGTCGACATCGTGCCCCGCATGATCGAGCGTTGTGAGGAGCGGGCACGAAGGGAGAGGGTGGCCAGCAGGACTGAGTTCCGGGTGGCGGACGCCCAGCATCTCCCTTTCGACGACGACCTTTTCGATGCCGTCATCACCGAGTCTGTGGCCGCCTTCCCGGAGGACAAACAGGAAGCGGTGAACGAGTTCGTGCGGGTGACGAAGCCGGGCGGCTACGTGGGGCTGAATGAATCGACCTGGCTGAAGACGTCACCGCCGCCGGATGTGGTCGCCTGGGCGTCCCAGGAGGTCGGCGCGAGCGTGAGCCCGCTGACTCGCGATGAGTGGGTGGAGATGCTGGAGGCCGCCGGCTTGGATGACATCGTCGTAAGAGTCCGCGCCATGGAAATGCGTGATGAGGCCAAGGGTATCCTCCGGAGATACGGGGTTGGCGGCATGCTTCGTTCCATGTGGAGAGCGCTGCGCATGTACCTCCGGAATCCGGCCTACCGAAGATTCGTGACACGAGTCCGTCAGGAGGGGATCACGCCTGAGAACCTCGACGAGCACTTCGGCTACGGGCTCTACGTGGGGCGGAAGTGATCCACTCAGTGGAAGCGGGAAACGAGGCACATCATGTTCAGAGAAGGAGATTAGAACGTGACTGACATGGCGATTCGGATGGAGAACCTGACCCGGGATTTTGACACGGTGAGAGCCCTGGACGGTCTCTCGCTGGAGGTGCCGTCTGGCATCATCTTTGGATTCCTGGGCCCCAACGGCGCCGGCAAGACCACCACGATCAACGTCCTGCTGGGCCTGCTGGAACCCACGGCTGGGCGCGCCGAGGTGCTGGGCTTCGATACCCGAACCGATGGAGACGAGGCGCGCACCCGCACCGGAGCCCTGCTCGAGCACACCGGGATCTACGAGCAGCTGAGCGCCGAGGACAACCTGGAGTTCTACGGTCGGGTGTGGCGCATGCCCGCCGATGATCGGCGTGCCCGGATCAAGGAGCTCCTGACCGACATAGGGCTCTGGGAGCGCCGCAAGGATCCGGCCGGGACGTGGAGCAAAGGGATGCAGCAAAAACTGGCTCTCGCCCGGGCGCTCCTGCACCGGCCGCCCCTGGTGCTGTTGGACGAGCCCACCGCCGGTCTCGACGTCCCCTCGGCGGCAGCCGTACGCGATCATCTGGAGTCCCTGGTGGCCCGGGAGGGGGTGACCGTCTTCCTGACGACCCATAACATGGCGGAGGCCGAGAGGCTGTGCAGCCAGGTGAGCGTGATCCGCGAGGGGAGGTTGGTAGCGCTGGGACATCCCGATGAGCTGCGAGCCCAGGCCAGCGGTCCTCGCGTGGAGATTGTGGGGCGCGGGCTGAGCGAGAGCGTGCTGAGTCTGCTGCGGAAGCGACCGGAAGTGATCTCCGCCGAGCGAGAGAACCAGCACGTGGCCGTGGACTTGCGCGAAGGCGCCGAGACTGCGCCGCTGGTCAGCCTCATGGTAGGCGTGGGTGTCCAGGTGGACGAGGTCCGTCGCGGGAAGGCGAACCTGGAGGACGTGTTCATGACGTTGATGGAGGAGGAGAGATGATGGCCGACACGCTGACCGTGATGTGGAAAGAGAGGAAGGGGCTGTTCCGCGTTCGGGGACGCCGAGCTCAGGCTCTGCTGGCCCTGTTCAGCCCGCTTCTGCTGGCCGTCTACTTCCCATTGCAGGAGGGGCCGGATTGGGTGGAGAGCCCGCTGTCCGTGCTGCTGTGCTTCGTCACGCCCCTGATCCTGGTAGGCCTCTCCATCCCGGATTCCTTCGCCGGTGAGCGGGAGCGTCACACCCTGGCCACGCTGTTGGCCAGCCGCCTTTCGGACCGGGCCATTCTCTTTGGCAAGTTAGCGACGTGCGTGGGCTTCGGCTGGAGCATGACAGCCGTGCTGTTGGCGGTGAGCCTCGTGGCCGCGAACGTCGCCAACTGGCGCGGCCCGATCCTGTTCTACAAGCCGTCCCTTCTGGGCGCTGACCTGGCATTCAGCTTCCTGGTAGCGATGATGACCGCTGCGGCGGGGGTGCTGTTCTCCCTGCGGGCGGCGACGGCCCAGGAAGCGCAGCAGACGCTGATGGCCGTGCTGCTGATCCCACCGATGATCCTCCAGTTTGCGCTGATGGCTATCATGGGATCGGAGTCCGGGGAGGCGCGTCTCCGGGAGGTGCTGGCGACGCTCAGCTTCGAGCAGGTCATCCTCGTCATCGGGGTTGTCTTGCTCGTGCTGGACGCGGTGCTGCTTGCGGCGGCGATGGCGCGCTTCAAGCGATCGCGCCTGATTCTGAGCTAGAGGCGATTGAGGTCACGCTTTCCGCATCGACGCGCAAGGCTACAGCGAGGCGGTGGCGGATTGGCTGGATCATCTATGGTCGGACAGGGGCTATGTCGAAGTCACAGATGATGATCGGTTCTATGTTCCTGGTCGCGCTGCTGGCTGGTTGCGCACAGCCGTCAGACGCTTGCGCATCCCCGGTTCCTGTGGATCTATCGGACCCGGAGACGCATGCCTTGGACGATGATCTGCCCTTCCGATTTCCGCTGGACGATCACACCGTCCATCTCTCCGCAGAGCCGTTCTACTGCCCGTTCGCAGCCCCTGGCTGGGCGAAGCGCGGGCCGTTCGTGCATCGGGAGAACCACGCGGCCGAGGACACCCTCAGGCCGGCCGGCACCCCGGTCTATGCGATGGCCGACGGCGAGGTGAGCTTCTCGGGCCCGATGGGCGGGTACGGATGGCTGGTGATCGTCGACCATCAGGAGGCCAACCTGTACTCGCTTTACGGTCACCTGAGCCCTAGCCGCTGGCAGATCGAACCTGGGCCGGTGGCGAAGGCGGATCTCATCGGCTACCTGGGCGACCCAGACGAGAACGGGGGGAGTGCGGAGAATCCGCTGAGGACGCACCTCCACTTCGGCGTGCGCCTTGGTCAGCGCGCAGACTATCCCAGCAATGGGGCGTGGCGCTGGCAGGCCGGATGGATCAGACGATGTCCCCAGGACGTGGGCTGGCTGCAGCCCTCCCTGGTGATCACGGAGCAGGAGGTCTCCAGCGGAGGCTTCCCGGGACCAGCGGGAGGGTTCCTGGTCAGATGGTGGATAGAGTTGCTCTATCGAACGATTCGCCAATTCAGGCAATCGAGAATGCAGTTAGTAGATGGGAGGTAACCGATGACGTATCGCGTGCATCATGTCAACATCAGAATGACACAGGATCAAGGCGAACTGGAGCGCTTCCTGAACGGCCTGGAGGGCGAGGTGGTGGCCATCATCCCTAACGTGACGCCTTTCCCGGCTACCTTCGTCAACTTCCTCTTGATCGTGGAGAAGATCGGCTGAACGCGTCCTGGAAACCTGACAGGTCTACAGGATACATCAGCCGCCAGACACCATTCGGTTTCCGGACACGGCTTCTCCTGTGGTACCGTCTCAGACCTGTCAGGTTTGTGTGGCGGCGTGGCGAGAGGTCGCCAAGAGTGGAGGGTGACAGATGTCTAGGCTAGACAGCCTCGATAGGTTGTTCGTCGTCTGGGCGTTCTTCTTTCAGATCGTCCTGATCGTCCACTTCGCCCTGCGGAAGCTATTCTTCGAGAGCTACACGATGAGGTATGGATGGCTCGTGTACGCGCTCTGCATCCCGGCGGTGGTGTTAAGCATCGTCCTGCTGCTCCGTGGGAAGAGCTGGTCGTTCTGGCTCGGCGGCTTCCTGTTCCTGATCTTCGCCGCCTTCGGTTACTGGATTGACTACGTGCAGGGGATCCAGTGGCGCAACCCGCTGCGTGTGTCCATTATGGTACCCTACGTGGTGTTGTATCTGAGCACGGTGATGTTCTACTGGTGGCCGGTGGGCCTCCTCAGCCGTCCGCTGTGGGTGGCCTACGGGATCCTCTTCATCATCGGGACGATTCTTAACATCACGTCTCACTGAGTTCCGGGTGAGTGTGCGCTCCGTACGCGGTGATGCGCCGCGCGGCGCCTCGAAGGGGGATACAGATGAGATACACTCAAATGAACAACTCACGATTCATCGTTGGCATCATCCTCATTGCCGCGGCAGTGCTGATGTTTCTGTTCACTGACTACTCCACCGCTGGTGTGATTGCCATCGGCATCCTCGGTCTGGTGAGCATCGCCATCTCGAGAAGAGGGTGATCTAGCGCTTGAGAGCAGCGGCCCGAGCCGCGCTGGGAGGGACCACGCAGGAAGCCCTCGGCGGATTGCCGGAGAGATGAGCATGTGCAGTGTTGGCTTCAACGAGAGCTACAACCGGTCTGGCGCTGTCCATATGCGCCGGCGTTCAGCTGCAGACTGCCGTCTTCCGATGAAACCGTGGCGCCCCTGTTTTCGAACCGCAGTGACCATTGCTGGGTATCCTGTTTGTGGTGGCAGCGGCTGATGCCGAGGTGGCGTGCGTGAGTGAGGGACGGTCGCTCTCGAAGGTGAGGTCATGCGAGGTCCGCGAATCGGGCGGGTTGCGGTTTTCTTGCTGCTGACCTTTGCTCTGTGCTGGGGCTTTCATCGGTTGGTGGCGGTGACCATCGGACACAGCGCGTATCTCGAGCTCGGTCTGTCGCCGCTGGACATGCTATTCCCGACAGCGGTGGCGCTGATCCTGCGGCTTTTCGTCTTCAAGGATAGTCCGGTCCATCTCCGGGGCTATCGCGGGAAGCCCAGCTGGATTCTGTAAGGATTCCTGCTGCTCACGGGCGTCTACGGCGTGTCACGCTCATGGCTTTGTGGATTCCAGGTCAACCAACGGTCATTCAGGGCATGGGCAGCATGCTCCTAACGCTATGGACGCTGCTCTTCCTGCTCGTAATGGGGCAGAGTAGCAAGGAGGAGCTGGAAGAAGCGGGGTTGCAGATCGGGGATACCGACTGGGGCCTGAGGTTGCCTGTGGGCGTGGTCCTCTTCTTCGCCCTCCAGGCGGGGCTGAATCTGCTCCTGGGCTTGGGGCAGTTCCAGGGCCCGAGGGAGCAGGTCTACGGAGTTCCCGTTCCGGAGAACCTTTACCCTTTGGGGCTGGTGGCGGCGTTCGGGCTGGCGGTGACCGGCGTCCCGCTCACCGGGTTGGCCGTGGTCTTTGGGGAGGAGTATGGCTGGCGCGGCTTCCTCCAGGACGAGCTGACTCCGCTCGGGAAGAGGCGCGGGGCGCTGCTGGTGGGACTGGTCTGGGGCCTGTGGCACATTCCGGTGGTCCTCAGCGGCGCTCACACGTACCCCGCGACCGCCCTGGGGGTCGGGTTGGGGCTGGTGTTCTTCGTGCTGTGGGGGCTCGTGCAGAGCTACGCCGTGCTGAAGACCGGGGGCATCTGGGTGGCGGCCTTCCTGCACGGGCTGGTGAATAGCGTGTATGCCTATGGCCTCGAGTACGTGGTGCGCCCGGACGACAAGGTGTTCTCCTTCGGGCTGGGCGTGTATGGCCTGGCCTGCCTGGCCCTAATAGTGGGGTTCATCTTACGGGATCCCATCTGGACAAGGAGACGCCGGAACGAACGATGGCAGTGGTAGCCCGACAGGCTCGGTACGCCCTCGCGCGAGGCTAGTCGAGTGAGGAGGATGCAACGGATGACGTGGATTGACAGCTATGAACCGGAAGTGATCGAACTGGCTCTGGCGAGGCTGCGGGAGGATGGCGTCGTCTGGCAGGACCCTTCCGTTGGCGACGACATACCTGAGAGCCTCAGAAGAGAACGGACTGACAGAGAGCCCGATTCCCCTTGCCGTCTCGGCCTGTCCCGAAAGGCTGAGCCTGTGCGCTCGATCCTGGCGTGGCTGAAGGTGCGAGGGGTCGTCTGATGACATCCGCGCCGTCGATCGGCCTGGGGACGGTGTGTACAGATCAACAGCGCGAGGCCGAACTGGGATGCGACGAACGTGGAACGTGCACATTGGCCAAGAAACGGCGATCCAGGTGAGCCGGCGTCTATCAGGTCTGTTCGCGGGGCTACTGCCGCTGGCTAACGGAGCGGCCGGCCGGGGATGTGGCGCCTCCAGGTTTCCGTCCGCTCGGCGAGGAGGTGCTCGGTACGGATGATCCGCCGCGTCTGCGTCTGACCGCGCATGACCAGCGAGTGCGACTCGGCGCGCTTTCCACTGTAGCGGACTCCCCGCAGGATGGGTCCATCGGTGATGCCCGTCGCGGCGAAGAACACCTGATCGGTGTTCACGATCTCCTCGGTGACAAGAATCCGGTCGAGGTCGAAGCCGGCCGCGATCACCTCCGCCTGTTCTTCATCGCTCTGAGGCCTCAGACGCCCGATCATCGCTCCGTCTGTAGCCCTCAGCGCACAGGCGGCGATGATTCCTTCGGTGATCCCTCCCACCCCCATGAGGACGTCGACGTGGGTACCGGGGCGTCCGGCGAGCAGAGCACCGGTCACGTCCCCCTCGTCCCGAAGCATCGCGTGAGCCCCGGCCTGGCGGATCTCGGAGATCAGATCTTTGTGCCGGGGGCGGTTAAGTACGAACACGGTCAGGTCTTCGACGTCCTTCTCTTTGGCGCGGGCGACCAACGCCAGAGTCCACGCGGCGGGAGCGTCGAGGCACTCCGGGACGAGGGCATCTGCGACCTCGGCATCGACCACGATCTTCTGCATATAGGCCGTTCCACTCGGTCTCCACAGGGCCCCGCGGGGCGCGACCGCCATGACGGCGATGGCGCCCGGGTGGCCCTCGGCGACGAGGTTGCGACCATCGATGGCGTCAACCACCAGGTCGAGCGTGGGCCCCTCACCCGTACCGACGCACTGGCCTGATCGGAGCGCGTCACAGGTGTGGACCCGTGCCTCCTCTCCCAGGGTCACGGCGGCCTCAATGTCGACGAGGTTGAGAGCAGCGTGCATCTGCTCGGTGGCCGACGTGTCGGCCTCCATTGGCTTTCCCAGCCCCACCCACCGTCCGGCGGCCAAAGCCGCTGCCTCGGTGGCGCGCACCAGATCGAGGCCCAGGTTGTGCGGTGGTTCGTTATGTACTTGGTTGACCATACTTGACAGCCTCCAGCAGATTCTCGCGCTCCCAGGCCTGCAGGCCTCCCTCTAGCGCGCGGACGTTCTCAAACCCTCGGTCCCGCAGCACCGCCGCCGCCCGCGTGCTCCGTCGCCCTCCGCGGCAGACGAGAACGACGGGGCGATCTCGAGGGACCTGTGAGTCCCTCAACAACTGTGGAAGAGGAATAAGGCGTGCCTCAGGGATGTGTGCGCGATCGTACTCGCGGGGTTCGCGCACGTCGACGACCAGGGGGGGCTCGTTCCCGCGCAGGGCCTTCCACAGCTCCTCGGCCTCGATCTGGGGCACCTCGTCTACCTCCAGGTCCTCCGGCCAATCGACCTCTGCCTCGTAGAGCCGCTTGGGCAGGTTCTGGCATGGCCCGAAGGCCCGGACCGAGCACTCGTAGATGCAGATCGCGGGATCGAGGACCCTGTGGAACAGGTAGCTCACGTCTCGGTCTGGGTGGAGGAAGTGATCCTCTCCCACGTACTCGTAGAAGCCGGACGACTTCATCAAGTCAAGGACGCGCTGGTGGACGTGGACGAAATAGACGTCGCCCCCGAGGTCACGGTAGGTCTGAACGATGCTCTCCAGGGCGTGAATGCCGCTGATGTCGCAGTTTTCCACCGAATACATACGGAGCAGCAAGAAGCGCTGCCTGGGATGGTCCTGACGCTGTTCTTCGATCGATTCCTCGATGTGGCTCACGGCTCCGAAGTAGAGATCGCCGAGAATCTCGATCACCCCCAGCTGGGGGCAGGAGGGCTGGCCCGGACGGGGGGCGAAATAGCGGAAGTCATCGCTCATCTTCACCGCTCGCACCCGGGGCCTGCTGGTCTCCAGCAGATAGTAGACGATCGACACACCGATGCCGGCCAGGACCGCAAACTGGAGCGGGATCAGCAGCGTGGCAGCCATCGTGAGCACCATGATGATCCGGTCACTGCCGCCGGCTTGCCAGATCCTGGCGATTTCGTCCTGGACGACCAGGTTCCAGGCGATGACCATGAGGACCGCGGCCAGGGCCGCCAGGGGCACGTACGCGGCCAGGGGTGCCAGGACGAGCATCGCGACGAGCACAAAGAGGCCCGTGAAGACGCTGGCCAGCTGCGTCTTGGCCCCCGCCCTGTGGTTGACGGCCGAACGGGTGAACGAGCCGCAGCAGACATAGCCCGAGAAAAGACCGGATGCGACGTTCGCCAGCCCCTGGCCGACCAGCTCCTGGTTGCTGTCCAGTCGCTGTCCCGTCTGGTTCGAAATGCTGCGGGCGACAGATATGGCCTCCACGAGCCCGATGGCGGCGACGGCGAGAGACCCGGTGAGCAGTTTGGCTGCCAGCCCCGGATCGAACTGCGAGACGTCGGTCAGGGGCGGCAGGCTGCGTGGCAGCTCTCCGACCACCCGTACGCCCAGTGCATCAGGCCCCACGATTCCTACCACCGCAGCTGCCGCTGTCATCCCCATGAGGGGCCCTGGGAGTCGACGGTTCACCCGCTGCAGTGCCAGGATGATGAATATCACCCCCAACCCGAGCGCCAGGCTGGGCCAATGCATGTGCGGCACGTGTGAGAGAATGTCGGGGATCATCTCCCAGAGGCTCGGCTCGATGGAGCGAGGGAGCTGAAGGAGGTGTTCCACCTGGTTGAGCGCGATGAGGATGCCGCTCGCCGCTGTGAATCCAACCACGACGGAGTCCGAGACGAAGTTCACCAGCACGCCGAGGCGTGCCAGCCCCATCAGGAGCTGGAACCCGCCCCCCACCACAGCCAGGAGAGCTGCGGCGGTGAGGTATGCGCCAGTCCCCGGCTCCTCCATGCTGACCAGCGTCGACAGCACCAGGAGCGAGGCCGCGTTCGTCGGGCCGGTCTGGAGCTGGTTTGAGGAGCCCCACAGCGCTCCCACAATGGAACCGACAATGGCCGTGTAGAGGCCCACCCGTGCCGGCACACCGGCGATGAACGCGTATGCCATCGCCTGTGGCAACATCACGACGGCCACGGTGAGTCCTGCGATGAGGTCAGAGCGGAGGTATCGGTGCCGATACCTGCGGACGACGCGAAGGGGCTGCGCGAGGAGACGTATCACGAACTGCACGTGACGCGTAAGCGGATGGTTCTGTTTCATGATCACCTACGTTCTACACGTTGGGTTCGCGATAGACTACCCCTTCTACTTCGCCGCGTCAAATTGTACCACATCGGGTTGGAGCGTCAACGGGACGGTGGTTGGCGAATGGCGGTGACGGGACCAGGGGGGCGACCGGACTCCTTGGGGCCGCAGGGATGCGCCCCCCATCCCTGAGCACTGGCAGAGCACCGGCGACGGTGATACAATGGGGGGGCAGAGCAGCAAGACGTGCAAACGGGAAGCCCAAATCGTGCAAGTACAGACAAGGGAGTCAATGACATGGCAGAAGCTACCCTTCCGGCTCGTGAGGAAGTCGCTCTTGAGCAGACCTGGAATCTCGAAAGCATCTTCCCCTCCTTGGAGGGCTGGGAAGCCGCCTATGAGGAAGTGAAGGCCAGGCTTCCTGAGCTCGCCGAGTATGAGGGCCAGTTGGAGCAGGGACCTCCAACCGTGCTCGAATGCCTGGACACGTGGCAGGGGGTGATGCGGCTAGCGGAGAAGGTGTTCGTCTACGCCATGCTGGAGAGCTCCGTGGATGTCTCCAACCAGGAGGCGTCGGCTCGATCCGGTCAGGCGCGCAGCTTGATAACCCAGGCGGCGTCGGTTGCGGCGTTCATCGAGCCGGAGCTCATGTCGATCGGGTTCGACACGCTGTATGGGTGGCTGGATGAGGAGCCCGAGCTGGCCATCTACAGGCATTACGTGGAGGATCTGGAGCGCCAGAAGGAGCACGTCCGCTCGAGCGACGTCGAGGAGGTCCTGGCGATGGCCATGGATCCGCTGAGTGGCGCCCCGACGACCTACAGCGCTCTCACCAACGCCGACCTGCCTTTCGAGCCGGCGCGCGGCGAGGACGGCTCGGAGAGGGAGGTGGGGCAGAGCAGCATCGATGATCTGATCACCGACCCGGACCGAGAGGTGCGTCGCACGGCCTGGCGGAACTACGCCGACGGCTACCTGGCGTTTCAGAACACCCTCGCCGGCCTGCAGACTGTTGGCTTCAAGCGGGACGTGTTCAACGCGCGTGCCCGTCGGTATCCGTCCTCTCTGGAGGCATCCCTGTTCCCGAACAACATCCCCACCGAGGTCTTCCACAACCTCATTGAGGTCTTCAAGGAGAACCTTCCCACCTGGCACCGCTACTGGCGTGTCCGCCGCGAGGCTCTGGGTTACGATGAGCTGCACGTCTACGACATCAAGGCGCCGCTGACGGAAACGAAGCCCGAGGTCTCCTACGAGCAGGCGATCGAATGGATCTGCGCGGGAATGGCGCCCCTGGGCGATGACTACGTGGAGACCCTACGCGGAGGCGCGACGGAGCACCGCTGGGTGGACCGGGCGCGCAACAAAGGGAAGCGCCAGGGAGCATTCTCGAGCGGGGCGTACGACACCCAGCCGTTCATCATGATGAGTTACGCCGGCGATGTCTTCAGCCTGAGCACGCTCGCCCACGAGCTGGGTCACTCGATGCATTCGCTGCTGACGCGGGAAAACCAGCCCTACGTCTACGGTCGGTATTCCCTCTTCGTTGCCGAGGTGGCGTCCAACTTCCACCAGGCGATGGTGCGGGACTACCTCTTCCGCACCGAGGAGGATGCCGACCTCCAGTTGGCACTCATCGAGGAGACGATGTCGAACTTCCACCGCTACTTCTTCATCATGCCGACCCTGGCGCGGTTCGAGCTGGAGATGCACCGGCGGGTAGAGAAGGGGGCACCGGTCAACGCCAGGACGATGATCGACCTGACGGCCGATCTGTTTGCCGAGGGATATGGCGACGAGGTCACCGCCGACCGTGACCGCATGGGGATCACCTGGGCACAGTTCAGCCACATGTACATGAACTTCTACGTGTACCAGTACGCCACCGGGATCTCCGGGGCCCACGCCCTGGCGGACCGGGTGCTCGCGGGCGAACCAGGGGCGGCGGAGGCGTACGTCGAGTTCCTGAGTGCGGGGAGCTCCGTCTATCCCCTGGATGCCCTGAACGCCGCCGGGGTGGACCTGACCACGCCCGAGCCGGTGGAGAAGGCGTTCCGGTCTCTCTCGGAGGTGGTGGATCGATTGGAGGCCTTGGTGCTGTGACCGGGGTGGCCCAGCGAGACGGGCAACATCGACGTTGCCGTCCCGGTTGAAAGCCGTTTCACGCTCGACGCGGAGTCGGAGATTGGCTCTGTCAACTCGCATTTCGAGCTGGAGGATCTGGAGTCCGGAAGCACGCGCGGCGATCTGGGGCAGTGGCTCAAGGGGCGTGCCAACGGGAGTCAGGCCAGTTCGAACGTGATCCTGCGGACGGAGACGGGCAATATCCGGATTGTGCCCCTGCGGTAGAGGGTGTGCACGTAGAGCAGGAAGAGTGGTGGAAGGGGGTGTCCCCTGAAAGTTCTGATTGTCGTTGCTGCCGTTGCCGTCGCTCTGGTCTTGCTGGTCTGGCTGGGGCTGCAGATACGTCCCAGGCCACTTCCGGCCTTCCCGCAGCCAGGTTCGGTGACGGAGAGCGTGCCGTTGCCCGATGGCTTACCGGCGCCCGTGGAGCGCTTCTACCGTCAGCTCTACGGCGACAGCGTGCCGGTCGTGGAGTCCCTCGTGATCAGCGGCCGGGCTGACATGCGCATCATGGGGATCACGTTCCCGGCCCGCTTCCGCTTCACTCACGTCGCCGGGCAGGGGTATCGTCACTACATTGAGACCACCATCTTCGGCCTCCCGCTGATGCGCGTCAACGAGTGGTATCTAGATGGTCAGGGGCGTCTCGAGCTGCCCTTCGGGGTGGAAGAGGGTCCGGAGGTGGACCAGGGGGCCAATCTGGGGTTATGGGCCGAGACGCTCTGGGTGCCGTCGATATTCCTCACCGATCCGCGGGTGCGGTGGGAGCCGGTGGACGAGGAGACTGCCTTGCTCTTCGTCCCCTTCGGTGAGAGAGAGCAGCAATTCGTGGCGCGGTTCGACCCCGAGACTGGCATGGCCCACATCCTGGAGTCGATGCGCTACAAGGGCACTGACAGCGAGGAGAAGACGCTGTGGATCAACGAAGCGTCGGAGTGGGGCGCGGTCGGCGAATATGAGACCGCCACGACCAGCGCGGCCACCTGGTTCGACGAGGGATCGCCGTGGGCCGTGTTCAGTGTAGAGGACATTCGCTGCAACGTGGATGTGGAGGACTACATCCGCTCGAAAGGGCTGTGAATGGGAGAATGGCGCTGAAGTAGGATTGCCTCCGGACAAGCTCTTCCTGGTGGCTGCCGGGGCCTTGACCAGCGCCAGGTCGCTTCAGTGGGGCCTGCCCACGGGGATCGAGGCGCTGTTCATATCGGTCTGGTTCTTGCGACACTGCCAAAGGTAGCAGGCCTGCAGTCGGAGAGATGGAGATGAAGAAGCAACTTCGTATAGTGCTAATTGCCGCACTGCTCGTGCTCGTGGGAGTGCTGGCCGCCTCGGCATTGAGCAACATAGGCCTGCCGAAGCAGGTGGAGGTCGTGGAGCGGCTGAGCGAGGCAGAGAAGGCACGCCTGACCGAGATGTTCCATCTGCGGCGGGCGCTGGGCAGCCAGGTCTGGCCGGGGTGGGGCGAGGCGGAGATCCCCGTCATCGTCCATAACGAGGCATATGTCTTCTTGGTCGGCTATCCAGAGGGTGAGACGCCGCCGGACGGGTGGGTCCGGGTGCCGCAGGATGAGCAGCGGGGCGGGCCGTGGGAGGCGGTGCCCGGGGACACCTTCCAGGGACAGCCGTACTATCGCCAGCAGCTAGTGGGTACGGAGGAGACGCCGGAGAACTTCACCGTACGGGTCGGCGAGTCCTGGGCGGTCACGTTGTGGACCCGGGAGTATGCCAGGGTGTCCTTCTTCTCGGAGTTCCCGGGGGAGGTGCCGCCCCTCCTGCGGCCGGTCGTCCCTTATCGGCTCGTCTGGCGGTTCCTGCTCGGCGCGACGGAGACGTATGTCGGGGCCCTGGCCCACGAGGCCTTCCACGCCTACCAGGGAATGGAGGCGCCCGAGCGGCTGTACGCAGCCGAGTTCGCCGGGCCTCTAGAGAGTGGGTACCCCTGGCACGACGATGAAGCGGAGAGTGCGTGGCAGGCCGAACTGGACGCACTGCACGGCGCGGTGAAGGCCTCGTCGGACGCGGAGGCAGCGGATCTGGCAGGGGAGTTCCTCGTACGGCGTGAGGAGCGGCGCAGGGCCCACGCGTTATCGGGCGAGATGGTGGACTTCGAGCGCCAGCGTGAGTGGCTGGAGGGGTTGGCCAAGTACGCCGAGCTCTCCATCCAGCTGGAGGCGGCGCTCGACGAAGACTACAGTCCCGTGCCCGAGATCCACGACGACCCGCACTTCAATGGCTATGGGAGCCGCGAGCGTTTCTGGCGGCAGCAGGTGGACGAGATCACGCGCATGACAGGCCGCAGTGGCGAGGTGCGCTTCTACTACAGCGGCTTCGCGCAAGGGGTGCTGCTCGACCGTCTGATGCCCGACTGGAAGTCCCGGGTATGGGACGAGGACGTATGGCTGGAGACCCTGCTTGCCGAGGCCGTCGAATTGCAGGCAAGTGGGATTCGCCCTAAGCGCCTTTACTTTCTGGGCCCAGGGCTCGTGGCAGCCCTGGCGCAGCACACGATTCACGAGAGCACGCACTACGTGGCAGCCAGGCTGTTGCATGAGCAGGTGGCGGAGTTCCGCTTTCTGACGAACGGATGGCTCACCAGCCGGGTGATCTACGCCACGCCGGTGGGGGAGCGCGCCGGTGCCCATTGGCTACTGATCGCCTGGGCGCCGGCTGTGGTCACGACCCTCATCGGCTACGCTCTCTACCGCACGCGTGCCCGGTGGCTCACGGATGTGCCTCTGCTCAATGCCTTGCTCTGGTTTGCCACGGCGTACTTCCTGCTGGTCGATGCACTGTACTTCGCCCTCCTGTCGCCGTTCTTCGGCGGGGGCGACGTGGCCGCCGTGGCGGCCGTGGGCTGGCCGCGCTGGCCGGTGCACGTGGTGTCGGGCCTGGTGCTGCTCTTCAACGTGCGTCTGGTGTACCAGCTGCGCCAGGAGAGCAAGGCGCAGCCCGAACGGTACTTGCCGGCAGAACGGAGCTAGCTCGGGCTGCTTTCAGGAATGGATACCGAGATCACCTACGCCGGCATCTGGGAACGCTTCTGGGCGCTCGTGATTGACGTTTTGCTCTTCTGTGCCGTTTTCTTTCCGGTCACGCGCATCGTGAAAGGCGTGTGGATCATGAGCGCCGCCGATCATCGCTGGGCCAATGGGCTGTTCATTACCGACCCGCTATGCCTGATCTTCCTGGCGGTAATGGTGCTCACCTTCGTGCTACTCGAGGGTCTGTTCGGGGCAACCGTGGGGAAGTGGGTGCTGGGGCTGCGCGTGGTGGGCCCGGATGGCGGAAAGCCCGGCCTGGCGCGGAGCGCGGTGAGGAATCTCCTGCGCCTGGCGGACGGGCTGCCTGCTTTCAACATCCTGGGCGTGATCCTGATCCTGCGCTCGCCCCAGCGAGCGCGCTTCGGCGACCGGGTGGCGGACACGCGGGTCGTGCGATATCAGCATAATACCTGGTAACGATGTGCTGCCTTATACACCTGTGCCGCTTTGAATTCCGCTCACCTGACTGTATAATGGCGGCAGCAGCGCACTGGCTGCGGTTCTCCTTCGGTTAACGTACAAACCTTCCTCGGGCCTGGACCACCCGTTCTCGATGAGGGTAAATCTGTTGCACGTGATCTTGCGGTTCATCACCGCCCCTGGCCCTAGTTCTGATGGATGTCGGCGTGTTCGATGTGGTCAGCGGACGGCGCTGGGTCGATGCGCACGGCGATGATTCGACAAGCTATGACAGTAGTCTCCGACTTTCCTTAGGAAGCGATGGGTTGGTCGTCCTCGAGTGATCTTGGAGGTAAGCGTGACGCTTGAGCAGGGAATCGTCTACGCCGTCATTCTCATGATCCTGATCTTACCCATGCTCAGGCGCTTTCGCTATGATCTGATAGCCCTGTTCGGCGTGCTGCTGCTGGTGATCGTGGGCATCATCTCGGCGGACGACGCCTTTGGCGGCTACGGGCACGCCGCAGTGGTGACGGTGGCGGCCGTGCTGGTGTGCAGTCGGGGCCTGCAGAACTCGGGCGTCGTCGATCTTCTGGCCAGCTGGTTCTGCAACGTCGGGGAGAGCCTTGGTGTCCAACTCGCCGTCCTCTGCGGACTGGCCGGGCTGAGCTCGGGGTTCATGAACAACGTCGGCGCCCTGGCCATCTTCATGCCCGTCGCCATCCGCATGGCGCACGAGAGCGACCGCTCCCCTGCCCTCTACCTGATGCCGCTGGCCTTCAGTGCGCACTTCGGCGGGATGATGACCCTCATCGGCACGCCGCCCAACATCATCATCGCCACCTTGCGCGCGGAGTACGTAGGCGAGTCCTTCGGGATGTTCGACTTCGCTCCGCTGGGCCTGGGGGTCGCTTTCTTCAGCATCGCCTTCATCGCGCTGGTCGGGTGGCGCCTGATCCCCGAACGGAAAGGGGGGGTTTCAACGCGGAGCTTGTTCGAGATTGAGGACTACTTCAGCGAGGTGCGGGTCCCAGCTGATGCGAGACTGGCCGGCCAGCCCGTGCGGGAGCTGAAGGAGGTGACCGACGCCGACGTGCTGATCGTGGGGATCCTCCGTGGCGACGAGCGTCTGCCGGCACCCTCGGGTTTGGAGGTCATCCAGGGCGACGACATCTTGCTCGTGCGAGCCGATGCGGATAACCTGGGCCGGTTTATCCAGGAGGCGCGACTGGGGCTGGCTGAATCGAAGGCCATCCATGAGGACGGGCTGCAATCCAGCGACATCGGCACGGTCGAGGCTGTGATCTCCCCCGATTCAGTTCTGGCGGGGCAGACGGCGCGCGGGGTGGACCTGCGCTGGCGCTACGGCGTGAACCTGCTCGCCGTATCCCGCCGTGGCGCTCAGCTTCGGGCCCCGCTGGGCAGCATCCAGCTCCGGGTGGGCGACGTCGTCCTGCTGCAGATGCGGCGGGAGACCATGTGGGAAACGCTGGGGGCCCTCGGCTGTCTCCCATTGGCGATGCGCGGGATCAAGCTGGGGCGACCCCGGCGCATACTCCTCTCCACCGGCATCTTCGGCGCGGCCATGGTGACCGCCGCCACGGGACTCCTGCCTGTGCAGGTGACCATGACGCTGGCCGCCTGCGCCATGATCGTGGCCGGGCTCCTGACGCTGCACGAGGCCTACGAGAGCATCGATGGGCCCATCATCATCCTGTTGGGTGCCATGATTCCCCTCGGCGTGGCGATGGAGAATACCGGCGGCGCGGAGCTGATCGCCAACCAGATCCTGAGGTTGTCTCAGCTTCTGTCTCCGGTGGGCACGCTGGTCATTCTACTGCTCGTCACCATGTTCCTCTCGGACGTGGTCAAGAATGCGGCAGTGGTGGTTCTCATGGGGCCCATCGCGCTGAGCGTGGCCGAAGGGTTGGGGGCCTCGCCCGACCCCTTTCTGGTGGCGGTCGCCATCGCCGGTTCGTGCGCCTTCCTTACCCCCATCGGCCACCAGTCGAACGTGATGGTGTTGGAACCGGGCGGCTATCAGTTCGGCGACTACTGGCGCTTGGGACTCCCTCTGGAGTTCATCATCGTCGCCGTGTCCGTGCCGCTGCTCCTCATGCTGTGGCCGCTGTAGCATCCACCCGAAATCAAGCCCCTCGCGTTCAACGTGGAGCCGCAGGCCGGCCGGCGGTGGGTTGCATTCCCACGCTTTCCGGTTATAAAGGGGGTAACCAACCGGCCTAGGAGAGTGTGAATGAAACCGTTGATTCGAATGGGCCGCTTCGTACGGCCCTACTGGAAGTCCGTCGTTCTATCGATGGTCCTTCTGGTCGGCGTCGTGGCGGCCGATCTGTTGATCCCGCGTCTCACGCAGCGCGTGATCGACGAAGGGATTGCCCAGCGCGACATCGGCAACATCGTGCGCACCGCGCTGTTGATGCTGGGAGTGGCCCTGCTGAGCGCCCTTTTCGCGGTGGCAAACACGGTGCTGTCCGTGCGGACCGGGCTCAGGACGGGGGCCGATCTGCGCAGCGCCATCGTCCGCAAGGTGCAGACGTTCTCGTTCGGCGACCTGGACGATTTCCAGACCGGTGAGTTGATCGTCCGCTCGACCAGCGATGTGCGAATGGTGGAGATGGTGGTGCAGATGAGCATGCGGATCATGGCCCGCGCTCCGCTCTGGGCCCTGGGCAGTATGGCCATGCTGGTGCTCACCAGCCCGCAGCTCACCCTTATCATGGGAGCACTCGTGCCCGTGATCGCCGTCTTCGTGTGGTTGTTCCTGACCAAAGCCCGCCCCCTCTTCCTCGCCGTGCAGGAGAAGCTCGACCGTCTCAACCAGGTGCTTCAGGAGAACCTGGCCGGGGTGCGCGTGGTGAAGGCATTCGTGCGCGAAGGCTACGAGATTGACCGCTTTGGGCGAGCCAACCGCGACCTTCTCGACCAGACTCTGCACGTCATGCGAGTCCTGGCCCTCGTCATCCCCACCATGTTTCTCCTCGTCAACCTGGGCGTGGTTGGCGTGGTCTGGTTTGGGGGGATCTCCACCATTCAGGGCACCTTCACCGTCGGTCAGCTGGTGGCGGCGGTCAACTACATGCTCTACGCCCTCTTCCCGATGATGATGCTGGGCATGATGGTCATGCCGATCTCGTCCGCCAGCGCGTCGGCGGGGAGGATATGGGAGGTGCTGGACACGGAGCCGGAGGTGAAGCCCGCAGCCGACACCGTCTCATTGGACCGCATTGGGGGACGGGTCGTGTTTGAGGACGTCTGCTTCAGCTACGACGGCGACTGCGGTGAGATGGTGTTGAAGGACGTCGACCTGACTGCGGAACCTGGCCAGACGGTGGCCCTCTTGGGCGCCACGGGCGCCGGGAAGTCGACCCTGGTCCACCTCATCCCTCGCTTCTACGACGCGGACCGGGGGCGGGTGATGGTGGACGGGGTGGACGTGCGGGAGCTGCCCCTCCACCAGCTGCGCACCCACGTGGGCGTCGCGCTGCAGGAGCCGGTGCTGTTCACCGGCACCATCCGCGACAACATCCGCTACGGGCGCCCCGACGCTCTGGAGAGTGAGGTGATCGAGGCGGCGAAGGCGGCTCAGGCGCACGATTTCATCACCTCCTTCCCGGACGGGTACGACACCGAGGTGGGACAGCGCGGCGTGAACCTGTCGGGTGGGCAGAAGCAGCGCATCGCCATCGCCCGGGCGCTCCTCGTCCATCCAGAGGTGCTGATCCTGGATGCCAGCACGTCGAACGTCGACGTGAAGACCGAGATCGAGATCGAGAGCGCGCTGGAGCAGCTGATGGACGGTGCAACCACGTTCGTGATCGCACAGCGGGTCAGCTCGGTGCTGACCGCAGACAAGATCGTCGTCCTCGAGCGCGGTGAGGTGGTCGCGGTAGGGACGCACGAGGAGCTTATGGAATCGAGCGAGATCTATCAGGAGATCTACCGCTCCCAGTTGGGAGACGGAGGAGTGGCCAGTGGCTGAGGCGAGAAAGGAGCGAGAGCGACGAGAAGGTCCGGGCCCAGGACACGGCCCAGGGAGGGGCGGGGCGCGCATCGAGCGGGCGGAGGACGTCGGGGGCACCTTAGGACGGCTACTGGCGGCCTTTCGACCCTACACCCTGAGGCTGATCGTCGTCTTCTTCCTGGTGATCGTCAGCACGGCGCTCAACCTGGTAGCCCCGTTCTTCATGGGGCTGGCCATCGACCGTTTCATCGGCGCGGGGGACGCGGGCGGCCTGCGGCGCATGGTGGTGCTGATGCTGGGAGCGTACCTGGGCGCCTGGCTGGCCCAGGGAGGGCAGTCCTTGCTCATGGCGACGATCTCCCAGCAGCTGCTGCGGGACCTGCGGGAGCGCCTGTTCGTCCATCTCCAGAGCCTGTCGCTCAGTTTCTTCGACCGCCATCCCCACGGCGAGCTGATGAGCCGTCTGACGAACGACCTGGACGTCCTGAATCGCGTCCTCTCGCAGCAGGTGACCCAGACGGTCTCCGGGCTGCTCACGCTGGTCGGAATCCTGGTGATGATGTTCGCCATCAACTTCTGGCTGGCGTTGGGCTCCATGATCGTGTTTCCCTTCATGCTCTGGTTCGTGGGCTGGGTGGGCCAGCGCACGCGGAGCGGATTCCGGGACTACCAGCGGCGCATCGGGCAGCTGAACGGGCAGTTGGAGGAGATGTTCAGCGGGCAGCGCGTCATCATCGCCTACGGTCAGGAGGCCCGCGCGTTGGCCGACTTCGACCGGGCGAACGAGGTGGTGCGGGATGTGGGCACTCGTGCTCAGACCTTAGCCATGCTCGTCGCGCCCCTGATGGGCATTCTGAGCAACGCGAACATCGCCATCCTGGCCGGACTGGGCGGGTGGATGGTGCTGGAGGGCCTGGCCACCGTGGGCACCATCGCCACCTTCTACAACTACTCCCGCCGCTTCGCCGCACCGCTGCGGCAGCTGGGCGACCTCTACAACCAGCTCCAGTCGGCTCTCGCCGGTGCCGAGCGCGTCTTCCAGATCCTCGACGAGGAGCCGGACATGCCCGACGCACCGGATGCGGTGGAGCTTGAGGAGGTCGACGGCGAGGTCGTGTTCGACCACGTCGACTTCGGCTACGAGCCCGGCGTCCCGGTCATCAAGGACGTCAGCCTGGAGGCGTGGCCGGGCCGGACCTTCGCCCTCGTCGGGCCGACGGGAGCCGGCAAGACCACGATGGTCAGCCTGTTGACGCGCTTCTACGACGTCGATGCTGGATCGATCTCCATCGACGGGGTCGACATCCGCGACGTGATCAAGGAGAGCCTGCGCCGGCAGCTGGGCATCGTACTGCAGGACACGTTCCTGTTCTCCGAGTCGGTCATGGAGAACATCCGCTACGGACGGCTCGACGCGACGGACGAGGAGGTGATCGCCGCGACGGAGCTGGCGAACGCCGATCAGTTCATCCGCCGTCTTCCGGAGGGGTACGACACGAAGCTGACGGAGCGGGGGGGGAACCTGAGCCAGGGGCAGCGACAGCTGCTCGCCATTGCCCGCGCGATCCTGGCCGACCCGAGGATCCTCGTCCTCGACGAGGCGACCAGCAGCGTCGACACGCGGACCGAGATGCGCATCCAGGAGGCGCTGCTGCGGCTGATGGAGGGGCGGACGAGCTTCGTCATCGCCCACCGCCTCAGCACCATCCGGGATGCCGATCGCATCCTCGTGGTGCGGGACGGCCGCATCGTGGAGCGTGGGAACCACGAGGAGCTGCTGGCCCGGCGCGGCTTCTACCACGACCTGTACACCAGCCAGTTCAAGGGGCGCGAGATCCCGGAGGGAACGGTCGCCGCCGTCCGCTGAGGGAGCAGCTGGATCTGATCGGCTGCAGCCTGGGATTGACGGGGCTCGGTCGTTGAGAGAGCCGTGGGTCGTCAGGTGGGACCGTGGACGTCGTCGAGCTCCTCCTCCACCACCTCCTCCAGCGGGCGAGACTGGGCGCGGGCCTTTATGGTGGTCACCTGGCCCTCGGGCAGCGTGGCCGCGATCTCCGCGAACAGGTTGGCGGTCTGCTCCTCCACCGCCTGGCTGATGGCGGACTGACCCAGGGCGAAGGCAACCAGAGCCAGCGCTCGTCCCGCGTTCCCCCCATCGGCCCACAGACGGGCGAGGCCCACCAGCGTCTTCAGAACGGTGGGGATGGCGCTGGCGTCCCGGGCGATCTCCAGGGCCTCGCGGAAGCTCTCCCAGGCCCGGTCCCGTTGGCCCAGACGGTAGCAGGCTTGTGCGAGGTTTGCCAGCGTGTTGGCCAGCCCTGCTCGAACGCCCACCTGCCGATAGAGTTCGACGCTATCGCGACAGAGGCGTTCCGCGCTCACGTAATCGGCCTGCTCCATGGCGATATACCCGAGATTGTTCAACGTGATCGCCACACCCCAGGTGTCGCCTAGCTCTCGGTAGACCGACGACGCCTCACGCATCCAGCGCCTGGCCGCCTCTGGATCTCCCAGTCGGAACGCCGCGTGACCGAGATGCGTGAACGCGTTGGCCGTGCCCACCCTGTAGCCGACCTCCTGGCAGATCTTCAAAGAGGCTTGTAGGACCTCCTGGGCCTCAGCGTATTCACCCAGAGTGCACTGCACCAACGCGAGGTTGTTCAGTGCGGAGGCGATGCCCTGGCGATCGCCGATCTGTCGGCGGAGCCTCAGGCTTTCCTGACACTGTGCTTTGGCCTCGTCGAAGGCACCCCGGCGGCGCGAGACCAGACAAAGGTTCCCGAGGGTGACCGCCATTCCCCATAGATCCCCGTATTCTCGGTAGAGATCCAGACTGCGGCCAAAATAGGCCTCGGCCTGAGTATAGTCGCCCCGAATGTGCGCCATATACCCGAGGCCGTGCAGCGGGAGCGCCATCTCGCGCCGGGCCCCCAGGCGTTCGAAGACGGACAGGCTGCCCTCGAACAGCTGCTGGGCCTGATCGGCGTGCTGCGTGAACTCGCAGCACTTCCCCTGCCGCGCCAGCAACTGTCCCCAGAGCCGCTGTTCGTCTGGAGTCAGGTCCTCGAGCGTCGCCTCCCGTGGAAGCAGGGCAGCGGCCGCCCCGGCGAACGTCTGCGTACCCTCTTGATACCAGCCCTGCATGCGGTAGAAAACGTACAGGGCCTCCAACGATCTCCCCACCACGTCCATCGCCGCCCCGTCTCCCAATCCACGAGTCAGGCGATCGACGGCCCAGCGCCAGCCTGCTCGCACGTTGTCGATCTCGGCCCGGATGGCGTTCACCGCCTCTCGCTGGTGTGCTCCCTTCAGCGCCGGCTCCTGGGCCTCAAGAAAGGCCGCGTAATGGTCAGCGTGCCGCGCTCGCGCCTCCGCCTGCTGCTCGCGGTCCTCATGCAGCTTCTCGGCGGCGTACTGCCGCAAGAGCTCGTGCACGTGGTAGCGCCCATCAGACGCCCGCACCAGGAGCGACTTGCCGACCAGAGCGGACAGC